>JBIOUY010000346.1:0-4018 GCA_044867445.1 Gemmatimonadales bacterium
AAGTGGACTGCCAAAGCCGCGCCGCCCTCTGGTAGTGGTGGCGAATTCACCCGGGTCTTCATCAGCGGCAACCCGTACCTGTTCCTGCCGGGCCGGCCGAGCCAGCTCTACACGCCCTAACTCGCCCACATCCAACTGAGAACGATATTGCCGAGCCGCCCACCAGCGGCTCGGCTCTTGATAGCCACTTGATTGGGCAGGGCTAGACTCCGCCCTGAAATCGAAAAACGCCATTCCGCCGATCTATCAGGAGGATCCCATGCGTCGCCCCGCGTCGCTCGACCTGGCGCTTCTCGCTGGATACGCCGTCACCCTCCTCGCCGTTGGCGGCTGCGGTGAAGAGACCCCGACTCAGCCTTCCAGCCTGGCCGATGCGCCAGCTACGCCTTCGCTGGCGGCGACCGGAGGCAGCTGGAGCCCGATCGCGCCCATGCCGGGGACCGTTGGCTTTGGGGTCAGCGTCGGCGCGGTCCCCAACTCGGCCGGCCAGTCGATCGCCTATGTCTTCGGTGGGACCAGCGATTTTGGAGGCACCGGGTCCCCCGTTCGGGCCTACAATGTGGCCACCAATACCTGGTCGGTGAAAACGGGGGATAACGCTAACGCCGGCTTCGACCTGAACGGGGTCGGCGCTATCGGAGGCAAGCTCTACTTCACGGGTGGCTACCCCGAGCACGGCGAGCCTTTCCGTTCAGCGAGCACGTGGGAATACAACCCGGCGACCGATGTCATAACCCAGAAGGCAGACATGCCGCTCCACACGGCCGACGGCGTCACCGGGGTGATCGGCGACAAACTCTACGTGCTCCCTGGGAGCTGTTACGCCATCGGGCTAGTGGCCCCGGGCTACTGCAATCAGGACGAGTTCATTCGCAAGCTCTTCCGCTACAATCCGGCCACGAACATCTGGGTGACCAAGGCATCTGCCCCCCATTACCACAAGAACGGTGTAGGCGGGGTGATCGGGGACAAGTTCTACGTTGTGGGAGGGAACAAGGATTTCGACCCTCCTACCAGAGCCCTGGATGTCTACGATCCTGTGACCAACAGTTGGAAAACCCTCGCGTCCTTGCCCGTCACTCTCCAAGGGCTGAGTGGCACGGCGCTGAGGGGCCTGCTCTACGTGACGGGCAGCGTGCCGGGGCAGACCGGTAGCGGCAGCCGCAGGATGTACGCCTACAATCCCACGAGTAACCAGTGGATTGCCAAGACGCCGCCACCGTCTGGGATAGGCGCCATCGGGAACGCGGCGGCGAAGGTATTCCTCAACGGCACCAGCCGTATGCTCGTGATCCAGGGTCCCGGCGTTGATGAGCCCAGCACCAGCGGGATGTATACGCCGTAGCGTAGAGCGAGGATTACTCGATCGCAAGCCACGTCCACGACGCCACTTACACCACCGAGCCGCAGGAGGGCGGCTCGGCGCTTGATATTCTCTTGACAGGCCGGGCTTAGGCTGCCGCGCGAACCCCGGAGCCTCGAATTCGGCTCGCCTTTCAGGAGGATCTATGCGCCGCCCCGGACCGCTCGACCTGACGCTGCTCGCCATCTATATCATCAGCCTGGTTGCCATCGTCTCAGGAAGCGTCTAGCTGCCGAGCCTCAGGCTTCCGCCCGGCTGAACGTGATCCGGTACCCGTCGGGGTCTTCGGCGGTGAAGCTGTAGCGGTCGTACTTGTTTCCCGGCCCTTCGATAATGGAGCCGCCGAAGCTTCGGAGCCGCTCGGCGAGCGCGTCGATGTCTTGGGTGGTATCGCACCAGACGCGGAACCCTACGCCCTTGGGCCGGTCTCGTCCCTTGCTGAAGTCGTCCTGGGACAGTCCGAACTGGCAGGTCCCCGCGTTGAGCATCACCCCCTTGAGGATGCCACCGTCCTCCCACCGCTCCGCCACATAGAACCCCAGTCCGTCACGGTACCAGGCCACGCTCTTCTCGATGTCGTTGACGGTGTAGCTCGGCATCATGGAGCGGAGCCGGAGCGACTCGGGCTGCTGGCGCTGTTTCTTGGTCGATTTGGTCGTGGTCGCCATATTCTCCTCCTTTCGGTGTAGATTATATAGCGGTTCATCGATTCTGCTCCCAATACATCCCGAGCTGTATGTCGTTCTACTCTCGCGCCGCCAAGCTCGGCTTGGCCGCGCTCGCGTCGATCCTCTGCCTCGCCTGTAGCGTCTTCGAGGGCCAGGACAACGAATTCCCCGACGCCGGCCCCAACGGGCCCGATTCGCTCTACGCCGGAATCGGGCAGGGGATTCCCTTCGGCGAATTCGATCTCCCGACCGGCGAGTTCCGCTTGCCTTACACCGGCGCCGTGCTCGCGGTGCGGCGCTCCAACGCGGCATCGATCCTGCGATCCGCCCAAGCCGGAAAGCTCCGGCTGGTCCTGAACCTGGCCGGTGCCAGCCGGCATTACACCAACCCCGATGGAACCTTCAACCTCGCCCTGTGGAAGTCACGGATCGACCTCTACCGGGACGTCGACTTTGGTCCCTACGTTACCGAGGGGTTGGTCCTCGCCCATTTCCTTATAGATGAGCCCGGCGCGGCGGGAACCTGGGGCGGACAGCCGGTCAGCCGGGCTGATATAGAGGAAATGGCCCGCTACTCCAAGTCGATTTGGCCGACTCTCCCCACTGCAGTGCGTGCTCCGCCCGGGTGGCTGCTCGCCGGCGACACTACCTATCGGGACCTGGACATCGCGTGGGCTCAATGGGCGGGTCCGCTGCACGGCCCGGCCACCGGCCTCACCCCCGAACAGTTCCGCGACAAGAACGTCGCTCAGGCCAAGCGTCTGGGGCTCGGCCTAATCTTTGGGATGAATTACCTGAACGGCGGCGATGGCTCGAGTGGTGTCCCAGGCACGTCCACCAATCCGCAATGGTGGCAAATGTCCAGCGCGGAGCTGGTCAGGGTGGGGACTCTGTTGGTTCAGGCACCGTACTCCTGCGCCTTCCTGAGCTGGCACTACGCGCCCGATTACGTGGGCCGCTCAGATGTGCGCGCAGCTCTGGATTCTGTTGCGGCGGTCGCCGCGACTCGGGGTGGAACCTCCTGCCTGCGGCACGATTCGGCCGCGGCCACGCCAGGCGGAGCGTAGATTCGCTGCAAGCGCCCGCTCAAGGGCCGCTTCAATCTTCTGAGATCACACCAGACTGCCCCCAAAATTGCCACCAGTAGGACGTGTTCAGCGACCGCTGCTGTTCGCAACTCGGGGTTACCGCCACGCTAAGCGGTGATCCCCGTTCGCCGTCGTCCAAATCGGTAGAGGTGTATAAAGGGAGAGCGCACCAGAGCAAAGGAGAAAGGCGTGCCCTCCGCTCGGATCGGTAGGGCAGCGAGAGGAGGGTCTATGAAGGTCGGATGGCCGTGGCGCGAACTCCGGGCAGTCCAGGCGCACAACTCCCCCGGTTGAGAGGAGAGCGCGCGTCCCTCGCTGGATTTGTGAGAGTCTCAGGGAAACTACGATTGGAAGAACCTGCGCGGGCGAACGGTGCTGGCGGACCAGCTCCGCCCCTCTACAGTCAAACCGACTCCGCGAACTTCGGCCCTTCCACGGGAGGGAAGCTGACCGGCGCGGGGCCGCCGGCAAGCCGATGTGATAGAACAGAGAGGGTCAGTCCCGCGGCGCGGGTAGTGGATCCAAGAGCTGGGTGCGCTGGTCCGGCGGCTTAGGGGGGAGGGAGCAGAGAGGTAGCCGACCAAGCCACGTACCCCCTTGCGCTCGAGTCGCCGCCTGTATATGATGATCATCATATGAGCGCCGCCACCTCGAGAGGACCCGCCCCCAGCCGCAAGGAAGCCACCCACGACCGCATCGTGGAGACCGCCGCCCGCGCTATCAGGCGCAGCGGCTACGGCGGCACGGGCCTGGCCGAGATCATGAAGGAGGCCGGCCTCACGCATGGCGGCTTCTACGCCCACTTCGAGTCGCGCGAGGGGATGCTGGCCGAGGCGGCCGACCGGGCGGGCGCCGACGGGATGGCCGTGCTGGCGCGGGTGGCCGCCGCGGCACCGCCC
>JBIOUY010000347.1:0-7169 GCA_044867445.1 Gemmatimonadales bacterium
CCCGAAGTACGTGATGGTGAGTTGAATGCCCAGCCGAGTCGCGGTCCCGATCAGCCCCAGCGCGCTCGAGCCCACCCAGGAGACGATTTGTGCCCCGAAGGTCTCGATCTGCGCCCCGATATCGTACGGGCCGACCCTCAGTTGGCGAAGCCGTGCCAGCAGGGGGCTCTGGATGACGCCCGTGGCCATTCCCTGCGCCTCGTTCGCAACCAGACCCACGATGCTGATGCCCGGACCCACGACCAGCACGATGGTCAGCAGGACCACGATGCCGGCTGCTATGCTCGGCCGAATCCGCCGGCTGAGCCAGCGGTGCATGGGAGCGAAGACCACGTAGAGAACGAGCGCGCCGACCAGGCCGGCACTGAAGGGCCAGATTGCCCACACCAGGGCAACCCCGAGGACCAGGATAACCCATGCTGCCCGCTGGCGTTTGGTCTCGAGGACCGGCATGGGGAAAGAGTATCCGACACTGCCCTCAGCCGCCAGCAGCCAAATACGAAATGGCGATCCTCGCCCCGACTCCGGCGCGGGTGTATCTTCGTGACACACACCGGTCAGGCGCGCCGGTGTGGTCGTAGCCCGCTCCCCCAAGGGTCGACTCGTGTTCCCAGTCCTCGCCGATCCACTCCAAAGCCTGACACCACCGGTGATTGCGTCGGTCGCCGCGAGCCTGCTGGCTCTCCTCCTGGCGATCGCGCTGACCGTTCAGTTCCGCAGCCGCCGCCGTGCTCGACGCGCCGTCGTGGAGGCGCAGGGACAGCTGGAGACGATCACCTCCAGGATGCGCGAAAGCGTGATCGCCTACGATTTGGAGCACCGGTTCACCTTCGCCAATCCCGCGTTCGAACGCCTGACCGGATTCGCGGTCGATGAGCTGCGGGACCAGGAATTCCTCCAGTACGTCCATCCCGACGATCGTTCCGCCCTGCTTGCCGAGTGGGATCGGCTCGCCAAAGGCGGCGATCTACGGGATCAGGAATACCGGATCGTTACCCGAAGCGGGGCCACCCGTTGGTCGTCGAGCGAATGGAGACCGTTGCGGGATGACCGGGGGCGACAGATCGGCTACCTGGGTACCGAATTCGATATCACGGAGCGGAAGCTGGCCGAAGAGTCCATGCGGCTGGATGCCGAGCTCTTTCAGGCGGTCATCGAGGTCCAGCAGGCGGTGGCCGGAGCCGGTCTGGACTCCGCGGCGGTGATGCACGTGATCGCCGACAGAAGCCAGCGCCTTACCGGTGCGAGTGGCGCGGTCATCGAGGGAATTGAAGGCGACGACCTGGTGCCCCGGGTTCGCGTCGGGGTCGAGGCCCCCCGCCTCAAGCTCAGCGACAGTCTCTCAGGACTCTGCGTCCGCACCGGCGAGCTGCAGCGGAGTGACGACGTCAGTATCGACCCCCGCATCGAGCATACGGCTTACCAGCAACTCGGCGTCCGATCCCTGCTGGTGGTGCCCCTCAAGCACGAGCAGGAGATCGTGGGGGTCCTCAAGGTGGTGTCCACCGAGCCGAATGCCTTTACCGACCGCGATGCCAAGGCGCTCCGGCTCCTGGGCGGGCTGATGGGAGCGGCGTTGGGCCACGCGGCCGCCTTCGAGGCCCGGCAGGCGCGGCTCGAGGAGCGCACCCGCGCCATGCAGGAGAGCGAGCAGCGGTTCAAGCAGCTGGTGGACGTGGCCCAAGAGGGAATCTGGGTAGCCGATGATCAGGGGATCATCACCTACGTCAATCCGCGGATGGCCGATTTGCTGGGTTACCAGAACGGCGCCCTGCTGGGTCATCCAGTCTTCGAATTCATCGATGACGGATCTCGAACCAATGCGATACGCGCCCTGATGCGGTCTTCGTCTGCCGCGGCAGACAGCCAGGATCTCCGATTCCGGCGGAAGGATGGGAGTGAGCTATGGGGCCTCGTCTCGGCCACGCCCATCGTGGGACGAGACGGCGTTCGGGTGGGCATGGTGGGCATGGTCACCGATATCACCCAACGCAAGCACGCCGAGGAGCGACTGCGTCGCTCGGCGGAGCGGCTGGCGGCCCTGCACGACATGGACCAGGCGATCCTCGCCGCTCGGTCTCCAGCCGAGATTGGACGAGCGGCCATGGGACGACTGCGTCGCATGGTACCCTGTCAGCGCTGCATCGTGGTGATCTTCGACCTCCAGCGACAAGAAGCTCAAATGATCGCGGGATACGCCAACGACCGTGCCCTGGCCGCCGCGCCGGTCCCTATGGGGAACTTGCCCGCCGGTGAGGTACTCCGACGTGGAGCCGTTCGGTACATCGAGGATGTCACTCGAGCCGAAGAGGTGCCGGAGATCTTCCGCCCGCTGGTGGAGGACGGCATGCGCAGTGTCCTGTCGGTTCCGCTCATCGTCGATGGGGAAACCATCGGCGAGATCGAGCTCGCCTCCGCCACGCCGGCGACCTTCGATGCCGAGCACCGGGAGATCGCCCAGGAAATCGCTGCTCCGTTGGCGATCGCGATCCAGCACGCCCGGCTGCGGGATGAGCTCGGCCATCAGACGGCGGAGCTCGAGCGACGAATGGCCGAGCGAGGCGCTGCCTTGCGCGCGGCCAACGCCGAACTGGAGACCCTGCTCTACTCCATCTCCCATGACCTGCGCGCCCCGGTGCGCCATCTCGGCGGCTTCGCCCAGTTGCTGCTCGACGACTGCGGGCCGGCTCTCGATCCAGCCGTGCGCCACTATGCGGAGCGGATTCGTGAGGGCTCGAGCCGGATGGCGAGTCTCATGGATGACCTCGCGTTGCTGGCTCGCATCGGCCGGCAGGACCTGCTCAGGCGGGAAGTGGACCTGAACACCTTGGTGGAGGATGTCGTGAATCAGCTCCAGCCGCAGATCGATTCGCGGCTGGTGGAGTGGCACATCGAAGACCTTCCCGTGGTCGAGTGCGATCCGGCACTGGCCAGGGTCGCGATCTCCAACCTGCTCTCCAACGCGCTCAAATTTACCCGCACCCGCGAGCAAGCCGAGATCCGGATTCGGCCGATCGAAGCCGACAGCCAGGCTGGGATCGCGATCCAGGACAATGGGGTAGGCTTCAAGATGGCATACGCCGGCAAGCTGTTCGGTCTGTTCCAGCGGCTCCACCGTTCCGATGAGTTCGAGGGGAATGGGGCTGGCCTGGCGCTGGTGCAGCGGATCGTCCATAAGCATGGGGGACGGGTGTGGGCGGAATCCGAGCTCGACGCCGGCGCCACCTTCCATCTGACCTTCGGCCGACCGGCAGGACGTCGCGCGGGCGAGGAGGGATGAAGATCGAGCTGCCGGATGAGGTCGACATCCTCCTGGTCGACGGGAACCCGCTCGAAGTGGAGCTCACCCTTCGAGCACTCACTGGCCTGGCCGGCAACCTCAGCGTCGGCGTGGCCCGCGATGGCGAAGAGGCGCTGGATTATCTGCTCGGCCGGGGGCCATTCCGGCACCGGCAAGGCGCGTCCCTTCCACGCCTCATTCTGCTGGAGCTCAAGCTGCCCAGAGTCGATGGTCCCGAGGTACTCCGAGCCATTCGGAGCAGCCATCGCACCAGCACCGTCCCGATCGTGGTCCTGACTTCTTCCACCGAGCCGAGGGCCCTGGCTCAATGCTATCAGCTCGGGGCCAACAGCTGCGTGCAAAAGCCGATCGAGTTCCAACCCTTCTGCGACACCCTGCAGGCCATGGGCCGATATTGGCTTGGGATCAACCAGCCGCCGCCCACCCTGGTGCAGACGGTGTAGCCGGACACCGACGACACCTTTCTCGTCCGGCCAACGTCTGAGGTATTCGTGGCTGCCCGCTCTTACCCCGCGCTGCTGATGCTTGCCCTGCTGCCCCCCGCCTCCGCTGGTTGGGGTCGGTTGGAGGCTCAGAGCACCGTCGAGATCCCCTACCAGCGTTTCGTGCTGTCCAACGGTCTCACGCTGCTGGTGCACGAGGACCATAAGGCCCCCATCATCGCGGTGAACGTGTGGTATCACGTCGGCTCCAAGAACGAGCGGCCGGGACACACCGGGTTCGCCCATCTGTTCGAGCACCTGATGTTCAACGGGAGCGAGCATTTCGACCACGAGTTCCAGGAACCGCTGGAGCGGGTCGGCGCGACGGACATGAACGGGACGACCAATGAGGACCGCACCAACTACTTCGAGAACGTTCCCGCTCCGTCGCTCGACCTGGCGCTTTGGCTGGAGTCCGACCGGATGGGACACCTGGTGGGCGCGATCAGCCAAGCCAAGCTGGATGAGCAGCGCGGAGTGGTGCAGAACGAGAAGCGTGAAGGGGAAAACGAGCCCTATGGCAAAGTCTGGGATTTCCTCACACCCCGGCTGTACCCGGCCAACCACCCGTACTCCTGGCAGACCATTGGCTCAATGGAGGATCTGGACGCGGCTAAGCTGGAAGACGTAAAGGACTGGTTCAAGACCTACTACGGACCAGCCAACGCCGTGCTGGTGATCGCGGGAGATATCGACGCCGAGACCGCTCGTGCGAAGGTGGAGCGGTACTTCGGGGACATTCCGCCGGGCCCTCCAGTGGCGCGCCAGGGTCAATGGATCGCCAAACGAGCCGGCAGCCAGCGCGGCGTCATGCAAGACCGCGTTCCCCAGGCTCGGATCTACAAGGTCTGGAACGTGTCTCAATGGGGCTCCACGGACGCGGACCTGCTCGATCTTGTCAGCGATGTCCTCAGTCGGGGGAAGTCCTCCCGCCTCTATAAGCGACTGGTCTTCGATGAGCAGATCGCCACCGACGCCAGCGCTTACGTCGACCTGCACGAAATCGGCGGCCTGTTCGTCATTCAGGCGAGCGCGCGGCCAGGGGTTGATATCGCCAAGGTGGAGAAGGCCCTGGACGAGGAGCTAGCTCGCTTGCTGGCCAGCGGGCCGACAGCGGCGGAGCTGGAGCGTGCCAAGGTCCAGAGTCGAGCTGGATTCATCCGGGGGATCGAGCGGATCGGTGGATTTGGCGGGAAGTCCGATGTGCTCGCCCAGGGTCAGGTCTTCACCGGCCGACCGGATTTCTACAAGGTACGGCTGCACCGGATTGCCGCGGCCACCCCACAGCAGCTCCGCTCCGCCGCGGTGCGCTGGCTCTCGGACGGGGTCTATACTCTCGAGGTCCAGCCGTTCCCCGATCTGGCCGCGGCCGATTCGGGCGCAGATCGGTCCAAGCCTCCGGAGCCGGGACCGCCGCCTCGAGCCAAGTTCCCGGGGCTGGAGCGGGCTACCCTTTCTAATGGGCTCAAGATCGTATTAGCCCAGCGCCGAGCCATCCCTCAGGTTCGCTTCGATCTTCTGCTCGACGCGGGATTCGCATCCGACCAGTTTGCCTTGCCCGGCACGGCCAGCCTCGCAATGACCATGCTGGACGAGGGTACCCAGACGCTCGGCGCGTTGCAGATCAGCGATCGCCTGGCGGAGCTCGGCGCCAACCTCGGCACCGGCTCCCGACTCGACGTCTCCACAGTCTCCCTTGAAGCGCTCCGGGAGCGGCTCGACCCCGCGCTCGAGCTCTATGCCGACGTGATCCTTCATCCCGCGTTCCGCACAGCCGATCTCGAGCGGTTGCGGCGACAGCGGCTCGCCCAGATTCGGCGGGAGAAGGCCAACCCGATCGGCATGGTCTTACGGGTGATGCCGGGACTGCTCTACGGGACGCGCCATGCCTACGGAAACCCCTGGACCGGCTCCGGGACAGAGGAGTCCGCCGCGAAGATCACTCGTGACGACCTGATCCGCTTCCACCGCACCTGGTTCAAGCCGAACCATGCCACTCTTGTGGTGGTTGGCGCCACCACCATGGCGGAGATCCGCCCCAAGCTCGAACGGCTCTTTGCTGGATGGGCCCATGGCGAAGTGCCGCAGAAGAATATCGCCAAGGTGGATCAGCCCAAGTCGCCCATGGTGTATGTCCTCGACCGCCCGGGAGCACTGCAGTCGGTGATTATCGCGGGCAACATCGCACCTTCGAGGTCGGCTCCGAACGAGCCTGCCATCGAAACCATGAACGGCGTGCTGGGGAGCGATTTCGGCTCCCGGCTCAACATGAACCTGCGGGAAGACAAGCACTGGGCCTACGGGGCGTACAGCCAAATACCGGACGCGCGAGGCCAACGGCTCTTCTTCGCCTACGCGCCGGTACAGACCGACAAGACCGCTGATGCCATGCTGGAGATCCAGAAGGAGCTGCAGGGCATCGTGAACGGCAAACCGATCACACCCGACGAGCTGTCGCGAGCGCAGGCATCGCTCACCCTGACCATGCCGGGCGGCCTGGAGACCATGGGAGCCCTGGCCGGCGCCATCGGCGATATCATCACCTTTGGTCTCGATGATCGATACTACGATACCTTCGCGGACAGGGTGCGGGCGCAGAGCCTCGATTCGTTGTCGGCGGCCGCGAGCGAGACAGTGCAACCGGAACATCTGGTGTGGGTCGTCGTGGGAGATCGGAGCAAGATCGAGCCCGCCATCCGTCGCCTCAACCTGGGCGAGATGCACCTGATCAATGCGGACGGCAAGCCCGCGGGCGCGACCTGAGGAGCAGCTAACAGCTAACAGCTAGAAGGAGGGGACGAGCGAGCTGTTAGCTGTCAGCTGTTAGCTGTTAGCTGCTAGCTATATTGGAGCCCATGCCGTCTCCCTCGCTACGAGCAACCACCTTCCTCTGTCCGCTCGCGCTGGTAGTCCTGATGCTGACCATTCTCCCCGCGGACGGGGCGGCCCAGCGGCGAGGCCGCGGCCAATCGCTGATTCACGGCCCGCTCGAGGTCGGCCTTCGCGTGGGTCGAGACTTCGAAAACCACGCCTGGAGCCTCGGCGGACAGGTGGAGGTGCCGGTGGGACGCAACCTGGAGCTGCGCCCCAGTGGCGATCTGTTTTTTCCGAAGCGTGGAAAGACTGGCTGGCAGCTCAACGGCGATGGAGCCATTCGCTTCGGGCAAACCCTCTACGCCGGAGGAGGGATTGCCTTTGTGCACCTGGATGATGGAGATACCGAGACGGGATACAACATATTCTTCGGGGTCCGTGCCTCCGCCGCGCAGACCCTGAGGCCCTTCCTGGAGTTCCGCTGGACTTTCGTCAACGATACCAGTCCCTTTCGCCTGGCCCTGGGCTTCGGCTACCCGATCGGGCTCTGAGTCACTAAAGGCAGCCACTAG
>JBIOUY010000348.1:0-3369 GCA_044867445.1 Gemmatimonadales bacterium
CTCGATCATGGTCTTGGCCTTCGGATGAACGTGGCGGCCGATCCGGACCGGCGTCGCGAGCCCGAACGGGCGGCCCTGATGGCGAACCTCGATGCTCGTCAGATCGAACGGATCGAACAGCAGCTCGCAGCGGCGGCCGGCCAGGGCGGCGTCGACCTCGTAGTCGTTGCCGAACAACGACACCGTCGCCGTCTTTGTCACCACCCTGCTCTGCGACCACAAGAACGCGTCCCTCAGCAGCGCCGGGGTGGGCAGCGCGGGCGTGCCGGCGGCGGCGAACCTGGCCAGCGGCGTCTGCCCGGTCTCGGAGTGAACGCGCTGGTGATAGACGACCTCCAGCCAGGCGCCAAAGAGCCGATTGAGCTCGCCGAGATCGAGGTCGTCGCGCTCTGAGAGCTCGACCAAGAACCGATCACGGCAGGTGCGGAAGAAGCGCTCGATCTTGCCCTTCGTGGTTGCCGCTCTGGGGCTCGCGTGAATCAGCTTGGCGCCCAGGACGGCGCAGGCGCGCAGCAGCTGGGAGGACACGAACGCCGAGCCGCGATCGACCAGCACCCCCTCGGGGACGCCGCGGGCCATCAGCGCCGGGCGCAGCGCGGCCTCCAGCCCGAACACGTCCTCGCCGGTCCCCCACCGCCACCCGACCAACAGGCGCGAGTGGTCGTCGATGAACGCCAGCAACACCGCCCGCCGCCCCGTCGCGGCGAGCTTCGGGCCGTGGAGGTAGGGGTCGGACCGAGGCGCGGTGCCGGCCTCTCGGCCGGTCCGTTTCCTCGATCCGCCCTCCGAACCGGACTTGAACCTCTCGGCTCATCCGGCTCTCCACAGGCTCATGCCGTCGTGCTCGCTGTCCATGGTGTGGGGATCCGGTCGCCCCGGTAGCGGTAGCGGACAATCGGTACCGCTCGTGGTCGGAACAACTCGGTCTGTCCGTCGCGGATTTCCCATCCGGGGAGGTGGCGGCGGCACAGCGTGCCCCAGTTCAGGTGGTTGTGTCGTTTACGCATCCAGCCAACCACCCGCCACCATGTGAAGTGGTCGAGGTAGTTGAACGTCTGCGTGGACACGCCGTGCCTGAAGTAGTTGCACCAGCCCCGCAGAACGGGGTTGAGCTGGCGCAACAGGTCTTCGAGCATTCGATGTTTGCGACGGTCGGTGAGCTTTCTGACCTTGTCCATGATCGAGGCCAGGGCCTTCTTCGATGGGTAGGTGTAGATCGCTCGCTTCCCGCCTCGGCCTCGCCAGGATCGCCTTTGAACGTGCCATCCCAGGAAGTCGAACCCCTCGTCTACGTGGCAGACCCTCGTCTTCTCCGCCGACAGGCGCAAGCCCATCGGCGCGAGCACCTTGCTGGTCTCGTCCCAGAGCGCTTCGGCGTCCTTGCGGGTGCCACCGACCATCACCACCCGGAGAGTCGCCGGAGGGAATCTCACCCTCCGGCGCTCGCAGAACCCGGCGTGAACGTCTCCGCTCACCGGGCTCCCATCGTCCAGCCGTCGGGGCGCAGCCCCCAGTGCCAGTGCGCGAACAGGCCGGGCTGGCGTCTGGCGACGTCAGCGATGAACCTGCGTGCCCTGGTGCGGTGGCGGCGCAAGCGTTTGTACTTCCGCATGGCCCACCTCACGAGCGTGTCGTTGAAGTGGCGGAAGACCGGATACAACATGGACTTGTAGAAGCGTCCGTAGTAGTTGATCCAGCCCTGGAGCTGGCGGTTGAACATCAGCGCCAGGTCCGAGAGGGTCTTGTCCGAGCGGCGAGCGACGCCCCAGCTGCGCATCTCGCGCCGCATCCGCGTCTTCGCCTCGCTCGACACCGCCGGAGAGAAGTTCACGAAATGCTTCCCGAACCTGTTCTTCGACAGCCGCGGGCGGAACGTGTAGCTGAGGAAGTCGAACGACGTGTGCTCGTATGAGCCGCGCCGGTCGTCATCATTGCAGTACACGACGCGGGTCTTGCGCTCATTGAGCTCAAGCCCGCAGTCCGCCAGCCGCGAAGCGATCATGGCCCGCAGCTGCAGGGCCTGCCGCTCGCTTCGAGCGTGGACGATGATGTCATCGCAGTAGCGCTCGAACTGGACGGTCGGGTGCTCCCGAGCCATCCAGGCATCGAACGCGTAGTGCAACATCATGTTGGCGAGCAGCGGTGAAATCGCCGACCCTTGAGGGGTTCCGCGATCCCGCTCGACCAGGCTGCCGTCCTCGCGTTGCAGCGGCGCTTTCAGCCACCGCTCCACGTACAACAGGACCCAACGCTGGTCGGTGTGGTGGGCTACCGCCTTGAGCGTGAGGTCCCACGAAACGCTGTCGAAGAACGACCGGATGTCCATATCGAGCACCCAGTCGTTGCGCCAACAACGCTCCCGGCAGACCCTCAACGCGTCGTGGGCGGACCGCCCCGGTCGATACCCATACGAGTCCCCGTGGAACACCGGCTCCACCGAGGGCTCCAGGTATGAGCGCACGACAACCTGGGCGATCCGATCCGCGACAGTCGGCACCCCGAGCACCCTCGAGCCGCCGTCTCGCTTCGGTATCTCCACCGCGCGCACCGGCGGCGGGAAATAGCTCCCCGACGACAGCCGATTCCAGAGCTTGTACAGGTTCCCGTGAAGGTCCTGCTCGAACTCCGCCATCGACTCGCCGTCCACGCCGGCGCCGCCCTTATTCGCCTTGACCCTCCGATAGGCCTCCCAAACGGCCCACCTGGAGATCTCAAACGACTTTGGCTTCGGTTCGCTCACCCGACTCCTCCCGCGTCACCGCGGTTGGTCGCCAAGCTCACCAGGACGACCCTTCCCCTTCGCTCCAGCCCCATTACAGGGCCTTCATGGCTACTACGGTCAGGTCCGCCCCTGTGCCCCGCGTCACTACTCTCCCCCTCGCAGATCTGCTGCTTGGGGTTCTCGCTCCAGACGACCAGCCGCAGGCCACAACCGCTCCACTGGCCCGGTCGTCCCATCGGGGCGACAGGTTCCCGAGTTCCGCACGAGAGCCCAGACCACGCTCGCGCCACCATCCATGCCGGACACCCACCTGGCCAGTCAGCAGGCTCCCGCCAGGCTGCTCCCGGGGCAACGACTCGACCCCGGTTTTGGATGTCGCCGATACGCTTTCGACACTTCAACGGTGGTTCGCTTTCGCTCGCCTTCGTGATCCACACCTGACGCGCTCGATGGCGCGCCGTCTCCGCGACGCTCAGCACCCCGGCTCTTGACCGGCGCACCTCGCGGTGGTTTGCGACCTCCCCCTGCAGGGCGACCGCGAAGGGCCACCAGACCATCAGCCTGGCTCCTTCATCTCTCGTGCAGCACCGCTTCCGTCGGTATCGCCTTCTACATCGATCCTCCTTCAGCGTTCTCGGCACACAGTC
>JBIOUY010000349.1:0-2931 GCA_044867445.1 Gemmatimonadales bacterium
GAGTAAGGAGTAGGGGCGTAGAGATAAGCTGGTCATCCCGAGCGCAGCGAGAGATCTTCTGCGCGATCCCGGTACTCGGGGGCCTTCACGGATAATTGGGCCGGGGCCTTCGCGGAGCACGCCCCAGCTGTTCGAAGGACTCAGGACGACACGGGCTCCGGCCCTTTCCGCTTCGCTCCAGGCTTATATCATTTCACTTCGCACTTCTTTCTCACTTCTCACTGCTCACCGCTCACTGCTTGCTCCTCACTCCCGCTGCCTGTCCGATTGTCCAGGGCAGGCCCTGTCCGTTTTCCAGGTCCTGACCTTCCCAGTCGCTCAATACCTCGTTCACCCGATGGTCGCGATCCTTCTGCGGCGCACAATATAGCGCGTCAAGGAGGAACGCATGAGCAACACCACACCCCAACGCACCGCTCTCATTACCGGAGCGTCCCGCGGCTTGGGCCTGGCCCTCTCCCGAGGCCTCGCCCGACGAGGATGGAACCTCATTCTGACCAGCCGAGACCCGGAGCGCCTGCGGCCGGTTCGGAACGAGCTCGCGGAGGTTACCCACGTAGCGGCGCTCGCGGGCGACCTGACCAACCCATCGCATCGCCAAGCACTGGCGGTGCTGGCGAGAGGACACGCCGGACTCGACGCGGTGATCAATAACGCGGGCATTCTCGGCCCGAGCCCGCAGCCAGAGCTGCTCGACTACCCGCTCGACGTCCTGGTCGAGGTCTACCTCGCCAACGTGATCGCGCCGCTTGGACTACTCCAAGCAGTGCGTGAGGAGCTCAAGCCCGGCGCCCGGCTGATCAACGTGACCAGCGATGCGGGAGTAAGCGCCTACCCTGGCTGGGGTGGCTACGGCTCCAGCAAGGCAGCCCTCGAGCAACTCTCGGCGGTTTTGGCGTCGGAGAACCCCGACCTCAGGATCTACTGGGTCGATCCCGGGGACATGCGCACCGACATGCATCAGGCTGCCTTCCCCGGACAGGACATCGGCGATCGGCCGCTGCCGGAAGCACGGGTGCCGGGATTCGTCCGGCTGCTCGAGAGCGACCTGCCCAGCGGGCGGTATGGCGCGGCGGACCTGGTATCGGCAGCGGTGGAGGCGGCATGACTGCGCCCGTTGCGCGCGAGTGCGCCGGGCGAACCTGCGAGCCCCGCCTGGGGGAGCTGGATTTTGAGCTCCCCGAGGCCCTGGTGGCGCACGAGCCGCCGGAGGCGCGAGGTCTGGCGCGCGACGACGTCCGACTGATGGTGAGTACCACCGACGCCGACGCCATCGTGCATGCTCGCTTTCACGATTTCCCCGAGTTCATCCGAGCCGGCGATATCCTGATAGTGAACCAGAGCGCAACCATCAACGCCGCTGTGCATGCGTGGCGCGGCTCCGTTGTCGGCCAGGGGAAGGAGCCGGTGGAGCTCCATGTCTCATCGCCCGACCCCGCCGGCAGGGATGGATGGTGGGTGGTAGAGGTCAGACGGGTCACTCCTCAGGGTACGGCGCCCTTGCTTACGCTCCGACCTGGCGAGCCACTCAGTCTCATGGCAGGGGCGAGCGCCACACTGCTTCGCCCGTTTGGCCCCCGAACGCGCACGCGTGGTCTGCAGGGTGGAGTCCGACTGTGGCTCGCGGATTTGGACTTCCCAGGGGGAGTACCGGCATATCTGGCCGAGCATGGCTCGCCGATCCGGTATGGCTACGTGCCCAAGCGCTGGCCACTCGAGTACTACCAGACTGTCTTCGCCGCCGAGCCGGGCAGCGCGGAGATGCCCTCGGCGGGTCGCGCGTTCACTCGAGCGCTGGTCGATCGCTTGCAGTTCCAGGGCGTGAGGATCGCCCCATTGGTCCTGCACACCGGCGTCGCGAGTCTCGAAGCGGACGAGCCTCCTTACCCTGAACGGTATCGGGTACCTGCGCACACGGCCGATGCGGTGAATCGCGCGCGGGCCCAGGGCGGACGAGTTATCGCGGTGGGGACGACAGTGGTGCGCGCCCTAGAGACGGTGGCTGCACTCGATGGTCGAGTTCAGCCGGGCGAAGGGTGGACCGATCTGGTGATCACCCCAGAGCGCGGCATCCGGGTGGCAGATGGCGTCCTCACCGGGTTTCACCAGCCGCGTGCCTCGCATCTTCAGATGCTGGAGGCTTTGGCCGGCCGGCGCCATCTCGATAAGACGTACCGTGCGGCGCTCAGCCGCAAGTATCTCTGGCACGAGTTCGGAGACCTGCACCTCATCTTGCGCACGGCCTAGACAACCGGCACGCAGTTACCCGCTCGTCGCACGGTCATGCCTCCTTCGTGACGTGGCTTCCCGATTGGCGGGAGACCATCAACCCGCGTCCTGGAAGTTCCGTGATCCCGACGGCACGTTTACAGTTCGAGATGATCGCTCTGCTAGTTCTCGCCACCAGCCTGATCGCCTGCAACGGGAACGATTCCACATCCACCGATAGCCTGGCACCACGCTCGACAGAGACCGCTGAAAATCAAGCCGGTCACAGCCAGCAAGTGCCAGGCTTCGATCGGCTGAAGCACGTCGTCGTCATCTATCTCGAGAATCACAGCTTCGACAATCTGTACGGGGACTTTCCCGATGCTAACGGTCTGGCTAACGCCGCCCGGGCGACCACCCAAGTGGATGGGAACGGAAACCCGTTCAAGTTCCTCCCGTTCCCAACCACCGTCCCGTTCAGCCCGTTTCCCACCAACCTGCCGAACGCGCCGTTCAGCATTGAGCAATACCTGCCGGTGGACGCCAATACGCCGGATCTGGTCCACCGCTTTTACCAGGAGCAGAGCCAGATCGACAGTGGCAAGATGGATCGGTTCGCCGTAGTGAGCGATGCGAAGGGGCTGGTGATGGGCTACTACCACACTGTCCACCTGCCGCTGGCCGACGAGGCCCGGCAGTACACCCTCTGCGACAACTTTTTCC
>JBIOUY010000350.1:0-7296 GCA_044867445.1 Gemmatimonadales bacterium
CCGGGAAGGTGGCCGGACGGTGGGCGCGGGGGTGGTCACCAAGATCCTGAAGTAACGGACGGTCGCGAGTCGCGGGTCGCATGACCCGTAGCCCGCGACCCGTAGCCCGAGACCAAAGACTAGAGACTCTGAACATGGCGCAAAAGATCCGAATCAGACTCAAAGCCTTCGACCACGTCGTCCTCGACCAGGCCGCGGCGGACATCGTACGCACGGCGGAGAAGACCGGGGCCCAGGTCTCCGGCCCAATCCCCCTTCCGGTCAAGACCGAGCGCTGGACCGTGCTCCGGAGTCCGCACATCGACAAGAAGAGCCGGGAGCAGTTCGAGCTGCGCACTCACAAGAGGCTGCTGGACATCAACGACTCGCGTCCGCAGACGATGGATGCGCTCACCAAGCTCGATCTGCCGGCGGGCGTGGACGTCGAGATCAAGGTCGAATAGCGATGACTACTGGATTGATCGGTCGGAAGCTGGGGATGACCCGGGTGTTCTCGGAGGACGGCACTGCCGTGCCCGTGACCGTCATCGAGGCGGGCCCCTGTCGCGTGGTGCAGGTGCGTGACGGTGGCGTGCAGTTGGGCTTCGGCGCCCGCCGGAAGCAGCGCGCCACCAAGGCGGAACTGGGTCATGCCAAGAAGGCCGGCCTCGACGCCGCGCCTCAGGTGCTTCGGGTGTTCCAGGTGAACGGCGATGCGCCGGCGCCGGGCGCCGAGGTGAAGGTCGACATCTTCGCACCGGGTGAGCTCGTCAAAGTGACCGGCACCACCAAGGGCCGAGGCTTCCAGGGCGTGGTGCATCGGCATGGCTTCGGTGGGGGTCCGGCGACCCACGGCAACACCCGGCACCGGAAGCCCGGCTCCATCAGCCCGGGCACCGACCCGTCGCGGGTGATCAAGGGCAAGCGGATGCCGGGGCACATGGGCGCCGCCCGGCACACCGAGCTCGGCCTCACCGTGGTGAAGGTGGATGCCGAACGGAATCTACTGTTCGTCCGCGGAGCGATTCCCGGCGCCAAGAACGGCATCGTGACGGTCGCGAAGCAGGGAGGACCGAGCCGGCATGATTGAGGCACCTCACTACTCCTCCGGCGGAACCAAGCGCGATGCCAATTTCGCGCTTCCGGCCGACTACTTCGACGGCACCGTAAACCAGCCGGTGCTGCACCAGGCGGTGATGGTGTTCCTGAACAACCAGCGTCAGGGCACCGCTATGACCAAGACCCGGAGCTTCGTCTCCGGCGGCAACCAGAAGCCCTGGAAGCAGAAGGGCACCGGCCGCGCGCGACAGGGATCCACCAGGGCCCCGCACTGGCGGGGAGGCGGCACGGTGTTCGGACCGCAGCCGCGGGACTATCGGACCGACATCCCCCGCAAGGTGAAGCAGCTCGCCAGGAAGTCGGCGCTCAATGCGCGGGGCCGTGAAGGCGCCCTGCACGTGGTGGAGCGGTTTGCGTTTCGTGCCCCGAAGACGGCGCAACTGGCGCAACTGCTGAACAGCCTGGGACTGGACGGCCGCAAGGCGTTGATCCTGACCGCGGGACAGAACGAGAACGTCTATCTCAGCGGCCGGAATCTGCCGACCGTCGAGGTCATGCCCTACGCCGAGGCCTCGGCCTACGACGTCCTCTGGTCCGATGCGGTAGTGGTCGAAGAGGGCGCGTTGACGGGTGTCATGCCCGAGCCACTGCCGGAGGAGCCGGAGGCGGAAGAGTCGGACAGGGCGGAAAAGGCGGAAAGGAAGACGGCAGTCGCCAGGAAGCCGAAGGCAGCCAAGCCGGCCAAGCCGGCGAAAAAGTCCGCGAAGCCGGCCGCCAAGGCAAAGGCAGCCAAGAGGACCACGGCCAAGCATGCCCCGAGCCCCAGCGAGGGGAAGAGCGCGACCAAGCCGGCGAAAAAGGCCGCTCCGAAGAAGAAGAAAGGCAAGGACTAAATGCCTTCGTTGCACCAGGTCGTCGTTCGGCCCGTGGTTACCGAAAAGAGCTCGGCCGCGTACCAAACGCGGAAAGAGTACACCTTCGAGGTCCACCCGGAGGCCAACAAGCACCAGATCCGCGAAGCGCTGCAGAAGCTCTTCGGGGTGACGGTCACTGATGTCCGCACGATGCAGATGCGCCGGCACGCGGTGACGCGGGGCCGCACCCGGGGGACCACCGCCCGATGGAAGAAGGCGATTGTCACGCTCAAGGACGGCGATTCGATCGCCGTGTTCGAGGGCTGAGATGAGTATCCGGCAATTTCGGCCGATGACGGCCGGCACCCGTTTTCGCTCGGTCTCGGGATTCGATGAGATCACCCGCGACACGCCCGAGAAGTCGCTCCTCGAGCCGATGAAGGGGTCCGGCGGGCGCAACAACCACGGACACCTGACCTCGAGGCATCGGGGCGGAGGCCACAAGCGCCAGTACCGCAAGATCGACTTCAAGCGGAACAAACACGGAATTCCTGGGCGAGTGAGCGAGATCGAGTACGATCCCAACCGGAGCGCCCGGATCGCGCTCATCGTTTACGCCGACGGGGAGAAGCGGTACATCCTGCACCCCAAGGGGCTCAGCCAGGGTGACACCGTCGTGTCCGGCCCCGGCTCCGACACCCGGACCGGCAACGCGCTTCCGTTGGGCGAGATTCCGCTCGGCACCATGGTGCACAATGTCGAGCTCAAGATCGGGAAGGGCGGGCAACTCGCCCGGACGGCCGGCTCGAGTGCGCAGGTGGTGGCCAAGGAGGGCGAACACGTTACTCTCCGGCTCCGCTCGAGCGAGATGCGCCTGGTCCACGCTCGCTGCCTCGCGACGATTGGCGAGGTGGGCAATGCGGAGCATGAGCTGCTCTCGGTCGGCAAAGCCGGCAAGAGTCGCTGGCTGGGCAAGCGCCCGAAGGTCCGCGGCGTGGCGATGAACCCGGTGGATCACCCGCTTGGCGGTGGCGAGGGGAAGAGCTCCGGCGGTCGTCCCCCGACGAGCCCCTGGGGCAAGGTGGAAGGCAAGAAGACCCGCCATCGGAAGAAGGCGTCGACCAAGTTGATTGTGAGAGGACGTAAGAGAGGGAAGGCGACGCAGTAGGGTCTCGGGTCGCGAGTCGCAGGTCTCATGTCCGAAGCCCGCGACCCGTAGCCCGCGACCCGTAGCCCGCGACCCGAGACCCAAACCGAGATCTTATGCATGGCTAGATCGGTCAAGAAAGGCCCCTTCGTTCAGGAAGCGCTGATGGAAAAGGTGCAGATCCTGAACAGCAAGAACGAGAAGCGCGTGGTGAAGACCTGGAGCCGGGCGAGCACGATTCTGCCTGAGTTCGTGGGCCACACCTTCGCGGTGCACAACGGGAACAAGTTCGTCCCGGTGTACATCACCGAGAACATGGTAGGCCACAAGCTGGGTGAGTTCGCACCCACGCGCCTCTTCCGCGGACACAGCGGCAAGCTGGTGGCGGACAAGAAGGCGAAACCGGAGTGACCATGAGCGGCCATGCCATTCAGCGGTTGGTGCGGCAGTCACCCCGCAAGATGCGGTTGGTGATGGATCTCATTCGCGGCAAGGACGTGAATGAGGCCTACGCCATCCTCAAGTTCAACAAGAAACTCGCGGCCAAGCAGATCGCCAAGACGCTCAAGTCGGCGGTCGCGAACGCCGAGCAGAAGGCGCTCAAGGACAACGCGAGCTTCGATCCCGACGCGCTATTCGTCAAAAAGGCGATCGTGAACGGGGGACAGCCGCTCAAGCGGTTCACCGCCGCGGCCCAGGGCCGGGCGACACCGATCCGCAAGCGGACCAGCCACGTGGAGATTCACGTGGATCTCAAGGAGAACGACTGATGGGCCAGAAGACGCATCCGGTGGGCCTCCGGCTGGGCATCGTCAAGCAGCCGTCGTCCCGGTGGTTCGCCACCAAGAACATGCCTGCGCTGCTCAAGGAAGATGAGCTGGTCCGGAAATATCTGAAGCAGCGCCTGGGGCATGCGGCCATTGCGCAGATCGATATCGAGCGCCGACCGGGGAAGGTCACCATCACGGTTCACACCGGGCGCCCCGGTGTGGTGATCGGAAAGCGCGGCGCCGAGGTGGACAAGCTGCGTGACGAGCTGGCTCAGCTGACCGGCAAAGAAGCCGCCATCAACGTGGAGGAGATCAAGCGGCCGGAGCTCTCGGCCCAGTTGGTCGCCGACAACATCGCCCACCAGCTCACCCAGCGGATTTCCTTCCGCCGGGCCATGAAGCGCGCGGTGCAGAGCGCGATGCGGATGGGTGCCCAGGGCATCAAGGTGCGCGCCGCGGGACGCCTGGGCGGAGCGGAGATCGCGCGGACCGAGGGTTATCACGAGGGGCGGGTACCCCTGCACACGCTGCGGGCCGATATCGATTACGCCACCAGTACCGCGAAGACCACCTATGGGACCATCGGGATCAAGACCTGGATCTTCAAGGGCGAGGTGATCGAAGACGTGGCCGGACGCACCTACAGCACGGGAGCCTGAGGCAGATGCTGGCGCCGAAGCGAATCAAGTTCCGCAAGACCTTCAAAGGCCGCACTGCCGGGGTCGCCACCCGAGGCAATACGGTGGCGTTCGGGGAGTTCGGGCTCATGAGCCTGGAGCCGGGTTGGGTCACCAACCGGCAGATCGAGGCCTCCCGCGTGGCCATGACGCGCGAGATGAAGCGGGGCGGCAAGGTGTGGATCCGGATCTTTCCGGACAAGCCGATCACCAAGAAGCCGGCCGAGACCCGCATGGGGAAGGGAAAGGGCAATCCCGAGGGTTGGGTAGCGGTGGTCAAACCCGGTCGGGTGCTCTACGAAGTGGAAGGGGTCACCGAAGACCTGGCCAAGAAGGCGCTGGCGCTGGCCGCGGCCAAACTGCCGGTCCGGACCCGATTCGTGAAGCGGGAGGAGACCTGATCCATGAAGGCGAACGAGTTGCGGGAGATGTCGGTCGAGGACCTCACGTCGAAGCTGGCGGAACTCACCACGGAGGGCTTCAACCTCCGCTTCCGCTCCGCCACTGAGTCGATCGAGAACCCGATGCGGTTCCGCGCCATCCGGCGCGACATCGCCCGGCTGCAAACGATCTTGCGAGAGAAGGAAGTGAGTAATGGCTGAGCCACAGACCCCGTCCCGCGCTCGGCGGAAAGTTCGGACTGGCGTGGTGACCAGTGACAAGATGGACAAGACGGTCACCGTCTCGCTCGTCCGCCGCTATGCCCACCCGGTCTACGGGAAGCAAGTGACCCGGACCAAGAAGGTGAAGGCGCGCAACGAGCAGGGCGCCAAGGCGGGCGACACGGTGCGCCTCATGGAAACTAGGCCGCTGGCCAAGACCGTGCGGTGGAGGGTGGTGGAAGTTCTGGAGCGGGCAAAATAGGAGAGGGAGCTAACAGCTAACAGCTGACAGCTATCAGTCGCTGATAGCCAAGCTGATAGCTGATAGCCGATAGCTGATAGCTCTGAAAGAGGATCTCATGGTCCAGCAAGAATCCATCCTCCGCATCGCCGACAACTCCGGCGCCCGGCGCGCCCTGGTGATCCGGGTGCTCGGTGGGAGCAAGCGGCGCTACGCCGGGTTGGGCGATACCGTGGTGGTCGCCATCAAGGATGCCATCCCCACGGGACAGGTGAAGAAGGGTGATGTGGCCAAGGCCGTCATCGTGCGGACGGCCAAGGAGACCCGGCGCAAGGATGGCTCGTACATCCGGTTCGACGAGAACGCGGCGGTTTTGATCAACGACGCGGGCGAGCCGAGAGCCACCCGCATTTTCGGGCCGGTGGCCCGTGAGCTCCGCGAGAAGCGCTATATGAAGATCGTCTCGCTGGCGCCGGAGGTGTTGTAGCATGAAGCCGCTCGTCTACAAGAAGGCCAAGCGGGTGCGCCGGCAGGCACCGCTGCGGATGCGCCTGCACGTCACCAAGGGTGACACCGTGCAGGTTCTTTCCGGCGACGATAAGGGCAAGCGGGGCAAGGTGCTCCGGGTCTTCCCCAAAACGGGTCGGGTCACCATTCAGGGCGTCAACATCATCAAGCGCCACCAGCGCCAGACCCAAACCGCCGAGGCCGGGATCATTCAGCGGGAGGCGCCGATCCATCATTCGAAGGTGATGCTGATCGATCCCAAGAGCGGCGAGCCCAGCCGGGTACGCCGCCGGATCGATGCCGATGGCACAATGGAGCGGATCGCCGTGAAGTCCGACCAGCCGATCCCGAGGAGCAGGTAGCGATGGCCGACGAGATCAAAGAGGGCGGAAAAAGCCAGCCCCGAGCGGAGCGAGGGGACGGAAAGGGCGGTAAGGACGGAAAGGGCGGCAAGGGCGGACAGTCTGGCAAGGGTGCGCCCGCTCAGGCCTCCGGTAAGGGCAAGGATAAGGACAAAGGTGCCGCCGGGTCGGTGGACCATGCACCCAAGGCGGCCGAAGGCATTCCGCGGCTGCAGGAGTTCTATCGCAAGACGGTCGCGGCAAAGCTCCAGAAGGAGTTTGGGCTGAGCAATCCCCACCAGGTGCCGCGGCTGGAAAAGATCGTCCTGAACGTAGGCATGGGCGACGCGGGCAAGAACCCCAAGGCCCTGGAAGCAGCGGTCGAGGAGCTCGGTCTCATCACCGGTCAGAAGGCGGTGGTCACCCGAGCCAAGAAGGCGATCGCCAACTTTGGGTTGCGGGCCGGAATGCCGGTCGGTGCGACAGTGACGCTGCGCGGAGCTCGGATGTACGAGTTCCTCGACCGCTTCATCACGCTGGCGATTCCGCGAATTCGTGACTTCCGCGGCCTGCCCAACCGGAGCTTTGACGGGCGGGGGAATTACACCTTCGGCATCCGGGAGCAAATGATCTTTCCGGAGATCGACTTCGACCGAGTGGAGAAGATTCACGGCATGGACATCACCATCGTGACCTCCACCACTCGGGACGATCTGGCTCTGGCGCTGCTCCGGGAGTTGGGGTGGCCGTTTAGAGGTGAAACCCCACAGAGAGTTGCGTGACGACAGTGAGAAGTAAGAAGTGAGAAGTAAGAAGTGGGGAGTCGAAAGTGAGACGCAGATGTGCTGGCCGGGTGGCCTTCTCACTTCTCACTTCTCACCTCTCACCTAAGAGGATAGGACATGGCAAAAACTGCCTGGATTGAGAGAGCCAAGCGCACGCCGAAGTTCAAGGTTCGTACCGTCCGCCGCTGCCAGCGTTGCGGCCGGTCGCGGGCCGTGCTACGGAAGTTCGGCCTCTGCCGTATCTGTTTCCGTGAGCTCGCCTTGAGGGGGGAAATCCCGGGCGTGCGCAAGGCCAGCTGGTAAGGGGAACGAGGGAATGAGTCTGACAGATCCC
>JBIOUY010000351.1:0-8095 GCA_044867445.1 Gemmatimonadales bacterium
CGAGCGTGACCTTCAGGCCGAGCGCCTGCAACTCTTTCACCAACACGTTGAACGACTCGGGGATCCCGGGCTCCGGGAGGTTTTGCCCCTTGACGATCGCCTCGTACACCTTGCTCCGGCCGTTCACGTCGTCGGACTTGACCGTGAGCATCTCTTGCAACACATGGGCGGCGCCATAGGCCTCGAGCGCCCACACCTCCATCTCGCCGAATCGCTGGCCGCCGAATTGAGCCTTGCCCGCGAGCGGCTGCTGGGTCACCAGGGAATACGGCCCGATGGACCGGGCGTGGATCTTGTCATCCACCAGGTGGCTCAGCTTGAGCATGTAGATCGAACCGACCGTCACCTCGCCCTCGAAGTGCTGACCCGTCCGGCCGTCCCGCAGTCGCGCCTTGCCCGCCGGCGTGAGCCCCGCGGTGCGCAGCAGTTCGTCCGCCGCCGAGTCGATGTCGGCCTCCCCCTTCGGTCCCAGCAGCCCCGCCAGGGCCGGCTTGCCGGCGGCCTCGAGGGCCGCTGCCGGATCGACTCCCGCGGCCTTCTCCAGATCCTTCACCATCTTGCCGGTGCCTTTGTGTTCCTTGCCGCCCTCCTCGCGGACTGACAGCTCGCGGTGGTAGGCCAGCTCCTGATTTCGCTGACCCAGTTGCCGCTCCCCCAGCTCCTTGGCGGCATCCACCAGGAAGGCCCGCACCCCGTGGAAGAATTCCCGGGTCTCGGCTGACGCGTTGCGCGCCCCCAGCATGCCGATCCCCGCTTCGAGAAGCGTGGTCCGCTCTCCGTTGGGCGCCACCTTCTTGAGGTCCTGGACCAGTCGGCCGATGGTCTGGGCCGACAGCGTCGGTGCCGGAGTCCTGAGCCGCAGACTCTCGGCCGCCCACTTGAAGCCGGCGAGCCGAAGCAGCACGCCGATCTCCGCTTCGTCCGCGCCTCGGAAGACCGGGGTCTTCGCCTCGAAGCCGAGGAGGCGGGCACACCACCCCAGATGGGTCTCCAGGATCTGGCCCACGTTCATTCGGCTCGGCACGCCGAGGGGATTGAGCACGATGTCTACCGGGGTGCCATCCGGCAGGAAGGGCATGTCTTCCTCCGGCACGATCCGGGCGACGATGCCCTTGTTCCCGTGACGTCCCGCCATCTTGTCGCCTACCGAGATCTTCCGCTTCTCGGCGATATACACCTTCACCAGCTGGATCACTCCGGGCGGCAGCTCATCGGGCTGGAGGATCTTGTCGATCTGGTCCTCCGCCTTCTCCTCCACCTTGGCCCGTTCCCGCGCGGCCATGTCGATGCTCTGCCGGATCCGCTCATTGGCCGCCTTGTTGGCCAGCCGTAGAGTCTTGAGGTCCACATCGCCCAGATCGACTTCCTTGAGCGCCTGCGCCGTCAGCTTGGTGCCGGCGGGGAGATACTCCTCCACCGTGCCGACCTTGAGCATGAGGGCGACCTCCTGGCCGGTCAGCAGATGGCCCAACTCGTCCAGCATGACGCTGTTGATCCGCGCCTTCTCGTCGTTCTCGATTCGGCGCACCTCACCGATCCGCTCGCCCCGGTCCTTCTCGACCACCTGATCCTCGATCCGGCTGAAGATCTTGACGTCGATGACCACGCCGGCCATGCCGGGCGGCACTTTGAGCGAGCTGTCCTTCACGTCCTTCGCCTTCTCACCGAAGATCGCGGTGAGCAGCTTTTCCTCCGGCGAGAGCTCGGTCTCGCCCTTGGGAGTGATCTTGCCGACCAGGATGTCGCCCGGCTTCACATGGGCGCCGATCCGGACGATGCCACGCTCGTCCAGGTCCACCACGCTCTCATCGGAGACGTTGGGGATCTCGCGAGTGATCTCCTCCTGGCCCCGCTTGGTGTCGCGGACGTGCAGCTCCAGCTCCTGGATGTGGATCGACGAGTACACGTCGTCCTTCACCAGGCGCTCGCTCAGCACGATCGCGTCTTCGAAGTTGTGCCCGTACCAGGGCATGAACGACACCAGCACGTTGCTGCCCAACGCCAGCTCGCCGCCATCGGTGGCTGCGCCGTCGGCGATGATCTCGCCGGCCTTAACCGGCTGTCCCAGCCGCACCAGCGGCCGCTGGTTGATGGCGGTGTCCTGGTTGGTGCGCCAGAACTTCTTCACCCGATAGCGGTCGTGTTGGTGCAGCCGCGCGAGCGGGGTCTCCCCGACACCGGTGCCATTGCCCCCAGCGTCGACGATGATCTCATCCGCGGTGACCCGGGTAACCGTCCCCGCCCGTCGGGCGATGATCACCGCTCCGGAGTCGCGCGCTACCTTCTCCTCCAGGCCGGTGCCCACCAGCGGCGCCTGGGGGAACAGCAACGGTACGCTTTGCCGCTGCATGTTGGAGCCCATGAGCGCGCGGTTGGCGTCGTCGTGCTCCAGGAAGGGGATCAACGCCGCCGCGATGGAGACCAACTGTTCCGGCGCCACGTCCATGAAGTCGATCCGCTCCGGCGCCAGCAACGGGTAGTCGTCACCCTTGCGGCAGAGCACCAGCTGGTCGGCGAACGATCCGTCCTGATTGAGCGGCGCGTTCGCCTGAGCGACGGTGTAGTCCTCCTCGTCGCTGGCGGAGAGCCACCGGATCTCGTCGCCTACCTTGCCGTGCTTCACCACCCGATACGGCGTCTCGATGAAGCCGAGATCATTGATCCGGGCATAGGTCGACAGGCTGGTGATGAGCCCGATGTTGGGCCCTTCCG
Source organism: Gemmatimonadales bacterium (assembly GCA_044867445.1). Classification (GTDB taxonomy): domain Bacteria; phylum Gemmatimonadota; class Gemmatimonadetes; order Gemmatimonadales; family GWC2-71-9; genus CAVVWJ01. The sequence goes on from JBIOUY010000351.1 coordinate 2,713, forward strand.
GCGTCTCGATCGGGCACATCCGGCCGTACTGCGAGTAGTGCACGTCGCGAACTTCGAACCCGGCGCGCTCGCGCGTAAGACCGCCAGGGCCGAGGGCCGAGAGCCGGCGCTTGTTGGTCAGCTCAGCCAGCGGGTTGGTCTGGTCCATGAACTGGGACAGCTGCGAGCTCCCGAAGAACGCCTGGATCACGGCCGAGACCGTGCGGGCGTTCACCAGGTCATCCAGGGAGATCTTCTCCGGATCGGAGTTGATGCTCATCCGCTCTTTGACCAGCCGCGCCATGCGCGACAGGCCGACGGAGAACTGGTTGGCGATCAGCTCGCCGACCGAGCGGATCCGACGGTTGCCCAGATGGTCGATGTCGTCGGTGAATCCGCGACCGTCATGCAGGTCGATCAGGTAGCGGATGATGGCGACGAAGTCATCTTCCGTGAGCACCGTATGGTTCGGGTCGGTCTTGAGCTTGAGCCGCTGATTGATCTTGTAGCGGCCCACCCGGCCCAGATCGTAGCGCTTGGGGTTGAAGAAGAGCTTCTGGAGCTGCTGCCGCGCGGTCTCCAGGTTGGGCGCATCACCCGGCCGGAGCAGGGCGTAGATCTGCTCCAGGGCCTCGGCCTCGCTGTGGGTCGGGTCCTTGGCCAGGGTGTTCTTGATCAGCGGCGACTCGGAGCGGCCGGCCGGCAGAAGCACCTCTACTTTGTGAACTCCCGTCTTGATCAGCTTTTTCCGCAGCGCATCGGTCAGCTCGCTGCCCGCCTCGGCCAGCACCTCGCCGGTCTCCGGATCGGCGGCATCGAACGCCAGGATGTGGTTGTGCCGGTCGCGGGTGGTGGTCGGCTGCTCCTCCTCCCGCACGTCGAGCGTGGTGTAGCCGGCGAACACCTGGACAGTCTTGACCCCCTTGTGCCGCATCTCGTTGAGGCGCTCCTGGGTGAGCTCATCGCCCACCACGCCGAGCGGCTCGCCTCGGGGATCCTCCGGGTTGGGCACGTCAGTGGCCAGAAGCGACCCCAGGACCTCACGCTTCTCCTGCCGGCCCTCCAGCTTGCCGGTGATGTTCAGCGCCTTGGTGGCGAAGAAGAGCTTCAGGATGTCGGCATTGGTCCCGTGTCCGAACGCGCGCAACAACGCCGTGGCCGGGAACTTCTTCTTCTTGTCGATGTGCACGAAGATCACATCGTGGATGTCGATGGTGAACTCGACCCACGATCCCCGGAAGGGGATGATCCGCGCGGAGAAGAGGCGCTGGCCATTGGGGTGGATGTCCTCCTCGAACACCACGCCCGGCGAGCGGTGCAGCTGGCTCACCACGACGCGCTCGGCCCCGTTGATCACGAAGGTCCCGAGCGGGGTCATGATGGGCAGCTCACCCAGATAGACTTCCTTTTCGATTGCGTTCTTGAGCCGCTTCTGGCCTTCGACCTCCTCGTATACGTCGAGGCGGAGCTTCGCCTTGAGAGGCGCCGCGTAGGTCATGTCGCGCTCCACGCACTCCTCGACCGCGTACTTCGCCTCACCCAGCGAGTACCCCAGGAACTCCAGTTTGTACTTCTCGTTCACGTCGGTGATGGGGAACAGGTCGCGGAAGACCCGCTCCAGCGAGACGTCCTGCCGGTCGCCGTGAACGTCGTCGGGGACCAGCAGCGTCTGGAACGCCGCCGTCTGGATGTCGAGGAGGTGCGGCATGGGCATGCCGCCCTCGCGCTTGCTGAACGTGATTACGGATCGGGTATCAGGCATCAGTCTCTCACTCTCACGCGCGCGATTCGCGCGCAACACAAATGGCCCCAACGGCGACGCCCCACACCCACCCGCACAGTCGCGCGGGTACCCGGGCGGGGTGACCTACGGGGCTCGGCAGACTCAGGAACGTCGGAAAGCTTTGAGCGCGCATGCGCCTCACTGAAAGAGGGTTCAGGTGTCGGGTCCCACGGAGCGTCGGTGTGGGGTCACGGGTCGCGGGTCACGGGTCCTGCGTTACAAGCTTCGATGCTCAAGACTCGCGACTCGAGACCCGCGACCCTCACACCACCTGTCCAGGGCCGTCCTCAACCCTACTTCAGTTCGACAACCGCGCCCTGCTCTTCCAGCTTCTTCTTGATTTCCTCGGCCTCCGCCTTGGACACGCCTTCCCTGATGTTGCTGGGGACGTTGTCCACGGCATCCTTGGCTTCTTTGAGACCCAGGCTGGTGACTTCGCGGACCACCTTGATGACCTGGATCTTCTTGGCGCCGCCCTCTTTGAGGACGACGGTCCACTCGGTCTTCTCCTCGACAGGCGCCGCGGGGGCCGCTGCGCCGCCCGCGCCACCGCCCGCGGCGACCGGAGCCGCCGCCGCGACCGTGACGTTGAACTTGGTCTTGAATGCCTCAATCAACTCGGCCAGCTCGACGACGGTCTTGTTACCGATCGCGTCGAGGATCTCTTCGTTACTCAGCGTCGTGGTGGCCATGGATGTCGTCTCTCTCCGTCCGGTTAAGAAGCAGCACTACGCTGCGCACGAAGCGCCTCGAGGGCGCCGACCATTTGATACAGCATGCCATTCATGACGCCGGCCATCTGCGCCAGCGGCGCCTGGAGGTACCCCGCCAACTGGGACAGCAGGGCCTCTCTCGAGGGCAGCTCGGCCAGCCGCTTGACCTGCTCTGGCGTCACCGGCCGCCCATCGACCAGACCGATCTTGATCGCCGGCTTCTCGAACTCCCTGGCGAACTCGGTCAGCACTTTCGCCCCGGCCATCGCGTCCCGGCCGGCCAGCACGAGGCCGGTGGGCCCGGCGAGGTGATCATCCAGCGCGCTCACGCCGTTGGCGGCGAACGCGCGCTGCGCCAGGGTGTTCTTGACCACGACGTAATCGACGCCTGCGACCCGCAGCCGGCGCCGAAGCTCGGTCATCCGCAGTACGTTGAGGCCGGTGAAATCAGTGACGAAGACGTTGGGCGACCCTTTGAGCTGCTGGGTCAGCGCCTCTACCGTCGCCTGCCGCTCGGTCCTGCTCATCGGTACCCCGCCGTATCCAAAGGCACGCCCGGGCCCATCGTGCTGGAGATGGTCGCCGAGCGGATGTAGTGGCCCTTGGCCGCCGCCGGCTTCGCCCGCACGATGGTGTCCATGAAGGCCTGCACGTTGTCCGCCAGCTGGGACGGCGAAAAGGAAACCTTCCCGATGGGCGCGTGCACGTTGCCTGTCTTATCGACCCGGAACTCGATTTTGCCGGCCTTGATCTCCCGAACCGCTTTGGTCACGTCCATGGTGACCGTGCCAGCCTTCGGGTTTGGCATCAGCCCGCGGGGACCCAGCACCCGGCCGAGCTGCCCCAGTTGGCCCATGACATCCGGCGTGGCCACGATAACATCGCACTCCAGCCAGCCGTCCTTGATCTTTTGGATGTACTCGATGCCCACGAAATCGGCGCCCGCGGCCTCGGCCTCCCGCACCCGCTCGCCTTGCGTTATCACCAACACGCGAACCGACTTTCCGGTTCCATGGGGCAGCACTACAGTCCCCCGCACGACCTGGTCCGCGTGGCGAGGATCGACGCCCAGTCGAACGGCGACGTCTACGGTCTCGTCGAACTTGGCGAAGGCGGTGCCTTTGACCAGCGCGACAGCCTCGGGAATCTGATATGCCCGGGTCCGATCGACCTTGGCCACCGCCCCCTGGAACTTCTTTCCGCGACTCGCCATCAGTCCACCACCTCCAGTCCCATGGACCGGGCGGTGCCGGCGATCATCCGCATGGCGCTGTCGAGGTCGGAGGCGTTGAGATCGGTCATCTTGATCTCGGCGATCTTCTTGACCTGAGCGCGCGTCACCTTGCCCACCTTGGTGCGGTTGGGCTGGCCACTGCCCTTCTCGATCCCGGCCTCCTTGAGCAGGAGGTTGGGGGCAGGCGGCGTCTTGGTAATGAAGGTGAACGTGCGATCGGCGAAGATGGTCACCACGACCGGAATCACCATCCCGCTCTGACTCTGGGTCCGGGCGTTGAACTGTTTCACGAACTCCATGATGTTCACGCCATGAGGTCCCAGGGCAGTGCCCACCGGAGGCGCGGGGGTAGCCGCGCCGGCAGGGCACTGCAACTTCACGACTGCCTGGACTTTCTTTGCCATGTCTCTCCCGGAGCGTATGGGCCTATTCGGGCCCCTACTCCCGCATACCGTGCGGTGGCGGTACTTCCATGAACGTCATCCCGAGCGCAGCGAGGGACCTACTCATCCAGCTTCGAACTCGGCTCAGCAAGGTCCCTCGGTCGCTTCGCTCCCTCAGGATGACGATCCTGTCGGAAATCCTCAGTGTCCTCGGAGCTGCAGATAATCCAACTCCACCGCTGTCGGCCGGCCAAAGAGACTCACCGTCACCCGCACCTTCCCCTTGTCCGACAGAACCTCTTCCACGGTGCCGCTGAAATCCGAGAATGGCCCCTCGGTGATCTCGACCACCTGACCCACCATGAAGGGGATCTCCTCCTTGGGCTCGCTTTCGGCGACGGCTTCCGCGATGCCGAGGAGGCGGTTGACCTCCTCCTGGCGCAGCGGCTGGGGCAGCTTGCCGGTGCCGACGAACTTGATCACGCCCTGGATGCTGTTGACCACGTGGAGGGCTTCCTGGCTCATCGCCATCTCGACCAGGACGTAACCCGGATACAGCTTCCGCTCGACGTTGACCTTCTTGCCGTTCTTGATCTCGATGACGTCCTGGACCGGCACCAGTGCCTGGCGGATCAGCTTTGCGTCCACCGGCCTCGGATCGTCCTCAATCCGCTTCTGCAGGAGATTGCGAACTTTGTTCTCGTGCCCGGCCGTCGTCTGAATCGCGTACCAGCGGTATTCCATGCTCATTGACCGCGCAGCCGCGCGATGCCATTCACGAGAATGGCCTGGAGCACCCAGTCCATGAGCCCGATCGTGATGCCAAGCACGATCGAGAGCACGAGGATCATCCGGGTCGCCTTGATCAGCTCATCCCGAGTAGGCCAGGTGACCTTCCGGAGCTCCTCACCGACGGCGGTGAGAAAGCCCCTGGTGCGGTCGTACCACCCCACCAGCTTGTTGGACGGCTGCGCGACCTGCGCCCGTTCCATAATTACTTGGACTCTTTGTGGACCCGATGCGCATCGCACCGGGGGCAGTACTTGCGCCGTTCCACCCGCTCCGGGTGCTTCCGCTTGTTCTTATCCGTGAAGAAGTTGCGGCTCTTACACTCGGTGCATTCGAGAATGATCTTATCGCGTGGCATTAGCTCGCTGCGCTCGCGTCTCTAGTCTTTGGTCTCGGGCTACGGGTCGCGGGCTACGGGTCATGCGACCCGCGACTCGCGACCGTCCGTTACTTCAGGATCTTGGTGACCACCCCCGCGCCCACCGTCCGGCCACCTTCCCGG
>JBIOUY010000352.1:0-2720 GCA_044867445.1 Gemmatimonadales bacterium
TGGTGCAGCCGGAGCGCCTTTACCCGGCGCTGCTCCACGTCCAAGACCTCCAACGTGAACGGCCCTACCCGCAGCCGGTCGCCGACCCTGGGCAGCTGGCCCAGTTGCCCGAATACGTAGCCGCCCAGCGTGGTGTAGTCCGCGTCGCTCAGCTCGGCGTCGTACTCCGCGTTGAACCGCGTGATCGGCATGCCACCCTCCAGCACGGTGCCGCCCGGATCCGCGACCAGGCAAGGGTCCTGCCGGTCGTACTCGTCATCGATCGGGCCGACGATCTCTTCGAGCAGGTCCTCCATCGTCACCAGTCCGGCTGTGCCGCCATACTCGTCCAGCACCACGGCCAGATGGACCTTGAGCCGCTTCATGTCGGCCAGCACGTCCTCCGCCTCCCTCGTCCCCGGCACGAAGAGTGGCGACCGCATGATGCTCCGCAGGGTTTGACCGGGCTTCTCCCTGGTGCTCCGCAGGATGTCCTTGGCGTGCACCACGCCCACGATCTCGTCCAGGAAGCCGGCGTATACCGGATACCGGCTCCGGCGCGCATTGGCGACCGCGTCCGCCGCCTGCTCCACGGTGAGAGCGACCGAGAGCGCGATCATCTCGGTGCGAGGTGTCATCAGCTTCCGCGCGGTCTTCTCGCTGAATTCGAACACACCTTCGAGTAGCCGGGCGTCCCGCGCGAGAAGACTCCCACCCTCCTCGCTCTGCTCCACCAGCATGCGGAGCTCGTCAGGAGAGTGGAGTCGCTCTCGGTCGCCACGCGGGTTGATGCGGAAGAATGAGAGCAGCCGGTTCGCGGCTCCGTTCAAGAGCGCGATCGGGCCTGCCATGACCCAGGCAAAACCCATGAGCGGCGCGGCGACCCAGGAGCCGACCGTCTCCGGATAGAGCAACGCCAGGGCCTTGGGGACCAGCTCACCCAGGATGATATGCAGGACCGTGATAATGGTGAACGCAAGCGTGGCGGCAAGGCCATGGGTGGCGATCCAGGCCACCGCGGGCGGCAGCCAGTCGAACCCCCCATAGATGAGTCGAGCCAGCGTCGGTTCGCCGATCCAGCCGAGTCCCAACGAGGCGAGCGTGATCCCGAGTTGGGTCGCGGAGATGTAGCGGTCCAACGACTGGATCGCACGCCGGGCCAGCCGAGCCTTCCGATCTCCTGCCCGGCTCAACTCATCCAGCCGGGTCTTGCGTGCGCCGACCAGAGAGAACTCGGCGGCCACGAAGAACGCATTGGCGAGTACCAGTGTGACGATCGCCGTAAGGCCGAAGGCGGTGGAGGCAGGTTGCTCCATCATCGTCACCGGCACTTCGTCACCATGACCAACTCGTACTGGTGGCTCGCTGCTCCCCGAGTACGGCCCTGCCCGAGTTGCTGAGGATGGCGTTGGCCGAGTGCAACTCCGGCCCGCGCGCCGTCACCGTGTAGCTCGCGTGGAGCGTGATATCCATGCGCTCGGCGAGACGCTCCCACTCGGCCAACTTCGCCATCGCCCTCGCGTGCTCGGCACCGGAAGGCCCAGCCGTCAGACGGTTCTGACCATCGCGGATTTCCCGAAGAAGCTGAAGGCGTCGTGCGTGAATCATGGTCACTCCTCTAGTCGATCCATTGTGGCCGACGGAAGCGGCCGCGGCGCGCATCCGCCGTGTGCGCCGACAGCGCGCAGCCGCCCTGCCGGTCACAGCATGGCAGAATTAGAAACGAAGAGTGGCCGAGCTCTGCTTATCGCGAAGCAGAATCGGCCGGTCGATTCACGCGGAGAGGGGAGGCGCCCGTGGGAAGAGGGTCCGCGCACCAGCCGAGATCTTGCCGAACGCTGCTCTGACTGGTTGGCGGGAGAAGCGAATAGATGCGAGGTCCGGGATACGCACCGCACCGGCCGCCAACGCTTCGCTAGGAGCGCCGCCGGTGAGGCGGCAGACGCGAGGGCGAATGCCCGGCAACAACGCGGTGAGCCGAGGGACGGACGGCCGCTCGCCTTGGGCCATCGCCGGGTCTGCCCGTCCGAACTTGGCTAGATCGGATTCTGCAGCGGCACTGTGACTGGCCGGCCGCGGCCAGAGCAGCAAGCCCAAGAAGAGGGATAGTCCGAGGAACGACAGGTTCCGACGCATGGCTGCAACCTATACGACCCCGCCAGGGGTGTAAATGCGCCCCGAATCGGTCTCATGGCGTTCTGAGACGATTGGACGAGCTTCTAAAACGATTGCACAGTGGTCCAGACGAGCGCGCTTGGTCGTGCCGGACGATTACATGGCCGTCTCGGACGACCACATCCCGATGTAAGACGAGTGCGAGGCGATTGCAGACGATCGCTGCCGGCCGCCGACGAACGCGTGCACGCCTCAATCGATCGCTGGCCCGGTCGGGATGAGCGCTTCCCCGTTTCGGAGCGATGCTCGGCAGGAAATACGACCGCTCTTCGACCAGGACTGATCGCGTGGCGCCGCCGGACGCTCGCTCGGCGTTTCGGACGATCGCGTCCCGAATCCCGGACGGTCACACCCCGACCTCGGAGAGTCGCCTAGCGATCCCGGATGGTCACAAATCAGCCCGGACGATTGCCTGATGATTTCGTGCGGTCGCGCCGCGGTCCGGATGCCTGAGGTGATGATTTGGGAGGGTGCAAGCTACTTCCGGATAGTCGCCTCCTCACTCGGGATGCTCACGCCCCCCTACGGATGGTCACATTACGGCCAACATGATCGCCGAGAACCCG
>JBIOUY010000353.1:0-51000 GCA_044867445.1 Gemmatimonadales bacterium
CCGGCATCGCCGTGCTGCCCTTCGCCGTACAGGACAGCGCGCTGGCCAACTGGCGCGAGGGCCTGGTGGACCTGGTGTCGATCGACCTGAGCGGTGTCGCCGGACTCCGCGCGGTGGACAGCCGAACGCTGCTCGCGCGCTGGCGCGAACGGGTGGCGAGCGCGGACACCCCGGAGCTCGCGACGGCGCTGGAGGTAGCGGAGCGCTCCGGCGCCCGCTACGCCGTGGTGGGTAGCGTCATCGCCAACGGACCCTCCTTGTTGCTCACGTCCGGCGTGCACGAGGTCGCGGGACGTCGGATGCTCGGCACCGCCAGGTCTCAAGGGCCCGCGGACAGCATCTTTACTCTGGTGGACCGGCTGACCCTGGAGATCCTGCGGCTGATCCTCCGAGGCGACGCAGGCCAGCTTCCCCGAATCGATCTGGCCCGAGTCAGCACTACCTCGCTGCCGGCGCTCAAGTCGTACCTGGAAGGGGAGGTGCTCTTTCGGCGGTCCCAGTTCCAGCGTGCGGAGGAGTCCTACGCGCGGGCAGTGGAGGCCGACTCCAGCTTCGCCCTGGCCTGGTACCGACTCGGATTGTCGAGGCAGTGGTCCTGGACAGACTTGAGCGGGTCCGCCCCCGATCCCGTGAACACCGAAGTGGCACGACATGCCGCCCGGCTGCCGCAGCACGATGCAGCCCTCTTCCGCGCGACTCTGCTCACCGACCAGGATGTACGGGCCGCACGCGAGCTGCTGGAAGTAGAGGTGCGTCGGCATCCGGACGACGCAGAGACCTGGCATGAGCTTGGGGAGTTCCATCACCACTTTGGTAAGCAGGCGCTAGCGCCTCCCGAGGCGGCGGATCGAGCGTTCGCGAGGGCGATCGAGCTCGATTCGACCTTTACCCTGCCGTACATGCATCGCGTCGACCATGCGATCAGTACTGGTGACTCGGCCGGCGCGGCTCGGCTCCTCAGGACGTTCGCCCGGCTTGCTCCGGAGAGCCGCTTCGTAGGGTTGTATGACTTGGTCACCAAGCTCGCGTTCGGCGAGCGGGCCGCGCGCCTTGCGGCCGAGGCCGCTCTCGACACGCTGGCGGGAGAGGACCTCTTCTGGATCGGATTCACAGTCCAAGGGCAGCGCTGCTGCTGGGATCTGTCGGAGCAGGTGCTGCGAAGGGTGCGGGAGCGGAGTGAGTTCCGGCCCGAGGCGACGAGCGCGCTGTTCTGGGTCAGTCTGGCGCAGGGAGAGGCCCGCGAGGCGCTGGGGTGGGTGAACGATCCGTTCATGCGCCAGGAGCGCAAGGTCCTGATGCTGCAGGTGCTCGATGAGCTCGGCACCCCGATTCCAGCGGCGAGGCTCGATTCCGCGCTCACCCTCGGCGTGGCCGACAGCGCGGATGCCTTCCGGCTCTTCTACGCCGGCTCCTGCGCGGCGGCCCAGGGAAGGTCGCAGGTCCTGCGGCGTTCGCTGGAGCGGCTGCAGTCCCGGGCGCAGCATCTCCGCGCGGCGGGAGATTCGTCCGAGGCGGGCTTCACCGAGGCGGTGCGGCAGGGCCTCGAAGGATACACGTGGTGGCGCCGAGGCCAGCGCGACAGCGCCCTGAGCCTGCTCGAGCGCGCGCAAATGCGGGCCGTGGGCAGTTGGCGGCGGGAGTTCGTCAACAGCCGGCTCCGCTGGTGGCTCGGCCGGCTGCTCCTGGAGATGCGGAGACCACGGGAGGCGCTGCCGTACTTCGAGTCCTTGACCGCGACCTCGCTTCCCGCGAACTACGAACGCGGCCGGATCTACGAGCAGCTCGGTGAGGTCGAACGAGCGCGCGAGGCGTATGCGCTCTTCCTCGCCCCGCGGCAGCAAGCGGACCCCATGTTCCAGCCGATGATCCAGCATGCTCGGGCGGCGCTCCAGCGGCTGGCCGTCACGACCTCCGAGTGAGCGAGCCGTCTTACCATCCCAGCAGCCCGCTGAGCCAGCGCATGCATCGCACCTCGAATTCGCCCGTCGTTATGTTCGCCGCGCACGGCATCGTACCGATGAACTCGCCGGCGCGCGCGACGGCCCACTCACCGGTACCCTCCTCCGCGGCCACGCCGGGTATCCGAGCGAAGCAGTAGGGTACACCTTGCCAGGTGAGAGTGCGGATGTTACGAGGCATCGTAGGTCTCCTGAAGCGCGCCGGACATCATTCGAACCAATGAAGCTGCCTGCCCGGCGCAAGGTGGTCTGAAACGGTTCCAAGGCACGACTGAGATGCGCAGGAGGGGCGCAGAAGCGGACAGGGCTGGCAGCATGCATTGCGCGCGAGAAGTGCCTCCGGAATCGGACTACTTGGTCACCGGTGCCGTGATTAGCTTGCGGCTCGGCTCCCGCCGTTCGCATTCAAGCAGGAGGACCTAGCTGACCCCGCTCGTTTTCATCCTGCTCGCCACCGCCGTGTCCGTTGCAGCCGGTTTGCTCGGATCCCTCCTCGGCCTCGGCGGCGGCATCATCGTCATCCCCGCCCTGACGCTCTGGCTCCATATCGACATTCGCTACGCCATCGGTGCCTCGATCGTCTCGGTGATCGCCACCTCGAGTGGCGCGGCGGTGAGCTACGTTCGTGAGCGATTGGCGAACATCCGCGTCGCCATGGTGCTGGAGCTTGCGACCACCACCGGTGCCCTGACTGGCGCTTACCTTGCCGGTCGGCTCGGAGTGCGGTGGCTGTTCCTCATTTTCGGCGTGGTCATGGCCTATTCCTCTATTCTCATGTTCCGCCGACGGGAGCCGGAGGTCGCCCGAGCTCCCCGAAAGGCGCCATGGGCTGACCACCTGCGACTCCACTCGTCGTATTTTGACGAGCAATCCGGGGAGGAGATTCTCTATCGGGTCTCCCGCACCCGGGTGGGCCTCGCGCTGATGTACGTGGCGGGTGTCATCAGCGGACTGTTGGGCATCGGGTCGGGAGCGCTCAAGGTCCCGGCGATGGACATCGCGATGGGGCTTCCAATCAAGGTCTCGAGCGCGACCAGCAATTTCATGATTGGGGTTACCGCCGCCGCGAGTGCGGGAGTCTACTTCGCGCGGGGCGATATCGACCCGTTCGTGGCCGCGCCAGTGGCGGTCGGCGTGCTGCTCGGTGCCCTACTGGGCTCCCGCCTGCTGGGCCGGCTCAGCAGCTCCGCCGTTCGGCTGATGTTCGTCCTCGTGCTGCTCTGGGTTTCCGGACAGATGCTGCTGCGAGGGATTCGCGGATGAGAGCCGCGCGGCTCATCAGTAACGTTCTGCGCGTGGGCGTGCTCACCAGTCTGGCGACCATCCTGCTCGGCACCGTGATCGCCTTTGCGCATCATCCCGAGTACATCACCTCGCCTCGGGAGCTGCTGCATCTGACCCGGCCGAGTGACGCCGTTCCCCACACCATGCGGGCCGTCTTAACCGGGCTGGCGAATCTCCGAGGCCAGGCGATCGTGGTGCTGGGCCTGCTGATGTTGATCGCGACGCCGGTGGTCAGGGTGGCGGTGTCGATCCTCCTCTTCCTGGAGGAGGGAGACCTGACCTATGTGGCCATTACCTCGACTGTGCTGGCGCTCCTCGTCCTGAGCTTCCTCATCGGCGGTGCTGGCTGAGCGGCGGAGCGGACCACGGATTAGTCCGGCTATGGTCGGAAGGACGGGCGGAAGTGCTGGTCGGATCTGTCAAGGGGTGCAGGGCGCGCGCAACACGTTGGCCAGGACGCCGGGAAAATTGACCCTGGGGATCACGCCCGGCTAGATTCCTCGCACTATGAGTCAGATCACCGTCGAAAAAACCTCCGAGGATTCCGCTTCCAAGTCGCTCCGGGTTACCGTCCCGGTCGATCGCGTCAGGGAAGCCGAAGCCAAGGCGGTGAAGTATTACGCCCAGCGAGCTCGCCTTCCCGGGTTCCGCCCTGGTAAGGCACCGGACGCGGTCGTCCGGAAGCGATTCGGTGATGCCATCCGGCAGACCATTCTAGAGGAGGTCATCCGGGAAAGCTGGGAGACGGCCAAGACCTCCGAAGCCCTCAAGCCGGTCACCGATCCATCCATCCGCAATCTCAAGTTCGAAGAAGGCAGCCCCATCGAGTTCGATCTGCTGGTGGAGGTGCGCCCTGAGCTCAAGCTGGAGCGGATCGGCGGCTTCCGTTTGGAGCGGCGGGTTACTGCGGTACCGGACAGTGGGGTGGAAGAGCAGCTCGCCAGGCTGCAGGAGCAGAAGGCCGCCTGGGTTCCGGTCGAGGGACTCAAACCCTCACCGGGACAGATGGTTCGGGTTGCGGTCGCGCCCATCGAGAATGAGACTGTTGGTCCGGCGCAGCCCTACGACCTGGTGCTGGGCCAGAATCAGGCGGTCCCAGATCTGGAAGAGCGGGTCATGACGCTCCTGCCGGGGGAGACCGCCGACGCAGAAGTCCGCTTCCCTGCCGATCACCCGGACGAGTCCCGTCGAGGACAGACCCGCAAGGTCAGGGTCACCCTGCACGAGGTGAAGCGGCAGGATCTGCCGGTGCTCGACGATGCCTTCGCGCGGGAAGTCGGTGAGTTCGAAACCCTCGACGCCCTCCGCACGGCGGTCCGCCAGGACCTCGAGCGGGAGGCTCAGCGAGACGCCGATGCTCAGCTCCGCCAGAGCCTCATTGCCCAAATCGTGGAAGCCAACCAGGTGCAGGCCCCCGAGTCGTTGATTCACCGCCTGATGCACGGGTATGCCGAGATGTACCGGGTTCCAGCCGATCAGCTGGAGCAGTTCGAGCAGCAGTTTCACCCGGTGGCCGAGACCCAGGTGAAACGCGATCTGGTGCTGGACGCACTGGTCGAGGCCCACGCGCTACGCGCCACCGAGCAGGAGCTGGATGCCAGGATCGCCAAGATGGCCGAGGCGAGGAACGTCCCCGCAAGCCAGTTGTATGCTTCGCTGGAAAAGGCCAAGCGCCTGCCGGAGCTCGAGCGCGCGATCACCGAGGAGAAGGTCTTCGACTTCCTCCTTCCGCAGTCCACAGTCGAGGAGGTGAAGTCCTGACGATGGCCACCATTTATCCGCCGTATATCATCGAACGCTCGAGTCGGGGTGAGCGGACTTACGATATCTTTTCCCGGCTGCTCATGGACCGGATCGTCTTCCTCGGCGCGCCGATCAATGACGATGTCGCCAACATCATCATCGCGCAGCTGCTGTTCCTCGAGGCAGACAATCCGGACAAGGACATCTACCTGTACATCAACTCACCAGGCGGCGTGGTCTCGGCCGGCATGGCGATTTACGATACCATGCAGCACCTCCGCGCCCCGGTGAATACCATCTGCATGGGGATGGCTGCGTCGATGGGGTCGTTGTTGTTGGCGGCCGGCACCAAGAACAAGCGCAGCGCCCTGCCCCACTCCCGGATCATGATCCACCAGCCCTCGGGCGGTGCCCAGGGCACCGCGGCTGACATCGAGATCCAGGCCCGGGAAATCCTCTACCTTCGCTCCAAGATGAACGCGCTGTACTCGCTCCATACCGGCCAACCGATCGAGACGATCGAGCGGGACATGGATCGCGACCGCTTCATGAGCGCGGAGGAGGCCAAGGCGTACGGCCTGATCGACAGTGTGTTTACGCCGCGGAAGGAACTCGTGCCGCACAGCGACGGCAAGAAAGAGACTTGACGCTCGGGGAGCCGGGAATCACTTTACCGGCAGCCCCTCCACCTCCATCGTGACGTGGCTCCATGTCCAACGACAAGCATCTCCGCTGCTCCTTCTGCGGTAAATCGAAGGACTCGGTCCGGAAATTCATCTCCGGTCCGTCGGTCTACATTTGCAATGAGTGCATCACACTCTGCAATGAGATCCTCGCGGAAGACGAAGAGCGGGAGGTTGCGGACAGCATTACCCAGGTCCCCACGCCGGCGGAGATCAAGGAGGTCCTCGATCAGTACGTGATCGGCCAGGAGCGGGCCAAACGCACCCTGGCCGTTGCGGTCTATAATCACTACAAGCGGATCAACGCCTCCAACGGTCGCGACGCCGAGGTCGAGCTCGATAAGTCCAACATTCTCCTCCTCGGACCCACCGGCGTCGGGAAGACTCTCCTGGCTCAGACCCTTGCCCGGATTCTCGACGTTCCGTTCACTATCGCCGACGCCACCACCCTCACCGAGGCGGGCTACGTGGGTGAGGACGTGGAGAACATCCTGGTGCGGCTGCTTCAGGCCGGCGAGTTCAACGTGGCGGAATGCGAGCGGGGGATCGTCTACATCGATGAGATCGACAAGATCGCCCGCAAGTCGGAGAACCCCAGCATCACTCGCGATGTCTCGGGCGAGGGTGTGCAGCAGGCGCTGCTCAAGATTCTCGAGGGCACCATCGCCTCGGTGCCGCCCCAGGGCGGCCGCAAGCACCCGCAGCAGGAATACATCCAGATCAACACCAAGGACATTCTCTTCATCTGCGGCGGCGCCTTCGACGGACTGGAGAAGATCATCGAGGCCCGCACCGGACGGCAGCAGATCGGCTTCGCCGCCGCCGACCGAAAGCGCGCGCCCGAGGTCAGCCAGAAGAATCCCTACGTAGAGGTCGAGCCCGATGACCTGCTCCGCTTCGGGCTCATTCCCGAGCTGGTCGGCCGGTTACCCGTCGTCGTCTCGCTCGAGTCACTCGATGAAGACGCCCTGGTGCGCATCCTGGTCGAGCCCAAGAACGCCCTGACCAAGCAGTACAAGAAGCTGTTCGAGTTGGAGGACGTAGGTCTCACCTTCGATGCCGATTCCCTCCGGGCGGTCGCCCAGAAGGCCTTGAAACGGGGGACCGGCGCCCGCGGGCTGCGGTCTATTCTCGAGACCATGATGACCGACATCATGTTCGATCTTCCCAACCGGGAAGATGTCCGGGAGATCGTGATCACCAAGGAGGCGATCACCGAGGGGATCTCGCCGCTTATCGTGACCGAGCGGCCCCGGACCAAGCGGGAGGCGTGAGGAGGGGCGGACAAGGCGGTCAGGGCGGACAGGGCGGACTGGCCAAGAAGGGCGCACGAGGTGCGCCCTTCGCGCAGCCGGCCCCGTTGGGGAATCCGATCGAAGCGCTCCCTGTCGAATTTGTCGGCTCATTCCCTGACCCTCATGTCAGGTTCACGCCGCCGCTCCCCGAAATCGCGTTTGTCGGCCGCTCCAATGTGGGCAAGTCGAGCCTGATCAATGCGCTAACCGGACGTCCCGGGCTGGCGCGGGTGAGCGGCACGCCGGGCAAGACCACTCTGCTCAACGCGTTCAGACTGCCGGGCTTTTATCTGGTGGACCTCCCTGGGTATGGCTTTGCCCGGGCAAGCAAGAGCGCGCGACTGGCCCACCGGACTCTGGTGAACGGTTATCTCATGAACCGCGCCGAGCTCGCCGGCGTCGTATGGCTCCTGGACATCCGTCACCAGCCCTCGGTCGATGACCTGGATATGCAGCAGATCCTGATCGAGAGCGGCCGACCCGTGCTCGCCGCCCTCACCAAGGCCGACAAGCTCACCCGCTCGGCCCAGAGTGGTCGGGCCCGGGAGCTGGCCAAGGCCGTGGGCCTTCCCGGGGATCAGGTCCACCCCACCAGCACCAGGACCCGGCTGGGAATCGCGGAGCTTGCCGGGAGCATCATCGCAGCCATCGGAGGAGAACGATGAGGAGGGCAATGGCTCTGCTTCTCTGGCTGGTGGCGGCCACGCCACTCGCGGCGCAAGGGGGTCACGGCGGCAATGACTTGCCGCCGCCTGCGGGGTATGGCCGGCTGAACCAGAACGATCTCTCGCTTCGGCTCCGCAACAATGAGCTCGAAGTCAGGTTCATCCCGCTGGACCAGCGAGTATTGCGCCTGCTCGCCAAAGATGCCTATGAATCGTTGCTCGGTCTGGTCCGGAGCCGGCGAGGCTCCATTGACTCGGTGGGGACGCTGGCCGGCATCAGCCGCCCCGGCCTGGCTTTAGTCACCTATTTCGCCCTCAGTGATCGCGCCCGGATCGATCCTCAGACGCTGACCCTAATGGTTCGCAACCGGGTCTTCCAGCCACTCGGCATCGTGCCGTTGAGCCCACGGTTCAGCGCCCAACAACTCAACGTGCGGGAGCAGGTGAGCGGCATCTATCTGTTCGAGGAAGACCTGCCGGTCGACGACTCCTTCACCATCTCATACAGCGGGCTTACCTCGGACGATTGGCAGGGAAAACAGCGCGACTTGGATCGGGAACGAGCCCGTGTCGCCGCCCGCGCCCGGGCCGCCGTCCAGGACTCGAGCCGATAAAGAGCTATCAGCTATCAGCGATCAGCTGTCAGCGCGTAGCTGTTAGCTGTCAGCGCGTAGCTGTTAGCTGTTAGCTGTTAGCTGTTAGCTGTTAGCCGTTAGCCGTTAGCCGTTAGCCGTTATACCATCGTAGCACTCCCTCACACGGCCTCCCCGACACCAGCATCCCCGTCGAGAGCGCGTCGGCCTCGACTCCAGTCCGTGCCACCACCGAAACCTGGGTCACCGCGTCGGCGGGCCAGCCGGTATCCGGATTGATCACATGCCCCCGGAGGGCGCGGCCATAATGCACCACCGAGACAGTGTTGGAGGAGGTCGCCAGTGCCATATCGCGGAGCCTGGTCGTCGCGATCGTTTGGCCCGGCCGCCGAGGGTCGGCGATGTCGACCCGCCAGCCCGCCTCGCCCGGCGGGGCACCTATCGCCAGGCAGTCACCGCTCACGTCCAGGAAGGCCCGTTCGATGCCCATCCGTCGCAGCACCAAGGCCATCCGGTCTAGGCCATACCCCACGCCGATCCCACCCAGATCGAGCTGAGTCTCGCCGCTGGGCAGCGTCAACCGCGGGCCGTCGATCTCGATCCGCGCGGCCCGGGCAGCGGCGCGAGCTTCCGCAATTTCGGCCGCCGACGGCTCGGTCGTCCGTGGCCGATGGAAGCCCCACGCCCGCATGAGAGGCTCGACGGCGGGATTAAAGGCTCCCCCGGAGGCGCCCTGGAAGCGGAGCGCGGCCGCGAGCACGGTGCTCAGGTCGGTGTCGGCGGTCATGCTTGCCTGACCCGCCCGGCGATTGAGCTCGCAGAGCTCACTGGTGTCATCGAAGAGGGAAAGCCGCTGTTCCACTCGACGCAGTTCGGCCAAGGCGGCCTGGGCCGCGTCGTACCCCGCGGCCTCGGACTCAGCGAAGAGTTGTAGGTGGACCGTTTGACCCATGGCCCAGGACCAACGCTCCACCAAGCACTCGCGCCGGCGACCAAGCGGCGGCAGCCGGATGGCCGGGCCTACCAGACCGACAGCAAGCGCGCCCAGGAAATCGCGGCGCCTCACAGCTCCACGGCCGGACGGCCGAGCTCCCGAAGGACGAAGAAGGATTGCACGTAGAACGTCAGCGCCATGAGGGCGCTGGAGAGCGAGAGTAGCCAGCTGAAGCGGGCATCCACATAGCGCATGAGCCACATCGACCCGAAGGACACCAGCAGGGCACCGAAGGGCTCGACGATCAGCAGCTGACGCCACCGTTCGCTTGGGCGCTCGCAGAGACCCAGCGCCACGCCGCTGAACACGAAGATTGCCGCCATGCTCAGCAGGTGAGTGTGGGTGATGGTAAGCATCTCGGCGTAAGACTTGGGGAACTGCATGCTGCCTTCGGTCACGGCCGAATCCGCACCCCGATACCGGGCGGCGACACCAGGCGGCGTCATTCCGGTGGTGTGATGGATGAAGAGGAGAGAGGTGGTGTAGCCTACCAGCTGCACCACCGTAATCCATCTCCCCAATTCCCGAAGCGGTCTCGGCAGCTGACGCCACGAGAGCCGCACGGACACAGTCACTGCAGCTTCCCGGCAGCCCGCCAGGCGCTCAACTGAGCCAGCGCCTGGCGGACGCCGAGCGTCACCGAGTTCGAGCTGATGGTGGCGCCGGAGATGTTGCGGATGTCCTTGCCAACTTGCAGCGGGTCCGCCGCTGTCTTGCCCCGGAACTGCTTGCGCCAGGGCTCGTAGGCCACCTCTCCTCCCTGCGGCTCGCGGTAGACCAGGATGTCCACGTCGCGGAGGGTCGCGGCCGGATCGATCGCCACCAGGAAGGTGATCGGCAACTCTTTGCCGATAACGTTTCGCACCTCCGCGAAGCCTAGCAGCGTTCCGGCCTTCGAGATCCGATATACCGTGGCGGTATCCACCTTCACCGTGTCTACCTGTGCCCCGGCCCCGTACACCCGCTCGATCGATTTGGCCAGTTTGCCGGGCGGCGCGGATTGGGCCGTGCCCGGAAGGGCGAGCAGAAGCATGGCGAGCAGACCAATGCTCATCCCGAGCCCAACATTCCTCACCCCAACCGCAGGGCTCCTCATCCCGAAGTCGCCTCGCGACTGAGGGATCTTGCTTGAGGATGGCCCGTGGCTATGGGACGAGCAGATCCCTCGCTGCGCTCGGGATGAGGAACGTTGGGCTCGGGATGAGGGAAATCGGGTTTCCGAGGCGGTACGCCGAGCGACCTCGTATTCAGAACTGATACCCCACCCCCAGACTGAGCAGTTCGCCCTCACCGATTCCGGCCCTGTTGCGCAGCAGCTGGTAGTCGCCCTTGAACACCACGTTGTACAGCGGCTTGTAGGAGAGTCCGAGGGTGGTGATTCTGCGTGCCAGGGACTCGTCGTCGGTGACCCCGGTCGGCACGTCGGCCTGGGTATCGTAATGTTCATAGCGGACAAAGGCGTTCAGCCGCTGAGCCGAGCCAGGGGCCAGCGCCGAGAGAACGTTGTAGGCGCCTTCGAGGTATCCGCCGGCGATCCGGCTCCCGATCTGGCTGCTGAAGGCTGCGTTGATCCGCTCCGCGTCGGCGATGCTGATGTTCGCGGCAACGCCTCGGAACATAAAGGGGCCCACGTCATAACGCGCGTCCGCCTCGATCAGCGCGACGGCGTTGTCGAAGCTGCCGGTCCCGAGCGCTGGATCCTGATTGGCGCTGCCACCATACCAGAAAGAGCCGCCGAGCTTCAACCCGGGGCGCGCCCACTCCAGGCGGCCGGTGAGCGAAGGGTTGGCGAAGCTGGCATCCTTGCCCTCTTGGCGGCCTCCCCGAATCCCTTCTTCCGCCGAAAATCCGCTGGCCAGCAGTCCGTTGACCAGATACACCCGGTAGCTCAGGCCGGCGGACCCAGGCAGAGTCCCCACCATGCCAAGACCGATGTCCCGCCAGGTGGTGGGAATAACGACATCGTCGAAACTGGGTCGCGCCACTCCGTTGAAGGTTGGAGGCTCGTGGACCTCGTTGATGATCCCGATGGGTGGGAGAATCAGGCCTGCCCGGAGCGTGGCAGCGGGAGAAAAGCGATAGTCGAGGTAGGCCTGCTCCAGAGCGACCTCACCGCCCTCCTCTCCACCCTCCACTTTGGTGTCCTCCACCTCCAACTCCGAACGAAAGGCGATCCGCTCATTGAAGCTGTGGCCGAAGAACAGGACAAAGCGCTTCACGTCCACTTGCCCTGGCGAGTCGGGACCACTGGGATTGGTGTAGTGGACCTCCCCATAGCCTCCAATGGTGGTCCGTTCGGCTTCCTGAGCGAGGAGTGGGACTGGGAAGAGGGCGAGAAGTCCGAGAGCGCAGAAGGAGGATTGCATAGGGGCCTTGACGAGGGATAGACTAGTTGAGAATGATTTTCATTTACATCCCTACTACTTTATTCCCCATTCGGACTGGTGTCAACTGCGCCACTCACCCATCATTGGGCGATAGCTCGCGATGGCCTCACTTTCTTGACGGCAAGCGAACCCCGAATGCCATATCTCCCCCTCCGCTCCGTGACCCTCCCTCAGTCTACCGAGCAATTTTTCGACGGATGGCTGGCTGAGCTCGAAGCCCGATTGAAAGCACCGGGAGCAGACTGGTACCGGGTCACCCGCGACCTCCTCTTCCAGCTCTACTATCCCGGCCTGGGAGACTACGACGCCTTGCTGGAGGATCCTACGACCCCGACGGCAACCCGGGTCGCGCTCCTCTGCCTGGATCCCCACAACATCACCCTGGAACCCGAGTACTACGCCGAGGTGGACGCAGCTCGCTATGCCCGAGTGAAGCCCCTGCTCTGGCTCTGGCAAAGCTTCGACCGGGCCCCGCTGGGTGGTGGCAATGTTCACCTGGGGATTCGTTTCCGTCGCCTCCTCGCCCCCCACATCTTTGCCCGTTGCGGCCGCAACTTCAAATGCTTTCAATTCGTGGAATTCTCTTTCGGCTACAATCTCGAGGTGGGCGACGACGTGGTGGTGCATCGCCACGTCCTGCTCGATGATCGCGGCGGTATCACCCTGGGGGATCGGGTGAGCGTTTCGGATTACGCCAACATCTACAGTCACACCCATAGCATCGTGGATCAGCGGGACGTTACCGACGCAACCACCATTCTCGAAGACGATGTGCGGATCACCTATCACGCCACGGTCCTCGCCGGCGTGCGGGTGGGCAGGAACGGTATGGTCGGTGCCAATGCGGTCGCCACGAAGGATGTGCGTCCCTTCCATGTCAACGTCGGCATCCCGGCCAGGTCGATCCGGGTCAAGCCGAACGCGCCACCCGAGGCGTACATCACCGAGCGGGTGGCGCGGCGAGAGAGCCGGGAGCCTTGAGACCGCGCCGCGCCCGAGAGCGCTGGTACTTATCTCCTTCCTTCACTGCGGCCTGGGCGCTGCTCCTGACCGCGGTAGCCGCCGCTCTCCTGGGCGGCATCCCCCGCATTTTGATCACCGTCCTCGGCCTGGCCGGTGGGCTCATCGTTCTGCTCGCGGCGTGGCGGCGCGAGTGGGAAGTCCCGCTCCACGCCGTCACTGCCACTCTGCTGGGCGCTGTGGCCTGGATGACCGATCGCCGGATGTGGTGGCTGGCCGCACTCGCATTGCTCAACCTCTGCGGCAGTTTCTGGGTGGCGATCGCGCGGGGCCGCCGGCGGCTACGCGACTCTGAGGCCAAATGCGATCAGCTCGCCACCCAGCTCGACCGCCGGATCAGCGAGCTCTTCTCGCTCCAGGAGTTGAGTTACGTGCTTTCGGAGTCGATTCAGCTCGACCGGATCGTGGACCAGGTCACCAAGTATGCCGGCCGTTTCCTTCAAACCGACGGCGCGATCGTCGCGCTAGCAGACGATGACGAGGGCCGGCGGCTCCGCATCGTCGCGGCGGCCGGCACCCTGGAGCCGCTCTTGGGGCAGCTGACCGAAGACCAGGATACCGCTCTGGTCCGATTTGCCATCGACCACGAGCGGATCGAGGTCGCCCAAGGCGTCGGGACGCCGACTGTGAACCTGATCGGAGGCATGGTCGTGCGGTCGGCCGCGGTCGCGCCGCTTCGGTCCCAGGGAGTAACCATGGGAGCGCTGGCGGTGGCCGACCGGCAAGGGGGACCCTTCACCACCGAGGACCTCTGGCTGCTCTCCACCGTGGCGACCAACGCCTCAGTGGTGCTGGCCAACAGCCGGCTCTACGAGATAGTCCGCCGCAGCAAGGAGGAGTGGGAAACCGCGTTCAACGCCTTGACCGAGGGCATGGCGGTGCTGGGGCAGGGTGGCGCCATCCTGCGCGCCAACCGTGCCCTCGCGGCTCTGGCGGACGTGCCTGGCTCGGAGCTGATCGGGCGGAACTTCTGCGAGGTGCTCTTTGGCGGCTCGGAGGCGGTCACCGCGCTGATCGATGCGGCTTACCGCGGCGAGCGCACCGCTCCCTTCATGGTGCGGCTGGAACCGACCCAGCGCGTCCTCCGGCTCACCGCCGCACCCCTCGCCGAGCGCGCGGAGCAAGCCCCGGTCGTGATCCTGGTGGAGGACATGACCGAGCAGCAGGTGATGGAGGCCCAACTCATTCAGAACGACAAGATGGCTTCGATCGGACAGCTGGTTTCAGGCGTGGCTCACGAGCTCAACAATCCGCTCACTTCGATCGCCGGCTTGACCGAGCTGCTTCTGGAGCGCGACACCCATCAGGATCTCCCGCGGGAGCATCTTCGGGTCATCCATGACCAGGCGGAGCGGGCCGGCCGCATCGTGCGCAACCTGCTCACCTTTGCCAGGAAGGGCGTTCCCGAGAAGACGGCGGTGGATCTGAACGACGTCGCTGCGCGGACCTCGCTTCTCATCGTCTACGAGCTTCAGCTTCACGGCATCGACCTCGATTCCGTGCTCAGTCCCGAGCCGGTCGTGGTCCTGGGAGATCGCTACGAGCTGCAGCAGGTATTGCTGAACCTGGTCACCAACGCGGTTCAGGCGGTGACGACCCTGGAGGCCGGCCATCCCCGGCGCATCACCCTGGAGACGGCCCGAGCCGGTGGGGAGGCGATCCTGCGAGTCCGCGATACCGGTCCCGGGGTCCCCGCCCACCTGGTCTCCTATCTGTTTACACCCTTCTTTACTACCAAGGGACCGGGAGAGGGTACCGGCCTGGGGCTCTCGCTGAGCTACGGGCTGGTCAAGGCGCATGGCGGCGTACTCACCTACGAAGTGCCGCCCGAAGGCGGCGCCGAGTTCAGGGTGACTCTCCCCTTCTACGAGGTACCGCTCCTGACGACCGCGGAGCACCCTGTCGTGCTTCCCGGCCGGAGGGCCAGCACCAGCCGCATCCTCGTCGTGGACGACGACCCGGCCGTCCATCGTCTGGTGAGCGCGCTGTTCACTCCCGATGGCCTCACCGTCGAGACCGTGCGGTCGGGGGAGCAGGGACTGCGCCTGCTGCTGGAGCGGGAGTTCGACCTGATTATTGCCGATGCTCGGATCCCAGCCGGCCCCTCGCAGCTTTTTGTCCAGGCGCTCGTCTCGTCCTATCCCGAGGGCTGCAGCCGGCTGATCGTGGGGTCGAGCAAGGAGGGGGATTCGGGGGATATGCTGGGGAACTCCTTCAAGAAGATTCGCAAGCCGTTCAACCCCCGCGACCTTCACGCGCTCGCTGCGGAGATCCTCTCTAATAGCCAGCCAGGCTCGCCGGCTTCCACGGCAGCACGCTGATTCGCCCTCTGACTTTGGCAGTTGTGCTCGCCACGTCCGCGGCCGCCCAGTAGTTCCCTCCGGCGGCCAGGTCCGGTGCCTCGATGAACCATCTGCTCGCCCGAAGAAAGACGTTCCCCGTCAGCTCGGTGCCGTGTCCCGCCTCATCGATCACTACTGCGCTTGCCATTCGATCCAGCACGTTCCCCCGCAGCCGGGTTGCGGTGGTCCCTGAGAGCGAGATGCCCTGGTCCATTCCGCCCAGCACGTTATCGTCGATCCGGAAGCCCTGGCTCCGTGAGGTATCGGAACGTGAAGCCGTAATCGTGATACCAACCCGTGCATCGAGGAGCAGGTTGCCGGCTATGGTGTTATCGCTGCCGTGCTCGACGGCGATCGCGGCCTCCTGGGCACCAATCACGGTGTTTCCTTTAAGCGTGCTCCCGGTGAGGTGATCCAGGAAGAACCCGCGTGCCGTGCTGTCGGCGCGGTTTTCCAGGAATGTCGCATTCCAGGTGAACTCGGCGGTGAAGGCGCACCTCGCGGCCAATGAAGCGTTGTTGCGGTAGATCAGATTGCCAATGGACGGATGGGTAAGCGGTCGGGCACCGGTGATCAGTAGCCCGGTGCTGGAGGAAGAGAGATCGTTATCGGTCACCAGATTGGAATCGCTCGACTCACGCAGGAGAATAGCCGCGGCGCGGCAGTCGATTGTGGGCGCGGGACAGCGCGCCGTGTGGTGGGCTCGATTTCGGGTGATCACATTCCCGGAGGACCGCCAGAGCTGGATGGCCCAGCCGGAGTTGCCGGGGAGATCATTGTCCGCAACATAGGTCTCGCGGACGTCCAGTAACGCGAGCCCATTCTGCGATCCTCGGGCGGTGACGCCGATGATGCTGGCGCCGACAACACCTTGGAGGAGGATTCCACCGCCATAGGCGACAAACGTCTCCGGGGTCGCAAGATCCAAACGGTCGGCGCTGTCGGCCCGCTGCGCCGTCGAGTGCAGAGCCTGACTTCGGCTGCCGGAGACGTCTACCCCCGTGATTCGGTGAGCTCGGCCCCCGTCCAGCCGGATGCCGAAGCGATACCCCCGCACGGCCCCGCCCTCGATGGAGACCGCATCGACGCCCTTGCTCGCGATGCCGGTTCCGGCATACCGGCTGGACACCGAGTCGCCGCTCTCGAGCACCACTCCGGTGAGTTCAATCCGAGTCCCCGACGCGGCGGCGATGATGACACCCCGATCGGACGGATCGGCGATCCGATATCGCCCGGGGCAAATGCGGACCTCCCCCTGGACCTGGGTGCCGGCGCGAGTTGGCCGCACACATGGGGCCGCCGAGACAGCAGCCGGCACCGAGCCAAGCAGCAGCAGAGCGAGCCAGACGGGCCGCAGTCCGCCGATCACGGCCGCACCGCGAAGCCCCGCTCCCGGAGGTAGGCCCGAGCCTCGGGCAGACTCGACCCCTGGAAGTGAAAGATCGTGGCGGCCAATACCCCGTGCGCCCCAGCCCGCAGCGCCTCCGCCAGATGCTCCAGGTTTCCGGCACCGCCCGAGGCAATCACCGGAATCGAGACCGCCGCTGCGGCAGCCTGAATGAGCGGCAGATCGTATCCGTTGCGGGTCCCGTCCCGATCCATGGAGGTGAGCAGGATCTCGCCCGCTCCGGCGGTCTCCAGCTGCCGGACCCAGGCGATCGCCTCGAGCGTGGTTGGCTCCTTGCCGCCGGTCACCATGACGGTGAGCCGCCCGTTGATTCGCTTTACATCTACCGCAGCGACCACGCACTGGCTCCCAAAGCTCTCCGCCAGGCGAGAAACCAGCGACGGGTCTCGAACCGCGGCCGTGTTGACCGAGATCTTGTCGGCCCCCGCCCTGAGGGCCGCGCCCGCATCTGCCACCGAGCGGATTCCCCCGCCGACCGTGAAGGGGATGAAAATTGATTCCGCGACCCGGGTAACCATCTCCAGGGTAGTATTGCGCTCTTCCTGGCTGGCGGAGATATCGAGGAAAACCAGCTCGTCAGCACCTTCGGCATCGTATCGCGCGGCTTGCGCCACCGGGTCGCCGGCGTCGCGGAGTGACTCGAAGTGGACCCCTTTCACCACCCGTCCACCGGCCACGTCCAGGCAGGGTATGATGCGCCGCGCTAGCATACCCGAAGCACGTCCTCGAGCGGCCCGGCCTCGCCGGAGTGCAGCAGGGTGACGGCATCGGCCAGTGCTCGCCGCTCCCGTGGCCAGGAGAAGCGAGCCTTGGCATCACGCCAGGGAAGCCATTCCGCTCGATCGTGCTCTTCACTGACCCTCACCTCGGCCTCACTCCCCACGAAGGCCGCGAACACCGGCACCAGCGCCACTTCGTCGCGGCGATGCTGATAAAAGCACTCCACTCGACTCAGGTTATAGAGCTTGAGCGGAACCAGCCCGGTTTCCTCCTCCAGCTCCCGGAGCGCAGCGCCAGAGGGCAGCTCGTCGTCCTCAATGTGACCATGGACCGTCTCCCACGATCCAGGGCAGCGTCCAGCGGCCGCCCGCCGCAGCACCAGGCACTCCAGCGCGGCCTCCGCGCCGCGGAGCACGTACACATCGACCAAAGAAACCCGCACGGTGCTCACGGGCTCCACCGGGCAAAGGCGCCGAGAAGCTCTATGCCGGCTCGCTGGGACTTCTCCGGATGGAACTGCGCCCCCACCACGTTGTCCCGGCCCACCAGGGTGGGAAACACCTGCTCGTACTCCCCCGTTCCAAGCACAGCATCCTCCGGCAGTGCCGCGGGATGGTAGCTGTGCACGTGATAGAAAAATTGGGGTCGGTCGCCGAACAGCGGGCCAAGCATTGGGTGCGCCTGTCCAGCCGGCGTGAGATCAACCCGGGCCCACCCCACATGGGGAATGGGCAAAGTGGTGGCAAAGCGCTGTACCCGCCCCGGAAGGAGCCCGATGCCGCTGGCCTCGGGCGCTTCCTCACTATTCTGGAAGAACAGTTGCAGGCCGAGGCAGATGCCCATGATGGGGCGTCCCTGGGTCGCGACTTCGGCCACGGCAGCGCCCAGTCCGGTCATGGCAAGGGTCCGGGACGCCTGGCCGAAGTTTCCCACCCCGGGCATGAGCACCCGTTCCGCCGCCCGCACCCGATCCGGGTCGGTGGTCAAGACGGCCTGGTGCCCCGCGGCCGCGAGCGCGCGCACCACGCTCATCAGGTTGTTCACCCCGTAGTCGACCACCGCGATCATAGCGATCCCTTGGTGGACGGGACGCCGGTCACCCGAGGATCCAGACTGGTGGCTGCGTCGAGCGCCCGCGCGAAAGCCTTGAACGCTGCCTCCACGATGTGATGCGGATTGTCCCCTCGCATCAAGTCGAGATGGGCGGTGAGCCCTGCGTTCAGTACCAATGCCCGAAAGAATTCGGGGGTGAGGAAGACATCATAATCCCCCAACATCTGCCACTTGGCGATCTCGATGTTGTATGAGAGATAGGGGCGGCCGGAGACGTCGATCACCGCTCGTACCAGCGCCTCATCCAGCGGCACCAGGGCATCTCCGAAGCGCCGGATTCCGGCGCGATCTCCCAACGCCTGTGCCAGAGCCTGACCCAGCGCGATGCCGGTGTCTTCGACCGTATGATGGCCGTCGACGTGGAGGTCGCCTTCAGCCTCGACAGTCAGATCCAGGAGGGCGTGTCGCGCGAGCGCCTCGAGCATGTGGTCCAAGAACCCGATCCCGGTGCGGACCTGGGCCTCCCCCCTTCCGTCCAGATCCAGGCGGACGTGGAGGTCGGTTTCTTTGGTGCGGCGTCGGATCTCACCGATACGGGACATCTTCAACCTCGGAGAATCTCACCCAGTGCCTGCACTACCGCATCCATGTCCTCCGGCGTGCCAATCGAAATCCTGAGGCACTCCGCCAGCTCCGCACCCGCTGATACGTCTCGCACCAGAATACCATGCTGCTCGAGCAGCCGCCGGTAGACCTCGCGAGCCGGGAGCTCCTGGAACCGGATCAGGACGAAATTGGCGCTGCTGGAAAACACCTTGAGCCCAGAGCTTTCCTTCAGCCGTTGGATGAACCGGTCTCGAGTCGCCACGATCTCCCGAGTCCGGGCTTCGAAGGAGGATGCATGGCGTAGCGCGATGCCGGCGGCGGCCAGGGTGAAGACGTTCACGTTGTAGGGCAGCTTGCCCTTGGCCAGCTCGCGGGCGACGTCGGGATGGGCCAGGGCCAGCCCGAAGCGGAGGCCCGCCATGCCGAAGGCCTTCGAGAAAGTTCGCAGGATCACGAGGCGCGAGCTGCGTGCCAGCAGCGAAATGGCGCTCGGCCCGCCAAAGTCCTGATAGGCCTCGTCGCACACGACGAGCGCTTCTGTCTCGGCCAGCACTCGCTCCACCGCGCCGGGCGGGAGAGCGGAGCCGGTGGGATTGTTGGGCGAATTGAGGATCACCACCCGGGCTTGCTCCCGGACCGCCGCCTCGATCAGCCGATCCACATCGTAGTCGAACTCAGGTCCGAGCCCGACCGGGAGGTACCGCCCACCGAGGACGTTGGTCAGCAGCCGATAGAGGGAGAACGTCGGGGTGGGCGCGACCACGGCATCTCCAGCCCCGAGTGCAACCGAGAGCGTGGCCTGGATCAGCTCATTGGAGCCGTTCCCTACCAGTATCCCGTCCGGTACCCAGCCGTACCGTTCGGCCAGCCGGGCAAGCAGGCCCGGCGGAGAGAACTCGGGGTATCTCTGCCACGACAGGGTGGCGATCTCGTCGAGCACCTCCCGCTTGAGCTCGGCAGGTAGATCGTAGGGGCATTCGTTCTGATTGAGCTTCCGATGGGCTCGGGGCGATATCAGAGTGTATGCCGCCTGCGAGCGCACGGCGGGCTTGATCAGGGCCAGACCATCCGCGCTGTCGGCAGGCACGCCCGCCGGGCCGGAAGATTTGGGAGAGATCGGGCGGGCGGGAGCGGAGTCGGTCGGCGGGGTAAGGTGCCGCTTCAAGCGCGATGCCGGCCGAGGACCGCCTCGAGCCGGGCTGAGAGAGCGCGGGCCCGAAACGGTTTGGTGATGAAGTCATCGGCCCCCAGCTCGAAGACGCGCACCTCATTGTCCTCGTCGCCTTTGGCGGTGAGAACCACGACCGGAATGCCTCGGGTCGCCGGTCGCGAGCGCAGCTGGGTGAGGACTCCATACCCGTCCATTCCCGGCAGGTTGAGGTCCAGAACGATGATATCCGGGGCCAACCGGTCGACCTGGTCCAGCGCCTGCACTCCATCACCAGCCTCGGCCACGCTGTAGCCCTCTCGCTCGAGCAGATCCTTCATCACTCGTCGCAGCTGGCCCTCGTCCTCCACCAGCAGCACGCACGTGTCCCGGGCTCGTTCCCCAGCTCGAGAGGGTTCGTCGGATTCCACCTCATCTACCAGGTCGAGCTCGATCGCCACGTCGAGGGCAGAGGACGGGGCTGGTGGCGGAGGCGGCGGCGCCAGCGGCACGACGCCACGACTGGTCCGCGTGACCGGACGCGCGGGCGCGGGGCCCGGCGGTCGCTTGGGTACGTCGGTTACTCGAAGCAGCTCATCCGGGGTGGAGTCTCCGCCGAGGACGTGCCGGAGCCCGCTCTCAAAGAGCGATCGCATGCCGGCTTCACGCGCGAACTCGGCGATCTGGTCGGCAGTGGCCCCTTGGCCGACGCGCCGCTCCAGCTCGGGTGTCATCGTGAGTACCTCCACGATGCAGAACCTGCCCCGGTAGCCGGTCATGGCGCACTCCGGGCACCCAGCCGCCTGATAGAGCTTGCTGCCGGCGGGGATGAACGGTGCGAGCCGCTCAGGCGGTGGATCAGTCGAAAGTGTCCCGCATGCCTTGCAGATGCGCCGCATCAGACGCTGGGCCACTACCCCGCGCAGGGCGGAGGCGATCTTGTACGGCTCCATGCCCATGTCCACCAGGCGAGTGACCGCATTGGGGGCGTCGTTGGTGTGCAGAGTAGAGAGCACCAGGTGGCCGGTGAGCGAAGCCTGGACGGCGATCTGAGCGGTCTCCTGGTCGCGGATCTCTCCCACCAGAACCACGTCGGGATCCTGACGGAGAATGGAGCGCAGCGCCGAAGCGAAGGTGAGCCCGGCGCGCTCATGGACCTGGACCTGAACGATGTTCTCTCCCAGCCGGTACTCGACTGGGTCTTCAACCGTCACGATGTTGACGCCCGGGCTCTGGATCAGCCGAATGGCCGAGTACAGGGTCGTGGTCTTCCCCGAACCAGTGGGCCCGGTGACGAGGATGATGCCCTCTTTGCTGCCGAGCAGATTGACCATGGCGCGGCGCTCACCCTCGTGCATCCCCAGGGCTTCGAGGTCCAGCACCGTTGCCCGCTGGTTCAGAATCCGGATCACGACCTTCTCGCCCAGCGAGGCAGGAAGGGTGGAGACCCGCAGGTCTACCGCCTCGCCGTTGACCGAGACCCGCGAGCGTCCATCTTGCGGCCGCAGGCGATCGGCGATGTCGAGCCCGGACATGATCTTGATGCGGGAGATGAGAGGCAGGCCCGCGTTGCGCGGGATCTTCATGACCTGCCGAAGCACTCCGTCGATGCGGTAGCGGACCACTACCCCGCCCTCGATCGGCTCGACGTGAATATCGCTTGCCCGGCTGGTGACCCCGTCGGCCAGGAGCATATCTACCAGCTTGATGATGGGCCGTTGGCTCGCCTCTTCGGCGCTGGCGGCCTGGTCTTCCTCCTCCGAGATCTCCTTGACTTCAAAGTCGCCGCCGATCCCCTCCAGCAGACGGTTGACTACGTCGTCACTGCCACGGTAGAGCTCGTCCAGCTTTTCCCGGATCCGCATGGGCGAGCCGAGCAGCATGCGCACTTCGCGGCCGGTTGTGAAGGCCAGCACCTTCTCGGCGTCGATGTCGAAGGGGTTCGCCGTGGCCACTTCGAGGTAGGAATCGGACTCCCGTACCGGGATCACATTGAAGCGTCGAGCGAGCTGCTCCGGGACCGCCTCGCTGACCTTGGGATCGACCCGGCTCAGGTCGGCTCGCGAGATTCGAAACCGGGTTGCAATGGCGGTCAGGACCTGCTCGTCGGTGATCAGCTTCCGCTGGACCAGAGTCTCCCAGAGGGAGACCGGAGCGGGCGCCGGTTCCTGACGCAGGCCCGCGACGCACTGCTCGGGCAGCAAAGGCTCGACGGTATGCGCCAACCATTCATCGGTGAACTGCATCCGGAACCCTGCTGGTGGTATGGGGGTATATCGGTGACGGCCGGGGGCCACAGGGGGAAGATAGGGAGGTTACAGCAAACCCCACCAGTCCCGATTGATGTCCACGGTGAGGCCGGCGTGGCCATCCCGAAGCCCTACGCCACCCTCGATCCGAAGGAGCCGCATAAACAGCTCCAGGGCCACCCCGGCCACAGGCCGAACCCCGGCGCTGCTGCCCCAGGGAAGCCCGGTAAGCGGCCGGCCCGCGACGCCCAGCTCCAGGAAGGGTGCCACAGTCATTCGACTGCCGGTGGAGACAAACGGCCCCAGAGGAATGGCTGGGGCAGGCACATCAAGGCGCCATTCCAGATGGGTTAGAGCTGCGCCCCGCCCTCCGAAGGCACGGAACGGCTCTCCAACCAGGGTAGCCCGGCCGCCCAAGACGAAGCTTCGGTACGCCGGAAGACCGTCGTTGCCGATTCCAAGATAGGCCCGCGTAAGCAAGGTCCCGGTCCCCAGACTCGCAAGCCAGCGCCCTTCCACGCTACCGCGGACATATCCCCGCGGCCCCGCGCCGGCTTCCAGCGTCACACGACCCTGAAGATCTCGGTGAACCGCGATCCCGCCGCTGGCCCGTTCCAGTTCCAGGCGCAGGATCCGATAGGTTCCCGCCCCGAGGGCCGGGTTTGGGCGATAGCTGCCGTTGGCCGGAGAGGCGACGACCGATACCGATTGACTTTCCTCGACCGAGAGATCGAGGTCGAGGCTAGTCCGCCCACTGAGACGGTGCCGCACACCCAGCCCGACGGTATGGAGCAATACGTAATCCCCGAAGTCCTTGCCACCTTCCTGGGAAGTCAGCGAGTTCACCACCGGTGCGACCACCGGCAGATCGCTGAAGTCTCGGATTCGCCGCGCCGCGGTGAGACTGAACCGGGTCGCTCCCGCGCTCAATTCGGCGCTGAATCCGCCGGTGACCCGATCGTCCGAGGTGCCGTAGGCCAGCGTGGGCCGGAACTGGATCCGGCTGGCGGCCAGCCCGATGAGCCCCCCGAAGCCCAACGTGAGACCCTGCACTCGATTCACCCGGATGAGATCGCTCACCCCTCCGGCCGCGAGTCGCTGGGACGGGAGACCACCCAGGGCTCGCGCGCCAGCGATGCGCTCCACCTCCATGCGCAGTGCGGCCATGTCCTGCTGATTTACCGGAGCTGCGACCTGGGCTACGGCCCGCTCCAGCGGCTCACCCCAACTCGAGTCGCTCGGCATCGGGTGCTGCAGGCCGGCAATGGGCACGCCGGCAAAGAGCCCTGGCGGAAGAGCCGGGTTCAGCTCGTAATCGCCGATCTCCCAGCGCCCGCGGATGATTCCACGCGCCGGGAAATCGAGCCAGGACGTGCGCCGGCGAATCTCCACCTCCTGGCGCAACGGCAGCCAATATCGATTGCGGTAGAGAGCGTTCTCCAGGACGATGCTGATGTCCTCCAGCTGGCGGTCCAGATACGCCGCCGGAGTGAAGCTGAACCGAAACCGCACCAGCTCGGCCGTCGCCAGGTCGAGATATAGCGTGCCCACCACCAGCGGCCTGGCAAACGAGCGCGGACGCACCTGTACCTGCCGGACGATCACAATTCCCCGCGGCGTCCGGATCGTCAGAGAATCGCCTAGCGCGAAATCGTAGAGCTCGAGGCCCTGGAGCGAGAGGGGGTGCGCCACATCGCGTACTTCGTCTCCCTCACCGATCCGAATGAAATCGCCGAAATTGTTGGTGACGATCCCGAGGTGGTCGCGGTGGTAGTTGATGTCGGTGGGAAGAAATCGTCCGTCGCGCCAACCCAGGATGACCTGCTTGCTCCGGTTGGGGGCCTGCCAATACACTTCCACGTCCAGCTCATCGGCCTTGATCAATCTCGGTGGCGCGGTCAGGCCTTCTCCCACCTGGGCCAGAAAGAACACGAAGCCGTGGGCCCGGGTACGATATCCGCGAAGCCCGGAATCAGCCTGCGCGGCAACCCGGCGCTCCACCGCCCGGCGCACCAGCGCGAGGGCATCGGGGGAGTTCCAGGTCTGGGCAGTGAGAAGTGAGAAGTGAGAAGTGAGAAGTAGGAAGACGGCGGCGGCTCGAACAGCTGTCCGCGCTCCGGCGGGGGGCCACTGTCCACGTTGACTCATCCTCGCTCACTCCTCACTTCTCACTTCTCACTTCTCACTTCTCGCTTCGTCACGGGGGTCGATACGGGAATATCCCGGGGCTGGTGGGGCCGGGCAAGTTTGCTGTGGCTCATGACCGCAGCGTGCGGCGGACGGGCGGCGACCAGCGGCGGAGAACACGCCACCCCCAGTCCCCGTGTGATCCCGCTGGCTCGCGCGATCGTGCTCGAGACCGCCGGGTCGCCCCCACCCGATACCAGCGTTACGTTCATCGCTGGTGAGCCCCGCACCATCATCCTGCGGCATGGTCCGCCGGACAACGTGGTCTTCGCCGAGCTGCTGTTTCCCACCAATGCCTTCGCGGACAGCGGACGAGCAGTGCGGGTGGGGCTGCGCCCCCGACCGGGCGTCTATGGTGTAGACCTGTCCACGACTCTCCCGATGCGGGGTGGCGCCACTATCGTGTTCAAGTATGCTCGATACTTCTCCGCTCCCGCCCGAGCCCGAATGGTGTACGGCAGCGACGTCGCCTTCGAGCGAGCCCTCGCCGTAGGCGAGCTCCAGGCGGGCGGCATGGTGAATCTGCTCCCTTCCACCAGGCCCGCGTCCGACAATCTCAGCGCCGCTGTCCGAGCACCGGGTAGTTACCTCGTGGCGGCCCCAGAGTGAATCCGGCCTTTGCGATCTTCGCCGAGCAGGCCCGGCGAGGCGGCGGGATGGTACCGGTAACTCGGCAGGTTGTGCTCGACGGCGAGACGCCGGTCACCGCATTCGCCAAGCTCCACCGCGGCTCGTACGGTTTTCTCCTGGAATCGCTCGAGGGCGGAGAGCGCTGGGCCCGCTACACTTTCCTCGCGACCGAGCCGAGAGAAGTGTTCCGCTACAGCGGCCTCACCTGCTCCCGGTGGAATCCAGCTTCGGGCTGGCAGCCGGTCGACACCGAGCTTCCTCCGTTGGAGCATCTCGGCCGCACCATGCGGCGCCATCCGCCAGTGGAGGTGCCGGGGCTGCCCCGCTTCACCGGTGGCGCGGTTGGCTATCTGGGGTACGACATCGTCCGTACCATCGAGTCCCTACCCGCGGCTCCGCCGGACGACCGCAGGCTTCCGGATGCGGTTCTCATGGTGACGGACACACTGTTAGTCCTCGACAATCTTTACAACCGGGCCACGGTCATCGCGAACGTCGAGGTTCCCCTGGCGAGCGATGAGGCGACTCTGCGCCGGCTCTTCCGCGAGGCTGAGGGCCGGATCGAGAGCTGGCTGGCTCGCCTCGCCGCGCCGGGCGCGATCCAGCCGCTGGCCATGCCGCCCGCGCCACCGCTTCCTTCAACGACCTCGCCCTACCCGGACCAGCGGTTCCAGGATGACGTATGCCGGATCAAGGAGTACATCGCCGCGGGCGATACCTTTCAGACCGTGTTGAGCCGCCGTCTGGATCTGGCCGCTCCCGAGCCGTTCCTGACCTATCGCTATCTTCGCGCGCTCAACCCGGCGCCTTACCTCTACTATCTCCATTGCGATGACGTGCATGTGATCGGCAGCTCGCCCGAGATTCTGGTTCGAGTCGAGGAGGGCGAGGTCACCTTGCGACCCATCGCTGGCACCCGCCCCCGAGGCAAGACGCCGGAGCAGGACGTGGCGCTGGCCGAGGAGCTCACCGCCGATCCCAAGGAGCGGGCCGAGCACCTGATGCTGGTCGACCTCGGCCGCAATGATGTGGGACGGGTAGCGCAGTTCGGCTCGGTGCGACTCACCGCCTTCATGGCGATCGAGCGATACTCCCATGTAATGCACCTGGTGAGTGAAGTGCGAGGACGGCTCCGGGGTGAGCTCGATGCCGTGGCCGCCCTGGCGGCCTGTTTTCCCGCGGGTACGGTGTCGGGCGCGCCCAAAGTGCGGGCCATGCAGATCATCGACGAGCTCGAGCCGGTACGGCGGGGACCCTATGCCGGTGCGGTAGGCTACGTCGGATGGGGCGCCCGCAGCCTCGACATGGCCATTGCCATCCGCACCTGCGTCATCCGAGGCAACCGGGCCTGGGTTCAGGCCGGCGCCGGCATTGTAGCCGATTCCGATCCTGTGTCCGAGTGGCATGAGACCGAGGCCAAGGCGCGCGCGGTCCTGCTGGCGCTGGCGCTAGCCGGGACGCAGAGGACGCAGAGGACGGAAACGTAAGCCGCTCGTGTCGGGCCTACGTCTTCTGCGTCCTCTCCGTCCTCTCCGTCCTGTATATTCCCCCCATGCCCGCCTACCGTCTCGTCAGCGCTACTGGAGACCAGAGCTTTGAGCTGCCGGTCGGACGCAGCCTCATCGTCGGTCGCGGAATGTCCAGCGACATCGCCATCTACGATCCTACCGTCTCCCGCCGTCACGCCGAGCTGGTCGCCGGATCCGACGGGGTCGAGGTCAAGGACCTGGATAGCTCCAATGGGACCTGCGTCAACGGCGTGCGAGTGAAGGCCGCCATGCTGCATCCGGAGGACTCGGTCACGTTCGGCAAGCTGGTGTTTCACCTGCAGCCCATCCGGCGGTCCAGCGCCCCCGAGCCGCAGCCTCAGCCCCAGACCCCTGCCGCGGAGCCGCCCCTACCCGGCGGCACCATCGTCCGCGAGCTGCTGGTGAGTGGCGGTGCGACCACCGGCATCACCAGTCGAGATGGGCCACTCACTCGCGGACAACTGCGGGTGGCGGCAGGCCCGGCGCAGGAACGACAGGCCAAGAAGCTCTCCCTGCTCCTGGAAGTCGCCCAGAAGCTCTCCGGTGAGCTGGAGCTGGATAAGCTGCTCCGCACGGTCGCCGATATGACCTTCGAGGTGATGAACGTGGACCGGGTGTCGATTGCGTTGCGGGAGCCCACCGGCGAGTTGGTCACTCGGATCTCGAAGAGCCGTCTGAATGACAGCCAGGTGCACGTGCCCCACTCCATCGGCGAAAAGGTGGTGGAGGAGAAAGTCGCCGTCGTGTCGCACAATGTCCCGGCCGACACCAGGTTCAAGGGCAGATCGATCGTGATGCAGAGTGTTCGGA
Source organism: Gemmatimonadales bacterium (assembly GCA_044867445.1). Lineage (GTDB taxonomy): Bacteria > Gemmatimonadota > Gemmatimonadetes > Gemmatimonadales > GWC2-71-9 > CAVVWJ01. Next base: position 27,304 of record JBIOUY010000353.1, read on the forward strand.
GCGCCATGTGTTCGCCGCTGATGGACTCCACCGACCGGGTATTGGGGCTGCTGTACGTCGACAACCTCACCGCGGCGAACACCTTCAGCGACGAGGATCTGCAGTTCCTCGTCGCCTTCAGCGGACTGGCCGCCCTCGGCATCAGGAACAGCCGCTACGCGGAGCAGATCCGGCGGGAGGCTTTGGTCCGCTCCAACTTCGAGCGCTACTTCGCCCCTCACGTCGCGGCCGACATCGTCCAGCAGGATGCCGCCGTCCGCTTGGGCGGCGAGCGCCGGCCCATCGCGATTCTCTTCAGCGACATTCGGGGGTTCACCGCGATGGCGGAGTCGATGGGCCCCGATGCCATTGCTCAGCTGCTGAGCGAATATTTCACCGACATGGTGGACATCATCTTCGAGCACGGCGGGACGCTGGACAAGTTCATCGGCGACGCCATCATGGCACTGTGGGGCGCGCCCACCGCCCGGGCCGATGATGCCGACCGGGCGCTGCGTGCCGCGATCGCGATGCAGCAGGCGATCGCGGAGTTGAATCACCGCTGGGCCTCAGCGGGCCGTCCCGAGATCGGGGTCGGGATCGGCATCAACTACGGCGACGTGTTCGCAGGCAACATCGGCAGCCATCGCCGGCTGGAATACACCGTCATCGGCGATCCGGTGAACGTGGGCCAGCGGCTGTGCTCGGAAGCGGGTCCCGGGGAGATTCTGGTGAGCGAGGCCCTGCTCCGGGTCATCCGTGATCCAGTGGACTACGAGTTCCTGCCCGAGATGGCGCTCAAGGGCAAGGCGCAGGTCGTGCAGGTCTACAAAGTTCGAATGGGAAGACGAAGCGGAAAGGAGACCGTGCGAGGCTAGTGGTCGGCCCCACCGACGCTCTCGATTATCTGGGCGACCGCCGCAGGAGCTTCCGGCTGTGGCCCGGACTGGCCGAAGCAATAGGGTTGATCCGCCTGATCCAGCAATGACAGCACCAATCTGATCGGTAACCCCATCACGCTGAAGAAGTCACCATCGATCTTCTCGACCAGGGCCGCGCCATAGCCCTGGATGCCGTAGGCGCCGGCCTTGTCCATCGGCTCTCCGGTGGCAACATACGCCTGAAGGTAGGCGTCGCTCATCCGGCGGAACCCCACGTTGGTGACGTCAGTGGCCTGATAGATCGCGTCCCCGACCACCAGCACGACCGAGGTCACCACCTGGTGAGTTCTTCCCTGCAGCTTTCGCAGCATCCGGAGTGCGTCGGCCGCGTCCGTCGGTTTCTCCAATACCTCATCGCGAATCACGACGGTCGTGTCGGCGCCCAGCACCAGGCCGCCGCGCACGCTCAGCGCCTTCTCCCGGGCCAGCCGCTCCACGTAGTCCACCGGCGTTTCCAGCGGCCGACGCACTTCCGGGATATTGGGCGGCACAACCTGGACAGGGATGCCTAACATCTCCAGCAACTGGCGACGGCGAGGAGAGGAGGACGCCAGCGTGAGTGAAAGCTGAGTCATGGATTTCGGTCCAGGATCAGGGTCACCGGCCCATCGTTCTGAATCTGCACCTGCATGTCGGCTCCGAATTCACCGGTCGCAACTTCGAGGCCGAGGTTCCGCAGCGAGTCCACGAACCGCTGATAGAGCGGAATCGCGATGTCGGGGCGAGCGGCGTCGATGAAGGAGGGGCGGCGTCCTTTCACCACATCCCCGTAAAGGGTAAACTGCGACACCACCAGCACCGCCCCGCCGACTTCCTGCAGCCCCAGGTTCATCTTGCCTTCGGCGTCGGGAAAGAGTCGCAGTCCCGCGATCTTTTCCGCCATCCAATCTACCTGGACCGGAGTATCCGCGTGGGTGAACCCGGCCAGCAGGCAGAAGCCGCGGTCGATCGACCCCACGACCCGGCCGTTGATGGTGACCGACGCACCCGAGACCCGCTGCAGCACGACTCGCATGAGCTGAGCCGGAGTATATTTCTCCGTTCCTCCGCGTCGCAGATGTCCGTCGCGGTCAACATCGCAAACGGCCAACGTGTAGAGTAATGCCCTCCCCCACCTCCAAGAATTGCTTGTCGTCCGCCCGGGTAGCGCTCGCGCCGCATCGACCCGATCCGGCGAGCTGGCGCGACGACCGGATCACCCTCTCGTGGCTGGGCCATGCCACCGTGTTGCTCAACGTCCTCGGCACCTGGGTGCTCACCGATCCAGCGCTCGAGCCTCGAATCGGGATCGGCCGGGGAATGGTCAAGATGGGACCTCGGCGCCTCACCCCGCCCGGGCTGCGGCCGCGCGAGCTGCCCCGACCCGACGTGGTGCTCCTCTCTCACGCCCATATGGATCACACCGATCTGGGCACTCTGAGATCCATCCCGGCAGACGTGCCGGTGGTGGTGCAGTCCGGCAACCGCGATCTGGTTCGTCGGTTCCACCAGGTCACGGAGCTCGAGTGGCGGGAGAGCACCAGCATCGACGATCTGGAGGTGGAATCGGTCGAGGTCCGCCACTGGGGTGCCCGACTGGTCACTGACCGTCATCGGGGCTACGGCGGCTATCTCCTCCGCAAGGCAGGGCACTCCATTCTCTTCGCCGGAGACACTGCGTTTACCGACACGCTGACCCAAGCGGCCGATGGCCGCGGAGTCGATGTGGCCATTCTGCCAATCGGAGCCTACGACCCGTGGATTTACAACCATGCCTCCCCCGAGCAGGCGTGGAGCATGTTCCGGGCACTCAACGCCACTTACGTTCTCCCGATTCATCACTCCACCTTCCGCCTGAGCCGGGAGCCGGTGGATGAGCCGGTTCGCCGCTTTCTGGCGGCTGCCGGGGTCGATCGCTGGCGGGTAGTACTGACCGAAGTCGGCGGCACCTGGTCGATGCCAGCGCGGTAGCGCAGTACGCACCCCGCCTCGCTCCGCTTCCTGAGGTTCGGCGCTCTCCTGCGGAGGAACGCCGGCTACCCCACGCCAGACAACTCGAAAGGTGCCTCAATGAAGCGAAACACAATTACTCGGCTCAGTCTGTGCACCGTGCTTGGCTGGCTCGCCTGCTCGACGGACCACGCTGGGGACCGGCAGGGCGGAGCTCGCACTGCCTCGGGCGCTGTGGCGGGTGAGAAGCCGGCTCCCTTCGACGCCGGCCCGGTGAAGATCGCCCTCGTCCAGTACAGCGGCGCTGGCGACTACTTCGAGCAGTGGACCGCCGGCGCTCGCGAGCAGGGCAACGCGGCCGGATTCGACATTCAGATCTACGACGCGCAGTCCAACCCCGCTAAACAGGCCAGCGACATGGACTCGGCCATCGCGTCCGGCGCCAAAGGCATCATCGTCGATCACGGTCTAGCCCGGCCCATGTGCCCCGTGATCCGCAAGGCCACTGACGCCGGCATCGCTGTCGTAGTGTACGACATCGAGATAACCCAGTGTGCCCCCAAGGCGGTCATGACCGCGGAGAACGACGCTGACCTTGCCACCCTCGTGCTCACTCAGATGGCTAAGGACCTTGGCGACGGGGTCCCGGTGGGATATGTCACGGTGTTTGGCATCGCTCCGTTCGATCGGCGCGACGTCCCCTGGAAGAAGTTCCGCACCGAACACAAGTGGCAGCAGAAGTTCGTCATCGGCAAGTTCACCAACGCCCTGGCGGCCGACAACGCGCCGCTGGTTGCCGGCGTGCTGAAAGCCAATCCCCAGGTGAAGGCGATTTTCGCACCCTACGACGAGCTGACCCAGGCCACCCTCTCCGCCATCGAGCAGAATAACCTGTCGCTCAAGGTGGCGGTGTACGGGATTGACATCTCGAATGCCGACATCGAGCTGATGACGAAGAAGGACAGCCCCTGGAAGGCGACTGCCGCCACTGATCCGAGCGCTGTCGGCGCCGCCGTCACGCGCACGCTCGCCCTCCACCTGGCCGGTCAACTCCGCAGCAAGGAAGTAATGTTTCCCGGAACCCTCGTCACCCAGACGTTCCTGTTGGAAAACCGGATCAAGAACATGAAAGACTTGCGGGCCAAGTTGCCTGACTTGAGTCTCGCCAAGGTCAGCTCGGCCGGCTGGGTCCGGTCGGTCACGTTCTGAGCGGCACGTGCTCGGCTTCACTTGCAGCGTCAACCAATCCCGACCCTGACTGTGGAGCGACGCGCCACGGCCCCAGGTGCACAAAACGAGAGAGCCGGGGACGAGCCCCCACGCGCGGCGTTATCAAGTCGCCGGCTCCGTGGTGGCCCGTACTCGGCCCCATTCTGCGCCCCAAGAGGCTAGCGGGGAACTCCTATTTCTTTGTCTCCGCCTTTATCGGTTCGCCGGCTACTCCACCGTCACCGACTTGGCAAGATTTCTGGGCTGGTCCACGTTGCAGTTGCGCGCTACCGCGACGTAGTACGACAGTAGCTGTAGCGGAATGCTGGTCAGAATCGGAGTCAGCAGATCCAGCGTCACCGGGATCGTGAAGGTGGCGTCGGCCAACCGCTCGATCTCGGCATCGCCTTCGTTGATGAGGGCGATGACCTTCCCGCCGCGGGCTTTCACCTCTTCGATGTTCGACACGATCTTGGAATGGACCGCGTCTCTCGGCGCGATGAACACGACCGGCATGTTCTCGTCGATGAGAGCGATGGGGCCATGCTTCATTTCCGCGGCCGGATATCCCTCGGCATGGATATAGGAGATTTCCTTGAGCTTGAGCGCTCCCTCGAGAGCCACGGGGAAGTTGACGCCGCGACCGAGGTAGAGTGCGTTGGTGGCCGTGCGGAGGAACCGGTCGGCCAGCTGCTCCACCTCACCCGAGCGCGCCAGGGTCTGGGCCAGCTGATCGGGCAAGCGGCGCAGCGCCTCGATGAATTGCCGTCCCTGAAGGATGCTCAGATTGCGGAGCCGAGCGATGCGAAGGGTGACCAGCGCGAGCGCTGCCACCTGGCTGGTGAAGGCCTTGGTGCTTGCCACGCCAACCTCGGGGCCGGCGTGCAGATAAATCCCGCCGTCCACCTCGCGCGCGATGCTCGAGCCGACCACGTTCACCAGCCCGACCGTGCGGGCGCCGCGGCGCTTGGCTTCGCGAATCGCCGCCAGCGTGTCCGCCGTCTCCCCAGACTGAGAGATGCCGATCACCAGCGTCCGGGCATCGACCACCGGATTGCGGTAGCGGAACTCGGAGGCGTACTCCACCTCGACCGGGATCCGCGCCATTTCCTCCAGCATGTACTCGCCGATGAGCGCCGAGTGCCAGGACGTGCCGCAGGCCGTGATGATGACCCGCTCGACCTGCTTCAGCTCGTCATCGCTCAGGTTGAGACCGCTGACGCGGGATGTCCCCTCGTCGTCCAGCAGGTGGCCGCGGAGCGTGTTGCACAGGCTCTCCGGCTGCTCGCAGATCTCCTTCAGCATGAAGTGGGCGTAGCCGTTCCGCTCCACCATGGCCAGATCCCACTCGATCTGGTTCACCGGTTTGCTGATGCGGTTGATCTCCAGATTGCGCACTCGATAGCCGTCCCGGGTGAGGACCACCATCTCCCCATCATCCAGGTAGACCACTGACCGGGTGTGCTGGAGCAGCGGTGAGGCGTCCGAAGCGACGAACCACTCGTGCTCGCCGACCCCTACGAGCAGGGGTGATCCCTGCCGTGCCGCCACCAGGACCCCGGGCTCATCCGCCGAGATGAAGGCAAGCCCATACGCGCCGTCCACCTCGCGGAGCGCGGTGGCCACGGCTTCCTCCAGGTTGCCCTGATAGAACTCGCCCACCAGATGGGCCAACACCTCGGTGTCGGTCTCCGACTTGAAGGTGTGTCCCCGCTGCTGCAGCGCCTTCCGGATGGCGGCGGAGTTCTCGATAATGCCGTTGTGAATGACAGCGATCCTGCCCGATTGGTCGGTGTGCGGGTGGGCGTTGGTAGTGGTGGGAGCGCCGTGGGTTGCCCAGCGCGTGTGACCGATGCCCAGAGTTCCCGAGGGCATGCCGTGCTCGAGCTCATGCTCCAGCACCGACAGCTTCCCGGCCGCCTTCATGATCTGGAGGCCGTGGCCGTTCACGACAGCAATGCCGGCGGAGTCGTAGCCTCGGTACTCGAGACGCCGCAGTCCTTCGAGCAGCAGCCCGGCCGCCTGCCGGGGTCCGATGTAACCCACGATACCGCACATCGCGACGTGACCCTCAGTGCAAGAGTTCTCGACCTGCCGTTATGAGCGCTTCGGCATCGGCCGCCGTGGGTGCTTCTGCGATGAGCCGAACGATCGGCTCAGTTCCTGAGGGCCGGATATGCAGCCATCGATCCGGCCAGGACAGGCGAAGGCCGTCTCGCTCATCCGACTCTGCTTGAGGAAAACGCCGACGGAGATCCTGGTAAAGTCTTCCCAGGTCGGCCCCCCGGGGACCCTTGGCCTTCACGATGGCGTAGCGGGGCGCGGACGCCACCAGCTCCGAGGGTGTTACCCTAGACGTGGCAAGGAGATGCAAGATTAAGGCCACCCCCAGGGGAGCGTCCCGGCCGATATGCAGCTCAGGCAGCATGACACCGCCATTGCCTTCCCCTCCGATGAGCGCCCCTTGCTGACGTATGGCGCGCGCGACGTTGGCCTCCCCCACCGGGGCCCGAAATACCCGCGCCCCTCCCAACCGCGCCGCGTCCTCCACTACCAAACTGGTGGACAGATTGATCACCACGCACGGGGGCGCTGCGTCAGTGACGCGGCGATCCAACACCGCCCGGACCGCAAAGGCCAAGGTATAATCCTCGCCGATTGGGCGTCCTGCCTCATCCACCAGTGCCAGGCGATCAACATCCGGATCAACTGCAAGGCCGATGTCCGCGCCCCTCTCACGCACCAACCGGCCGAGGTCACCCAAGTTCTCGGGCACGGGTTCCGGGGCCCGCGGAAACCGACCGTCAGGCTCGAGGTTGATCGCGTGCACTATGCATCCCAAGCGCTCGAGCAAAGACGGCAGCGCGGTTGCGCCAGCTCCCCGCACGCAATCCAATCCAACTTGGAACCTTCGAGCCCGGATAGCCGTGACGTCGATCATGGACAGCGCCAGGATGGCATCCAGGTGCCTGACGACGGCTTCGGGGTCGGTCCGAAGCTCACCGATTCCATCCCACCCGGCGCGTGGTGGGCCCGACTCCGCCAGGCCCCGCACCTGTTCACCGGCCGCCGCGTCGAGAAAAATCCCGTCCGGCCCGACGAACTTGAGGGCATTCCACTCGATGGGATTGTGGCTCGCGGTGAGGATGAGCCCGGCGCCGGCGTGGTGGTGCTCCACGGCAAGCTGCACGGTAGGCGTAGGAACCATGCCGAGATCGATGACGTCCACACCCACTGACATGAGTCCCGCCGCGGCCGCCCGGGCGAACATCGGCCCACTGGTGCGGCTATCCCGGCCCAGCGCCACCGTCGGGCGCGGGCTCACTGCCCCATTGCCCCGGACCCAGGCGCCGAGCGCCGCCGCATGCCGGGCGACGAGCTCGGGCGTGAGATCCGTGCCGACGTGGCCACGCATCCCCGAAACGCTGATCATGAGAGTGTGCGACATCGGGAGCGAGGCCGGGGCCGGCCGGTTAGATGCTGATGGGAAGTGCGGAGACGTCGCTGAAGGCTCGGAGGAAGGCTTCCACAACCTCGGCGTCGAAGTGGGTTCCGGCACAGTGGCGCAACTCTTCCACCGCAGCGTAGGGAGTGCGAGAGGCCCGATAGGCACGGCTCGTGGTCATGGCATCGAACGCATCCACCACGGCAACGATCCGGGCCTCCCGTGGGATCTGACTCCCCTGCAGCGCGTCGGGAAAGCCGCCACCGTCCATGCGCTCGTGATGCGAGCGCACGATGCGTAGCACCACCGGCGACTCGGACAGGAATGGAGCCAGAATCTTCTCCCCCAGCGAGGTGTGCACCTTGATGTGCTCGAATTCCTCAGGGCTGAGCGGGCCCGGCTTATTCAAGATGTCTTCGCGAGTGCCGATCTTGCCGATATCATGGAGCTCGCCGCCAAGGCGGATGTGCTCCAGCCGGTCACCGGTATAACCCAACTGTACCGCGGTCTTGACCGCGTATCGGCTGACTCGCGCCGAATGGCCGCTGGTATACGCATCCTTGGCCTCGAGCGCGTGCACCAGTGTCTGCACCCCGTTGATCAGCGACTGCTTGTTGCGCCGATCGAGCTCTCGAACCCGGCTCTCGAGGTTTTGCTGGTAATAGCGGTTCTGCAGGACCAGATCCCGCTTTTCGAGCGCCTTGTCGACCCGGGCGCTGACCTCCTCGATCAGCACCGGTTTGGAGATGTAATCCAACGCCCCCAGCTTCAGACACTCGACCGCCGTAGTGACTTCCGCCACGCCGGTGAGCATAATGACGGCCATGTCGGGATACAGCCGCAACGCTTCTCGGAGAAACGTCACGCCGTCCATCTCCGGCATGTAGATGTCGCTGATGCAGAGCGGCACCTCGCCGTTCTGCTGCAGTATGGTGAGAGCCTCGGCACCCGAGCCCGCTTCCACCGTGGCCAGTCCGTGACTCTCGATCACGCGGGCCAGGGCATGACGTACCTGGGTGTCATCATCGACGACAAGGCAGTGCGCCGTGGCGCCGCCACTAGTTCCGGGAGTCACGATCCGAAGGTAACCGGGCCATCGCTGGCTCTCAACCGTAGCTTGCCGGGCCCGGTTCAGCGCCATTACGCTTCTGCCGTCTCTCTCCGAGCGACCCTCCATGACCCGGATTCTGCCCCACGACCATGATCACGGCTTCGCCACCCGCTCAGTGCACGCGGGCCAGGTGAGCGAGCCGCTGTCGGGAGCGGTCATGACGCCGATCTATCAGACCTCGACCTACGTGCAGGACGGCCTGGGGCGACATCGGGGCTATGAGTACGCCCGCACCCAAAACCCGACCCGAGAGGCCCTCGAACGGAACGTGGCAAGTCTGGAGGGAGGCACCTATGGCTTTGCGTTCGGCTCCGGACTCGCGGCGCTCGACACCGTGCTCAAGCTGCTCAAGAGCGGTGATCATGTGGTCTGTGGAGAGAACGTCTACGGTGGAACCCACCGCTTGATGGAGCGGGTCTACGCGGAATTCGGAGTTCGCTTCTCCTTCGTGGACATGCGGGAGCTGGGCAACGTCGAACGGGCGCTCACCTCCGCGACCCGCATGATCTACTGCGAGACACCCACCAACCCGATGATGAATCTGGTCGATCTCGCGGCGGTGGGAGATCTCGCGCAGGCACATGGCTACCTCTATGTCGTAGACAACACCTTCGCGACGCCCTTCTTCCAGCGACCGCTCGAGCACGGCGCGGACATCGTGCTCCACTCGACGACCAAGTACCTGAACGGCCACAGCGACATGGTGGGTGGATTACTGGTCACCGCGCGCGACGACCTGGCCGAGCGCTTGGGGTTCCTGCAGAACGCGGCCGGCGGCGTGCCCGGGCCGCTGGATTGCTGGCTCGCGTTGCGGGGTATTAAGACCCTGCCGCTCCGCATGCGGCAGCATGATGCCAACGGCAGACGAGTCGCCGAGTGGGCTGCGCGCCAGCCAGGAATCACCGAGGTGTACTATCCCGGTCTGCCCTCGCACGCCCAGCACGCGCTCGCCTGCCGGCAGATGAGTGGATTCGGGGGCGTGATCTCGATTGACCTGGGCGACCCCGCTCGGGCTCGCAAGTTCGTCGAGTCGACCCGGATCTTTGTGCTCGCGGAATCGCTCGGCGGAGTCGAGAGTCTGATTGGGCACCCCGCCTCCATGACGCACGCATCAGTGCCGCTCGCTATGCGGCAGGCGATGGGTCTCACCGATAGTCTGGTGCGGCTGAGCTGCGGAGTTGAAGACAGTGACGATCTGATCGCTGACTTGGAGAGTGCGTTACGGCAAAGCAGCCGGCCGAGCGTCCCAAAATGAAACTCTCGCTGGCCAGGATCGTAAGAGCTTCCACCTCCAACCGATGAGCGTCGCATGACTGCCTCTGTTCCGGCCACGCGGCCGCGCCAGACCTTTCCCCAGATCGCGGCGGTGTCCTGGGAACACCCGGCCGATCGCGCCGCTCTGCAGGCGCTCCGAGCCGTACCTGGGGTCGACGAAGTGATCCGGAAGGTGCTCGCTCTCCTAGGGGGAGAGCGGGGTATCAGGTTGCTGTTTCAGGGCAACGCCATTCGGGTCGGACCCACCCAGTTCCCCAGGCTCTGGCACATGCACACCGAGGTCTGTACCACCTTCGACTGGGCGGTTGTGCCCGAGCTGTACGTCACTCACACACCCGTCTTCAATGCCGGCGCCTACGGCATCGACAAGCCGTTCATCGTGATCCACTCGGCAGCGGTCGAGTTGTTGGACGATGATGAGCTGCGGGTTTTGCTCTCGCACGAGCTGGGGCATGTGATCAGCGGGCACGCGCTCTACCGCACCATTGCAGCCATTCTCGCGCTCATCAGCCTGGGAGCTCTCCCGATGCTCGCGGAGCTGGCCCTGCTGCCGGTTCGTCTGGCGTTCCTCGAGTGGTCGCGCAAGTCGGAGCTTTCGGCCGACCGCGCGGGGCTCCTGGGCGGACAGGATATCGTCGCGGCCCAGCGAGTAGACATGAAAATGGCCGGCGGCGGCAGGGGCGAAGGCTTCGGTGGGCAGCTCAACATCGAGGCATTCATGCAGCAGGCGCACGAGTACGCCTCCACCAGCGAAGGGCTGGATGTTGTCTACAAGATTCTGAGTACCCTGGCGCTGACCCACCCAATGCACACCGTGCGGGCGGCCGAGTTACAACGCTGGGTCGCGACCGGTGACTATGACCGTATCCTCCGAGGCGAGTACGTCCGCCGTGGCACCGAGGCCAAGGGCCGGCCGATCGCCGAGGACTTTGCTGCGGCCGGCAGTTACTACGCCAACGAAGCACGAGAGCTCGCCAGCCAGGTGGCCGACGCGGCCAAGCGCGCTGCCGAGAAGGCCCGCGAGGCGTTTCGGAACGCACAGAAGCCGTGAGGATTCTCGTGGTGGGGGGCGGGGGGCGGGAGCACGCGCTCTGCTCCGCCCTCCGCCAGGAGAATTCCGACGCAGATCTCTACTGTGCGCCGGGCAACCCCGGCACTGCCGACCTCGCCGTTAACCTGCCGATTCCCGCTGATGATATCGACCGGCTGGCCGATGCCGCCGACATGCAGGGCATCGACCTCACCGTCGTGGGGCCGGAGGCTCCGCTTGCCCGCGGTTTGGCCGATCGTCTGCGAGCGGAAGGCCGGCGGGTCTTCGGGCCGAGTGCGGCCGCGGCTCAGCTCGAGGCTTCCAAGGCATTCGCCAAGCGTGTCATGGCGGCAGCCGGTGTGCCTACCGCTCCCAGCGAGAGCTTTACCGATCTAGCCACCACGCTCGCATACATCGACCGGCATCCGGAGCCACTCGTCGTCAAGGCATCGGGACTTGCCGCTGGGAAGGGGGCTGTTGTCTGTCCTACCAGGCGAGAGGCCGGTGAGGTCGCGCGAGCCATGTTGGGGGAAGGAAAGTTCGGCGATGCCGGACGGACCGTGATCGTCGAGGCCTATCTGCCAGGAGAGGAGATCTCGGTCCTGGGGCTGACCGACGGCGTGGAGGTCGAGCTGCTGCCGGTCGCACAGGACCACAAGCGTCTGCTGGAGGGAGACACCGGGCCCAACACCGGCGGGATGGGTGCTTACAGTCCTGTTTCGGTCGTGACACCCGAACTCCTGGAACAGGCCAGGCGGGAGATCCTGTACCCTACGTTGGAAGAAATGCGGCGGGAGCAGATCCCATTCTCGGGAGTGCTGTACGCCGGTCTGATGATCGATCCGGCTGGCGCACCCTGGGTGGTGGAATTCAACTGCCGGTTCGGAGATCCGGAAGCCCAGGTGGTACTCCCGCTCGTGTCGGAAGGACTCACCGAGTGTCTCTGGGGGGTGGCGAGCGGCCGTTCCCCTTCCCCCCTTTCTCATCGGCCGGGAGCGTCGGTGACGACGGTTCTCGCGTCCCGGGGCTATCCCGACACACCGGAAAAGGGCGCGGCGATCACGATTCCGGAGCGGCTTCCTTCCGGAGTGACCGTCTTTCACGCGGGCACGGCGCGAGGAGCCGACGGAATTCTCCGGGCCAATGGCGGGCGGGTGCTGACCGTGACCGCAGTGGCGGCAAGCTTTGCCGAGGCGCAGCGGCGGAGCCGCGAGGCCGCGCAGGCGATCGAGTTCGAGGGGAAGGTGTTCCGCCGGGACATCGGCTGGCGGGAAGCCGAGAGGCTCGAGCGCTCTTAGATTCCCAAGCGATGCCTGAGCTTCCCGAAGTCGAAACCATCGTTCGCGACATCCGTCCCGCCTTGCTCGGCCGCCGACTCGACCGCGTCTCCCTCAGCCACACCGACGTGCTCAGGAGCGTGACCCGCCGGCGCCTGCTCCGAGAGCTTACCGGCGCAACGGTTGGCGGGGTCTTCCGGAGAGCCAAGCACGCCGTGCTCGATCTGGGCGCGCGCCGCCTGGTGATACAGCCGGGAATGACAGGGTCATTGATGGTTCAGAAGCGACCGCTCTCGGAGGACGATGAGCGGTATGCCGTGCTCCGGGCGACGCTCGATAACGGAAGGGAGTTGGTGTACCACGACGTGCGCCGCCTGGGCACGCTCTTGCTACTCGATCCCAAAGGGTGGAAGCGATACAGCGATGCCATCGGTCCTGAGCCGCTGGATGGCGGCTTCACGCCCGAGCGCCTGGGCGAGATCCTTCGGCAGTCCCGGCAGGCGGTAAAGAAGGTCATCATGGACCAGCGCCGACTGGCAGGAGTTGGGAACATCTACGCAAACGAGGCGCTCTTCGCCGCCAGGATCGACCCATCGAAGCCGGCCCGCCAGCTCACGCCGGACGATCACCGGCGCCTTCATGCCGAAATCCGCCGAATTCTGCTGGCTGCCATTGACTCGAGCGGGTCCACCATTCGGGACTACCGGACTGGTACTGGGGAACCTGGGGAGTTTCAGCTGGAGCTCCTGGTCTACGGACGCGAAGGCGAACCCTGCCGACGCTGCGGAACCCGGCTCACGGGTACTCACGCCATCGACAGCCGCATCACCGTCTTCTGCCACCGCTGTCAGTCGTGAGTCGACGGGGGAGGGCGCAGCGGGCGGTACCGCTTCCAGCAACCGACCTGGAGCAGTTGAAAAGCCGGATCCGTGCGCTGACCGAGAATCGCCCAGCGGTTTACCGGATGCTGGACGGCAGTGGCCGAATCATCTACATCGGAAAGGCCAAGCGGCTCCGCACCAGGCTCATGAGCTACTTCCGGGCGCAGTACCCGGACGACAAGGCCGCCCGCATCTTGTACGCGGCGAGCGAGATCTCCTGGGACTATGTCTCCAGCGAATTCGCGGCCTACCTCAGTGAGCTGCGTCAGATCCGCAAATTCCGACCGCACTTCAACTACCGGGGGAACGTCACTCGCCGGTCGATTCTCATCAAAATCTCGGCAGACCCTGCCCCCCGGATGTACGCCGGGAGCACCGTAGCCAAGGGCGATGCCCATTGCTACGGCCCCTTTCATTCCTTCTCGCGAACCTCAGAAGCCGTCCGGACCCTGAATGACCTGCTCGGCATCCGCGACTGCTCGCCGACCATGCCGGCAGTCTTCGCAGGTCAGGGCGATCTGTTCGACCAGCCTAGGCAGGCTGCCTGCATGCGCCACCAGTTTGGCTTCTGCAGTGGACCATGTGCCGGCTTTGTGACCGAATCGGAGTATCGGCGACGAGTGGAAACGGCAATGGCGTTCCTGGAAGGGCGTACCATCCAGCCGCTCGATCGGGTGATCGCCGCCATGCAGGAGGCCTCGACCGCAGCTCGCTTCGAGCTGGCAGCACGTTGGCGGGAGAAGTTCGAGCATCTCGAATGGCTGCTCGCCGCCGCCACCCGCGCACGAACTGCAGTGGAGTTACTGACCTTTGTGTATCGGGACCCGGGAGACTTCGGGGACGATTGGGTCTATCTGGTACGGCAGGGTCTGGTGCGGGCCTCGTTCCCCTACCCATCGACCCCGATCGAACGAGAGGCGTTTCGCGCGGTGGTTGCGGAAGAGGTGCGGCAGCCTGCGCCCTTCGTGGGCCCTCTGCCGCTCGATGCCATCGATGAGATCCTCTTGCTCATGTCTTGGTTCCGCGCTCACCCGGAGGCATTGCGGCGGACATCGTCCTTCGAGGAGTGGGTGGCGTAGTCCGGTCGTCTCCCTGACCGGACATCCCGTCGGCTGGTCGGTCTGACCCATCAGCTACAACCTATTTGTTCACAATGCTTTGCAAGACTGCAAAGCGTGGCACTCTCTGTGCTTGACCTCCTGGGCCGTTGCGCTCGGGCGCAGCGAAACCATCACAGCGACCGGGAGGTCCGATGTTCAAGCATTTTCTTCTCGCCAGCGCGGCTGCAGGCGTCCTCTGCTCGACGCCACTCGCCGCGCAGGGCCAGTCGGCGCCCACGATCGGGCTCACCCCTTATGCCGGCTACATGAAATTCGGCAATATCATCAGCGGTCCGCTCGGCACCGGTCTCCGAAATGCCGGTGCGGCAGTTTACGGCGGCGAGCTCAGCCTGGGACTCACCCGCAACATCGCCCTGGTCGGAAACCTGGCGTATTCCCGGCCCGGTCTCGAGATCAGCGCCCCGTTGGTTGGAGGGCTCTCCGTAGGCGAAAGCTCCGTGTGGCTCTACGATGCCGGCCTGCGGCTGAGGCTGCCGGGCACGGGCGCGCTCCCCATTGCGCCGTTCATTCAGGCCGGCGTGGGCGGGGTTCGGCAGAACTTTGACGTAGGACCGCTGAGTACTCATTCGACGAACTTCGCCTACAACCTCGGTGGCGGTGCCGATGTGTCCCTGGGCCGGCGAGTTGGTCTGGAGCTGATGGTGAAGGACTACATCGGCAAACTGGACGCCCAGCAGGCCACCGGCATCAACTTCGATAGCAAGACTACCCACAATTGGGCGGTGAGCGGCGGCCTTCGGCTGGGGCTGTGAACTGCGGTGAGAAGTGAGCAGTGAGCAAGTGAGCAGTGAGAAGTGAGCAGTGAGAAGTGAGAGCGGCAATCCTCATCCCGAGGGAGCTGAGCGAAGCAAAGAACCGAGGGATCCACTCAGTTGCTTCGAAGACACTGAGCAGATCCCTCCCCCTCGCGGTGCTCGGGGTCGGGATGAGGACCCGCTCACCTTTCACCTCTCACCTGTCACCTCTCACCTGTCACCTGTCACCTCTCACCTTCTCACTTCTCACTTCTCACTTCTCACTAGCTGCACCAGCCTGCCTCTCGGGGGGATGCCTGGTTCGAGCTCCAGGATTCCCACCGAGGGAGCCAGCTTGAAGCGGCGAGCGCCCGCCCCACCTGGGTTCATCACCGTAACGACGACGTCAACCAGAGTGAGAAGCGGTCGATGGGTATGACCGTACACAAGGATCTGGGCATCTGGGAAGGCCGCATGGAGATTCTCCGGAGTGGGCGTGCCCATTTGGTCACCGTGGGTCACGACGATGTCGAAGCCGTCCAGCTCCAGGGAGGCAACCTGGGGCAGTCGAGCACGGAGATCCCATCCATCAGTATTGCCGTACACGGCCGTCACCGGAGCGATGGCCTCCAGCTCGGCTAAGAGCTCGACCGAGCCAACGTCGCCGCCGTGCAGAATGTGATCGACCTCCTGAAAGGCGTCGAACACCTCGGGCCGGAGCAGTCCATGGGTGTCGGAGATCACTCCGATGCGCATGCGCCGCTCAGGCCTTCCCTGACCAGCGCCGGGCGATCTCGATCTCCAGGCCCAGCTGGTCGAGAATCCGCTGAACGATGAAGTCCACCAACTCCGATATCTGCGTGGGCCGGTGATAGAACCCGGGAGCCGCCGGGATGACCACAGCCCCGGCTTCCGTTGCGGAGACGAGATTGCGAAGGTGAACCAGCGAGAGAGGCGTTTCCCGAGGCACCAGAATCAGCTTCCGGCGCTCCTTGAGCGTGACGTCGGCGGAGCGCTCCACCAGCGAGCGGCTGGTTCCGCCGGCGATCGCCGCCACGGTCCCCATCGAACAGGGACAGACGACCATCCCGCCGGTCCGTTGGGAACCCGACGCGGGGAGTGCACCCCGATCTTCGTCGGGAAACGGGACAACTGAGTGCCAATCGCCTCCGGTCGCCTTCTGCAGCCCCTCGATCGAATCGATACCGCACTCGTCGTGGAGCAGCCGCAACCCGTGGCTGGAGACGATCAACCAGACCGGGACCCGGTTGCGGGCTAGGACATCGAGCAGCCGCACTCCATAAGGGGACCCCGATGCGCCGGTGAAGGCAAGGACGATGGGATGCTGTGTCAGCGGCCTCTCCGGTTGGGGGTTGGAGAGCGGACCGGGTGCTTGGGAGGCGCGACCGGCGGTCGCGAGGGCGGTAACGGCGGTAAGGGCGGTAAGGGGCGCGGCGGGGTAGGCACCGGGCCTGAGCGACGCTCCTGCTTCTTTCGCGGCATCGCGATCCATCCCGTCTTTACCGTCTTTACCGTCTTTGCCGTCCTTACCGCCCTTAGCGCACTCATACAATCCGATCCACCAGCGCGAACCCAAAGACGGTCACGCTCATCACACCGTTCATGGTGAAGAACGCGGCATTGAGCCGTGACAGGTCTCCGGGTTTGACCAGTTGGTGCTCGTAGATCAGGATCATTCCAGCTATCACCAGCCCGGCGTAGTACCAGGCTCCGAATCCAGCACCGTAGCCAAACAGCGCCAGAGCGGGGATGGTCAGGCCATGCAGCAGCTTGGCCAGCAGGATCGCGCGTGCCTCACCCAGGCGAACCACCGCACTCCGGAGTCCCTCCGCTCGATCGAACCCCGCATCAGGAAGAGCATAGAAGATGTCGAAGCCCGCGACCCAACTGGCCACGCCGGCACTGATCACCAGCAGGAGCCACAACGGGTGACTCCATTGGCCGGTTACGGCGAGGTACCCCCCGACCGGGGCAATGGCCAGGCTCATACCCAGCCAGAGGTGGGACCACCAGGTGAAGCGCTTGGACAGGCTGTAGCCTAAGACCCAAGCCAGGGCGAGGGGGCTCAACACCAGGCAGAGGCGATTCAACATCCCGGCGCTGACCAGGAAGAGGCCGCAGGCCAGGAGAACCGAGACCCAGGCCTGTGTCGTCGAGAGTGCACCGCGGGGAAGCTCTCGATTTTGCGTTCGAGGGTTGCGCGCGTCGTATTCCCGATCGGCAATGCGATTGAACCCCATCGCGGCCCAGCGGGCGGCGGAGAAAGCAAGAATGACCAGCAGAACGGTTCGGGGTCCCACTCGCGCCACGGTGGAGGCCGCGAGCACACCGAGGAGCGCGAAGGGGAGCGCAAAGAGGGTATGCGGAAGCTTGACCAGGTTGACGTAGTGAACGAAGAGCGACTCACCCGCAAAGGTCTGGCCCTCACGAGCGGTGAAGGGTGAACGGTGAAAGGTGAAAGGGTCGTTCATTCCGTTCTCCTGAGCCTGTTGCCTTTCGTTTGGAGGCCGCCGCAACAACATCCCTCTTCACTCGTCCCTTCGTCACCCTTCACCTTTCACCCTTCACCTTTCACGCTGTATAAGTTGGATCCCCAAGCTCCCCCACATCTGATCCACCCGCCGCTTGGTTTCCGCATCCATCGTAATGAGCTCGGGCCATTCGCGGGTAAACCCTTCTTCCTTCCATTTGCGGGTGGCGTCGATGCCCATCTTGCTCCCGTAGGTGAACCCTCGGCTGGAATGATCCAGCACGTCCATCGGACCCATGCTGAAGCGGACATCTCGTTCGGGATCGATGTTGTTCAGCGCGATCCACCAGGCCTCATCCGGGTTTCGGACGTTCACCTCCCGATCGACCACCACCAGAACCTTCGCCAGCGACATCAGGCCCTGTCCCCAGAGCGCATTCATCACCTTGTAGGCCTGTCCGGGATACTGCTTGTCGATCGACACGAAGACCAGGTTGTGGAATATGCCGGGGGCCGGCATGTGGTAGTCTACGATCTCGGGGACGGTGAGCCTGAGGAGCGGCAGAAAGATCCGCTCGGTGGCGTGACCCAGGTAGTAGTCCTCCATGGGAGGACGGCCCACCAGTGTCGCCGGATAGATCGGGTCCCGCCGGGCCGTCATCGCGGTGACGTGCACCCGGGGGTACAAGTCCGCCAAAGAGTAGAAGCCGGTGTGATCGCCGAAGGGGCCCTCCAACGCCAGCGGCTCCGCCGGATCGATATACCCCTCAAGCACGAGCTCCGCCTCGGACGGTACATCCAGCTCGCAAGTGACCGCCCGGGTAAGCTCGACCGGGTCACCGCGAAGAAAGCCGGCGAAGAGGAACTCGTCGATGTTGGGAGGCAGTGGCGCGGATCCGGAGTAGATACTCGCGGGGTCACCACCAAGGGCAATCGCCACCGGCATGCGCTCGCCTCGTGCTGCCATCTCGCGCCAGTGCGCCGCGCCAACCTTATGGCGCTGCCAGTGCATCACCAGGGTGTTCCGACCCTCCACCTGGATTCGATACATCCCCACGTTGCGAATCCCACGCACCGGGTCGGTGGTGATGACGAGGGGCAAGGTGATATAGCGCCCGGCGTCTCCCGGCCACGTAGTGAGGAAGGGGACCTGCGCGAGATCCACCGCCTCGCCTCGCAGAACCACCTCCTGACAGTGGGCCCGGCCTCCCTTTACCCGAGGGGGAAACTTCCCCATTTCCGCGAGCTTGGGGAGCATCGCCAGCTTCCCGAAGAGCCCTTCCGGCACCTTGAGATTGAGCATGTCGGAGATCCGGGCCCCGATCGCGTCCAGGTCGTCCACGCCGAGGGCCAGGCAGATGCGGCGCATGGACCCAAAGAGATTGATGGCGACGGGCGGCGAGCTGCGCTCTCCGTTGTCCAGAAGCACGTGCTCGAAGAGGAGCGCGGGACCGCCTCCGGGGCTCTTCATGCAGCGGTCGGCGATCTCCGCGATCTCAAGCCGAGCTCGGACTGGCTGACTCACCTTGGTCAGCTCGCCGATCCGGTCGATCTGCTTCAGGAATTCGCGGAGGTTGTCGAGGGGCATTAGAAGGTGAAAGGTGAAAGGTGAAAGGTGAAAGGGGACTGGAAAGGATGGGGGCCGAGGAGGGGCCCTCTCACCCCTCACCTCTCACCTTTTTCTCCTACGTACAGCGCGCACACGCCCCCCATAAGGAGGCGATAGCTGACGTCGACAAAGCCCTGGGCGGCTAACCGGCGAACCAACTCCGCCGGCCCAGGAAACGCCTGGGTGGATTCTGGCAGCCAGGTATAGGCAGTCCTATGTTTGGAAATCAGGCGGCCGAGCCTCGGCAGCACCCGCCGAAAGTAGAACTGGTAAATCGATCGGAGCCACCGCCGCGAGGGAAGCGTCATCTCCAGGATCACCAGTCGCGCGCCGGGCGTCATTACCCGCGCCGTCTCGGCCAGTCCGGCGTCGAGATCGGTCAGGTTGCGAACCCCCCAACCCACCATCACTCCGTCGAACTGCGCAGCCGAAAAGGGGAGCTCCAGGGCATCAGCGGTGACCGGCGCCAGCCGGGGCGACTTGGTGCGACCTAATTGGAGCATCCGAGGGACGAAGTCGGCCCCAACTATCCTGCCCCGGAAGCCGGCTTGCCGAGCCAGCGTAGCCCCGAAGTCGAGGGTTCCGGCACACAGGTCAAGATAGATTCCCTCCGGCGCGCGCTCCCAACCCAGCCGCCTGACTGCATCTTGCCGCCAGCGCTGATCGAAACGGAAGCTGATGATACGGTTGAGTCGGTCGTACGTGGGGGCGATGGCCGTGAAGATCTCGCGAACGTAGGCCCGCTTTTCCGGGCCGCCGGAAACGGGTAACTTACGATCAGAGGCTAACATAGGCGCTGAATGTAGTGCGGAGTTGAAGTCCTTGGCAAGGCAAGGGTCGATTGGTTAGCGGCCCGGAGTGGGCCCGGCTGAGCGACCAGGAGGTCGTCCTTATCGCCCGTGCGGGCAGAGAGGCGGCCTATCGTGAGCTGATTCGTCGCTACGAGCGCCCGGTCTTTGCTCTGCTCTTTCGGATGGTCCGGGATCGCGAGCTGGCGGAGGATCTGGCCCAAGAGACCTTCATCAAGGCACTCAACGCCATCGAGTCGTACCGCCCCGAATTCAAGTTCTCCTCCTGGATCTTCAAGATCGCGAACAATGCGGCGATCGATCATCTTCGCCGCCGGGAGCTCGACACGCTATCGCTCGACGGCTCGCCCCACGCGGAGACGCCAGAGCAGATGCAGGCCACCGCCCTGCAGATCGGGGCTCGCCAGGAATCACCTCTGGACGCAGTCGAGGCCAAGGAGCTCGGGGGAGCGATCGAGCAAGCCATCGCCCAGCTTCGTCCGGAGTACCGATCCTGCATCCTGCTCCGCCATGTCGAGGGCCGAGCCTATGAAGAAATCGCTGACATACTGAACCTCCCGTTAGGTACTGTGAAGACCTATATCCACCGCGCCCGCAACGAGCTGCGTCAGGCGCTTGCGCATTTGAAAGAATGAAACATTCCCCCAACCCCGAACGTAGGAGGGGCCACTTATGACTCAGCCTTCCGGGCCTCATCTCACGCCGGACGATCTCGATCTCTGGCTCGACGGAAACCTCTCCGAGGAGCGGCAGCAGCATCTGGATCGCTGCCAGGCCTGCCTCGAGTTGGCGCGAGCGGAGCGGGAGATCGTAGACCAGCTACAGGGGCTGAGCCTCATGAGTGCGTCGCCCGGCTTCGCCGATCGAGTCATGCAGTCCGTAGTCGTCCCGGATCCGTTCGCCATCCGTTCCCTCCAAACCGTACCTCGCCGTCTTCTCGCCACCCGAAAGTCGATGGCTGTTGCCGCGAGCGTGGGGCTCCTCCTGCTGGGCTCGATGGCAGCGAGCATCATCTGGACGCTCGGGCATCAGAGCACTCTGCTGGCGCTCGGTTCCTGGGTGATGTCGCAAGGTAGCCAGGTGGCGTGGCTGGGCCTGCGCGGTGTCGCCTCGAATTTCATGGAGCAGCCCTGGTTTGAGAGCGCCAGGACGGTCCTGGGGCATCCCGGCCATCTGGCCTTGGCTTCTGCCTCCGCCTCGGTGGCATATCTCGGCGGCGTCCTGGCGCTACGCCGTCTCCTGGCTCTCCCGACCCAGGAGGTGGCACATGCCAACGCCTAGCCGGCTCCTCGCGGTCGCGGCTCTCCTCACGGCATTCGCGGCCGGGGTCGCGCAGGCCGAGCCTTGCAAGGGCCCGACCCGATCCGCTGCGGTCTCGGTGGTCAAGGATTTCTGGGCCTTTGTGTCGGACGTCTCGACCCTGGCGCATTCTCAGGCTTCCAGTCAAGCGCAGCGAACTCAAGCGCAGCCCATCCCTGCCGCCCCACCCGGTGGGCCCACCGTCGATCTCAGCGACCTCAGCAACACCACGGCGGTCGAGCGGGAACTGGAGCGCAGCCTGGGTAACAAGGGGAGCGACCTGCGTGTCACCATTCCTCGTGGCTCGGCCTGGCGGGGGGACTACCGCCTGCCCTCGGGCGAGAGTCACCCGGGCGACCTGCTGGTCGTAAGCGGCAATGCGGACATCGCCGGCAAACTGCTGGGCAACCTGGTGACCGTAAATGGCGATGTCACGGTGCACGAAGGTGGGCTGGTGTCGGGCGACATTCTCACCCTCGGCGGTACGGTGGACGGAGACGGTGAAATCGGGGGAGAGGTTCGAAGCTTCGGTTCCACGACCGTGCTGACGGCGCCCTCGGTCGCGACCGTTGCCACCCCGGTGGCGAGTGCACTGGAGCTGACCTTCGGTCGGATCGCTGGAGTGATCGGCGTGTTCCTTACACTCTCCGCCCTCGGTTTCGGGCTGGTCATGTTCGGCCGTCCCAATCTCGAGGTCGTGTCCGACACGGTGGCTCATTCCTTCGGGCGCGCGTTCATCACCGGGCTGTTGGGACAGATCCTTCTGCTTCCAACCTTCGGCATGCTGGTGGTAGGCCTGATTCTGAGCGTTGCCGGCATTCTCCTCCTCCCTTTCGCGGTGGTCGTCTATACCCTTCTCGTGATCGTTGCGGCCCTGGGCGGATATCTGGCCGTGGCGCACGCGATGGGCGAGACCTACATCCGGCGGCGCATGGCGCTCGGAGTGGTGATCGGATCTCCCAACAGTTACCGCTATTTGCTCATTGGGCTCGCGGCGCTGGCCAGCCTGTGGCTCGCCTGGGCCATCTTTGGATGGGTGCCCATCGCAGGGAATCTGATTCGCGGCGCGGCCTTTCTGGTGACCTGGCTGCTGGGGACCGCGGGCTTCGGTGCCGCGCTGCTGAGTCGCGCCGGCATCAGGGAAAACTTCGCGGGTCGGCTTATTCCTCCTGAGGCGCTGACGGACGAATACCTCTGGGCCACGCCACAATTCGGGGTTCCCGCGGCCCGCCGGCCCGGCACTCGGACACCGACCCGAGGGCTATGACCATGAGGGGCGCACTGCTCGCCCTCGCCCTGCTCCTCTGGGCGGGAACGGCTTCCGCACAGAGCATGCGGCCCTTCAGTACGTTCCGGCAGCAACACGGGGAGACCCGGCTCCGGGCCAACCTGCAGTACGCCGCGGGCGTGCTCCGGCTAAGGCCCGGCCCGGCCGCAGAGCTATACCGGATGGATGTCTCCTACGATCAAGATCGCTTCGTGCCACGCAGCGAGTTCGACGCCGCAAGGGGTCAGGTCCTGCTCGGAGTGGAAACGGCTGGGCGCGGCGGCCTCCGGGTGGTATCCCAAAACCAGCTTCGGCAAATGGCCAACGTTTCGTTCTCACCCAGTGTCGATCTGGCGCTGGACGTGGGCCTGGGCGCCGTCGATGCGGATCTGGAGCTGGGCGGTTTGCGGCTGACCGATCTCAACCTGGAGACGGGCGCCAGCCGCGCGGTGATTCGGTTCTCCCAGCCCAATGGTACCAGGTGCCGAAGCGCCCAACTCAGCGCCGGCGCGGCCGAGCTTTCGGTGATCGGCTTGGGAAACAGTCGCTGCGACCGGATTGACTTCGAGGGCGGCGTGGGCAAGGTGGCACTCGACTTCGGAGGGACCTGGACGGCGAGCTCCGAAGTGGAAGTGAAGATGGCGATGGGTGAGCTCACCTTGCGGCTGCCTCGCCAAATCGGAGTACGCCTCACCCTCGACAAGTTCCTTTCCTCGTTCCAGCCCAGCGGCCTCGTGCGCCGAGGCAACAGCTTCGAGTCCCCCGGGTACGATCGGGACAACCGGCATCTCGACATCGCGGTCACGTCGGCGGTAGGAGAGGTGCGGGTGGAGTGGGCGGACAGCAGTAAGAAGTGAGAAGTAAGAAGTGAGAAGTAAGAAGTGAGCGGTGAGAAGTGAGGAGAAGTCATCTCATAAATAGTTAAGTGCCCCGTTTATGGGCATTACGCGTCGAGGCCATGGCGTCAATTTCCCTCGGAAATCCACGTTGCCCATCGAGGGCTCGAGGCCTATAACGCATCGACGAAATTGTTTATGAGATAGCCTCGAGTAAGAACTGAGGAGTAAGAGCGGCAATCCTCATCCCGAGGGAGCTGAGCGAAGCGAAGTGACCGAGGGATCCACTCAGTTGCTTCGAAGACACTGAGCAGATCCCTCGCTTCGCTCGGGATGAGGACCTGATCGCTCCTCACCTCTCACGTCTCACCTGTCACCTCTCACCTGTCACCTTCTCACTTCTCACTGCTTACTTTCTTCCATGTCTCCCATTGAGCTCCTGGGGTATGCCCTC
>JBIOUY010000354.1:0-18701 GCA_044867445.1 Gemmatimonadales bacterium
GCCTGCGGCTCCAACACCACCACCCAACGCGTCACCCTACCTCCGGGCGCCAGTTTCGCGGCGGTCACCGATAGCCTGCGCGCGCATGGTGTGGTCTCCAGCCCGGTCTGGTTCAAGTTCCTCGCGCGGGTCCGCCGGCTGGACCGATCGGTGCGCGCCGGCATTTACGAGTTTTCGTCCGGCATCTCCCCCTGGACCGTGCTCGACATTCTCGCCGAGGGCAAGGCGGTTTCCTTGCGGCTTACGGTGCCGGAGGGGCTCACGCTCCTGGAGCTGGCCCATCTTGCGTCGGAGCGCCTGGGCATGCCGGAAGACTCGGTGATTGCCGCGGCGCGGGACACCGCGGCTGCTAACGCCCTGCTGGGTTTCCCGGCGCGGTCCTTCGAGGGGTTTCTCCGCCCGGAGACCTATTCTCTTGCCGTGGGCACTCGGCCGGCGGAGCTCATCCGCGTCATGGCGGAAGGATTCAAGAACCAGTGGGAACCGGAATGGACCAGCCGGCTCGATACCCTGCGTATGACCAAGCTGCAAGTCGTCACGCTGGCGTCCATCGTCGAAGGCGAAGCCCGGGCGGACGATGAACGCGAGACCATCGCGGCAGTGTACTACAACCGGCTCCGCATCGGCATGGCGCTCCAAGCCGACCCGACGGTGCAGTACGCGATTGCCTTGAAGACGGGAAATCGAAAGCCGCGGTTGTACCAGAAGGACTACCACTTCCCTTCGCCCTACAACACCTACCTTCACCTCGGGCTTCCACCGGGACCGGTCAACTCTCCTGGGCGGCGAAGCATCGAGGCCACCCTGTATCCTGCGCGGGTGCCGTATCTGTACTTTGTGGCGGGTCCGGATGGGCGGCACATCTTCTCCCGCACGTACGACGAGCATCTTCGCGCGGTCGCGAGAGCGCGCAAGGCGGCGCGCTAGCCGTCTTCAGCTCACGACCCGAGCTCGGCGGCGTATTGCCGCGTCCCCGCCTCGATATCCTCCTCCCGCAAGATCCCCGATACTACCGCCACCCCGGACCCGCCCGCCGCGCGAACCGCGGTGACGTCCTGCGGCCGTAGGCCACCGATGGCGAGGCATGGGCGTCCGCCGGCCAGCCCAAGGAGCTGCCGGAAACCATCCGGCCCCAACGCCGCGCCGGCGTCTCCCTTGGTTTCGGTGCTGCGCCAAGGTCCGATGCCCCAGTAGTCGGCTGATCCAGCCTCGGCAGCCTCCGCCACGCTTCCGACCGACGCTCCGATGATGAATCCAGGCGGGGTAATCCGCCGCACCAGCGCGACCGGCATATCGTCGGGCCCGAGGTGCACGCCTGCCGCCCCCGCGGCTAGGGCGACGTCGGGACGGTCGTTCATCAGCACCGGAATGCTGAGCGCGCCTACCAGCGCGCGGCCCTGATCCACCAGCTCACGTGCCGATGCCCTCTTCAGGCGAAGCTGCACTGCGGTGGCGCCGCCGCGCTCAGCCGCTCGGGCGAGGGCGAGCAGATCCCGACCCGCAACCAGGGTGTCATCGGTGACCAGCATCAGCCGAATCAACGCGGCTACATTATGTCCCATGACGCTTCCCAATCCCCGGCTGCAGGGCATTCGCGGGGCCACGACCGTATCACAAAACGATGCGACTGAGATCCTGGCCGCGACCGATGAGCTCCTGCGAGCCTTGATCGAGGCCAATGAGCTGCAGCCGGATGACATCGTCAGCGCGCTCTTCACCGTCACGCGTGACCTCGATGCCGCATTCCCCGCCCGCGCAGCCGAAGACTTCGGATGGAACATCGTCGCCCTGCTGCACGCGACGGAGATCCCCGTTCCAGGCTCGCTTCCGCGGTGCATCCGACTCCTGGTCCACGCCTATACCACCCGCACTCGGGCGGAAATCAAGCACTGCTATTTGCGCGGAGCCACTGTGCTTCGGCCTGACAGGGCGTGACCATCGTTCGGGTCACTGCCCGCGGAGCCGAGCGTTGGGTTCGCGGACACCCCTGGATCTATCGCAGCGACGTCCAGGACGAGCCCTCCGCGCCAGGCCTCGTCCGCGTCCACGAGCCACGGGGCCGGTTCATCGGTCAGGCCCTCTACTCTCCCCGCTCAGAGATCCGGCTTCGGTTCCTCGAACGCACTGAGCGAGCGGTGGATTCTGCCTGGTGGCGGGAACACCTGAGCCGCTCTGGAGAACGCCGCGCGGCAATCGACGCGACCGCCTATCGGCTGGTGCATGGCGAGGGCGACGGACTCCCCTCTCTCATAGTCGATAAGTATGACCGGTGGCTGGTCATCCAGCTCCTTTCTGCCGGCCTCGAAACCATGCGGTCGGACATCGTGCCGGCCCTGGTGGAGGTCTTTCACCCGGATGGGATCCTGCTGCGAAACGATACCCCGGTGCGCCGCCGGGAAGGCCTGACCGAGGAGTCCCAGACCGCATACGGGGATGTTCCCCGCGAGATCGAGGTCCGCGAGGGAGCGGTCCGCTACCTCGCCGCTCCGTGGCAAGGACAGAAGACGGGTGCCTTTCTCGATCAGCGCCCTAACCGGCTCCTCGCCGGTACCCTGGCGCGACCGGGCGGCCGGGCACTCGACTGCTTTGCCTATCACGGGTCGTTTGCCCTTCATCTCGCGAGACGGGCCGGCAGCGTGCTCGCGCTGGACGAGAGCCGAGAGGCACTCGATCGCGGTGCCGCCAACGCGCGTATCAACCAACTCAGCAACATCGAGTGGCGTCTGGGAGATGCGTTCGAGACGCTCCGGGCCTTCGCGCGGGCCCGGGATCGGTTCGATACCATCGTGTTGGACCCTCCAGCCTTTGCCAAGTCGCGCAGCGCGGTCCCCGCAGCGCTTCGGGGATACCACGAGATCAACCTGCGAGCCATGCGTTGTCTGACGCCCGGCGGAGTCCTGCTCACGGCCTCCTGTTCGGCGCACGTTCGCCTGCCTGAGTTTCTCGGCATGCTGGCCGACGCCGCGGGCGATAGCGGACGGCGGGTCCTGTTGCGTCAGGTGCTGGGCCAGGGGGAGGATCACCCCGAGGTGCTGACCATTCCCGAGACCAGCTACCTCAAAGGAGCGGTGCTCCAGGCGGACTGAAGACGCAGAGGACGCAGCGTCCTCTGCGTCCTCTCTCGCCTTTTCTTCGCGTTGACACTGGGGACGGCGCTCACGAGTTTTGAGGATCGTGCCAGTAAGCGTTTTCCCCACCCCAGGGGCCGTCGTGGCGGCCCTCGAGGCGTCGTGCTGACCGCCGCGGAAATCCGCGGCACGCAGCGACGCCGCCGCTCCCCGTACTCCGACAAGCAGCACTACCAGGAGTACGTGATGCAGCGGGTCGAGGGCTACAAGAATTCCATCGGGCGAGACGAGCTCCTCCGCCTCGGCGACGAGGCCGCCTCGGAGCTGTCCGCCACCTCGGAGGGGCAGTTCGTCCTGACCGAGGTCTTGATGCTCGAGACGGTGGACCGGCTGATTATGAAGCGGCTCGCACTCCGGCCGTATCGACGCTGGCGACAGCAGTTCATCCGTCTTCGCGAGGCCCAGCGGACACCGACGCACTGGGGCCTGGACCCGAATTGTCCGGTCACTGCCCTGCTCCCTCGGATCGAGCCTCAGGATACCGCCCTGGTCGTCGGCAGCGCGGCCGAGCCGACCACGTACCTGTTGGCGGCGCACGATGCCGCGGTCACCTTTCTCGCGTCCGACCTGGGGTGCGTCGAGCGGGTCGAGTCCCGTATGGCAGCGGAGTCGCTCGCGAGCCTCTTCGAGGCCTACGTCACTCAGCTGTGCCCCGGTCTACCGAGCTTTCTCTATGGCATCGAGCATGTCGATATCGTGGTGCTCGATCCCGGGGTCTTGGCGGAGGTCAGTGCCGCCGATCGGGCCGAGTTCATCAGCGACCTCCAGCAACGCAGTCGGCCGGGGGGCCTGCACGTCCTCCTCGCCAGCTGTCGCGCACTCGCACCGGCATCGCTTCGCGGGTTCTATGACGGCTGGTCGGCGGAGGAGCTGGCCAAGCCTCGTCGGCGAAGCGGGAGCCACCGGCGGCCCGAGGGTTTAGTACTGACCAAGCCGCTGTGTCCCCCGGACACGTCAGATCGCTCTCTATCCGAGTCGGACTGACACGGGCCAGTCTCCCACCGCACCTCGTAAGTCATTACCTATCACTGGATACGAGCAGTGCCCCACACGGCACGCGGCCTGCCCGGAAGGTGGCCGGGCTTCAGGCGCAGTTCTCCCGTAGAAAAGGCTCTGCTCGTGACCACTCTTCCGCTTACCCTTCCCTCCGTGCCGCTGGGCATCGTCATCAAGACCGGCGCACCGGCTCCCAAACCGGTTCGCTTTTGGGCCTATCTCTGGGCCGCTGATGAGGAGTCTGCGGACGACCACTGGCACAGGAGAGTCCCCAGCGAGCACGCCGTGTAAGCTGTAGGTCCGCACAGTTGTGCGGGCAGCGGCGCGCCGAAACACCTCCGGGCCTGGGCCCGGGGGTGTTTGTACGTTTGGGACCCTTGCCCCTCCCTTGAGTAGGGTCTAGACTCCGATTGAAAACCTTCCTTTCACTGCGCGAATGGCCACCATGCCGACCCTGACGCTCAACGGCAGCTCTATCTCCTTCGAACCCGGCGCGACGATCCTCGAGGCCGCGCGAGCAGCGGGGGTCGACCAAATCCCTACGCTGTGCTGGTATCCCAAGCTGCCTATCGTTGGAAACTGCCGGATCTGCCTGGTGTCGGTGCAGGGCCAGGGCAAGTTGGTGCCCGCCTGTGCCACCCCGGCCGCGGATGGAATGGTAGTGGAGACCGAATCCGAGCCGGTAGTGGAAAACCGCCGGAGCGTCCTCGGCTTCCTGCTGGAGCGCTACCCCGGCGACCATCTCCAGAACGGTGGACGAGCCAACCCCAGAAACGAGTTCGAGCAGTACGTGGTGCGCTACGATGTCCCGGTGCGCCCGCAGCACGATCTTCCCCTTCGTACCGGCGACGAGCGGCCGGGCGACGTCATGATCCAGCATGACATGAGCACCTGCATCCTCTGCACCCGCTGCGTGCGGGCATGTGAGGACATTCAGGAGGTCGGGGTCCTGGACGTCGGCATGCGGGGAGAGCACGCGCAGATCATCGTCGGGGGTGACGGCGATCCCGACCATGCGGGGTGCACCTGGTGCGGCGAGTGCGTTCGGGTCTGCCCCACGGGTGCCATCTTCGAGTTCATCCCCAAGCAGCGGTTCGGCTCGGAGGCTGTGCGTGAGCCAGACAAGATCGCCCGGTCGGTCTGTCCTTACTGCGGGGTTGGTTGCCAGCTCGACATTCACGTGAAAGACAACCGGGTCATGCGGGTGACCTCGCCCTGGATCGAAGAGCGGACACCCAATCAAGGCTCCACCTGCGTGAAAGGCCGCTTCGGTTACGACTTCCCCATGCACCGAGACAGGCTGATGGTGCCGCTCATCCGCAAAGGCTGGATGCACGACGGGCAACGGTGGGCGTGGACCGGCGAATGGCCCCGCCATCGTGAGGGTCCCTGGCACACGGTGGAGGAGATGGGAAAGCGAGAAAAGCCTCGTCCGCCCAAGCGAAGCATCGGCAAGCCGCCGCAAACCGGGACCGGAGCAATCGAGGAGTATGACGTGCGCGACCGGGTAGCGACCCCGGCCGCGTGGTATAGCGCCTTCCGAGAGGCGAGTTGGGAAGAGGCGATGAGCCTGGTCGCCCAGGAGCTCCTCCGGATCCGGGAGCAATACGGCTCCACCGCGCTCGCCGCGCTCTCCTCCGCCAAGTGTACCAACGAGGACAACTACGCCTTCATGCGGATGGTCCGTGCGGCCCTCGGCACCAACAGTGTGGATCACTGTACCCGGCTTTGTCACTCCAGCTCGGTCGCGGCGATGAGCCGTGCGCTCAATACCTCGGCGGCGTCCGGCTCGATGCGGGAGATCGAGGAGGCCTGCGACGTCATCTTCATTTCTGGCGCCAACACTACCGAGACTCACCCGGTCTTTGGCGCCCTCATCAAGCGGGCGGTAGCGAAAGGTGCCAAGCTGATCGTGGCCGACGTGCGGCGGACCGAGCTCGCCGAGCTGGCGGACATCCATCTCCAGATGCTTCCGGGCACCGACGTGGTGCTGTACAACGGCATGCTCAACCACGTCATCGCCGCCGGGCTCACCGATCCCACGTTCATCGCCAATCGGACCCACGATTTCGAGAGCGTGAAGCAGTCGGTGGCGCCGTACACCCCCGAGATGGCTGCCAGGATCACCGGGATACCGGCCGACACCATCCGTCGCGCGGCGGAGATGTATGCCCGTGGGCCGCGCACCTCTACGCTGTGGGCCATGGGTCTCACCCAGCACAGTACCGGTACCGACATCGTCGCCAGCCTGCTGAATCTGATGCTGGCTTGCGGCATGATCGGGCGCTGGGGTGCGGCGATGCTTCCCATCCGCGGCCAGAACAACGTGCAGGGGGCGAGCGACATGGGAGCGATTCCATTCGCCTACACCGACTACCGCTCGGTCACGGACCCCGCGGTCCGCGCCGAGTTCGCCCGGGCCTGGGGAGTGCCGGAGGAGTCGCTCTCGCTCGAGCGGGGCATGATGGTCACGGAGATGGTTCAGGATGGCAGCCCCATCCGCGGCATGTACATCATGGGCGAGAACCCGGTCCTCTCCGACCCCAACATCTCTCACGCGGAACACTGGGTGCGCGGACTCGAGTTCCTGGCGGTGCAGGACCTCTTCCTCACGGAAACCGCCCGGTGGGCGGACGTAGTGTTGCCGGGCTCGTCCTTCGCCGAGAAATCGGGCACCTACGTCAACACCGATCGCCACATCCAATTGACCGACGCGGCATTGGAACCGCCGGGCGAGTCGCGCAGGGACCTGGACGTCCTGATCGACCTGAGCCGGCGTCTTGGGTTGGAGACTTCGTGGCAATCGCCGGCCGATGTGATGAGCGAGATCGCAACGGTGACACCCTCATGGCGCGGCGTGAGCTACGATATGCTGGGCCAGCGGCGTTCGATTCAGTACCCAGTGCTGACGTCCGATTCTGAAGGGACCACCTATCTGTTCCAAGATCGATTCCCGACCGCCGACGGCCGCGCTCGCTTTGTGCCGGTGAGTTTCCTCCCGCCCGACGAATTGCCGAGCAAGGAGTACCCCTACATCCTGAACACCGGCCGACAGATGTACCACTGGCACACCGGTACCATGACCCGGCGTTCCGAAGGACTCGATTCCAGGGAGCCGGTCCCCATCGTCGAGGTGCATCCGCTCGACGCGCTCGATCTCGGCGTGGGGGAGGGCGACACGGTGCGGGTCACGTCCCGCCGCGGCACTGTCTTGATCGGGGTTCGGCTCTCCGACCGGCAAGCCCGCGGGCAGATTTTCATGCCGATGCATTTCCGCGAGGCTGCGGCCAACCTGCTCACCAATCCTCAACTCGATCCCTACGCGCGCATCGCGGCGTTCAAGATCAGCGCCGTGCGCATCGAACCGGTGCGGCCGGCGGTGTTTGCGGACTAGCTGACAAGGCGGACGGTGCGGAGGCGGACGATCAAACGGCGGACGTCCGCCTCAGTACTGTCCGCCTCGGTACTGTCCGCCTCGGTACTGTCCGCCTTTCTATCGTCCGCCTCTTTGTGTCCGCCTCTTCACCGTCCGCCGCTCCACCATCCGCCGCTGTATCTTCCGCCCCGTCCGGCCCATATTTCCGCCCGACTCCTACCCGAGCCCCATGCGCGCTCTCGTCAAGGAAGGTCCTCGCCCCGGGATGGTGCTCCGGGAAGTCCCCACCCCAACCTGTGGTCCCAGTGACGTTCTCATCCGCGTGCGCCATGCCGGCGTCTGCGGCACCGACCTGCACATCTGGGAGTGGGATCACTGGGCCCGCAACCGGCTGAGGCCGCCGGTGGTCATCGGACACGAGTTCGCCGGCGAGATCACCCAACTGGGTCGCGAGGCCGAGGGCGCCGGACTCCTCGCGGTTGGCGACCTGGTAACGGCCGAAGGACACATCGTGTGTGGGCATTGTCTTCAGTGCCGCCTGGGCGCCGGGCACCTCTGTCAGCGCACCCGGATCATCGGTGTCGATCGCGACGGAGCGTTCGCCGACTATATCGCGATGCCCGCATCCAATGTGATCAAGCTCGACGGCATCCCCACTGAAATCGGCGCCATCATGGATCCGCTCGGCAACGCGGTGCACACCGTGCTCGAGGCCGACGTGCCCGGGAGCACCGTTCTGGTGCTGGGGTGCGGACCAATCGGCTGTTTTGCGGTGGGGGTGGCGCGCGCGGCCGGAGCCTCGCTGGTCATTGCGAGTGACCTGAATCCGACCCGTCTGGAGCTGGCCCGCGGCATGGGAGCGCAGGTGACACTGGACCCGAGGAGTGACGATGTGCTCGCCCGGGTCCGCGAGCTCACCGGTGGCGATGGTGTGGATCTGGTCTGCGAGATGAGCGGCCACCCGAGCGGTCATGCTCAGGCTTTCGCCGCGGCACGGCTCGGGGGGCGCGTCAATCTGTTGGGCACACCCAGTCAGACTACCGAAGTCGACTTCGCCCGGGACGTGATCTTCAAGGGACTCACGCTCTACGGGGTCACCGGGCGCAAGATGTATCAGACCTGGCAGCAGATGCGTCGTTTGCTCCGGGCCGGTCAGGTGGATCCCCGGCCGGTGATCACTCACCGGTTCCCTCTCGAGTGCATTGGCGAGGCGATTCAAGTCATCAAGGATGGCCGAGCCGGCAAGGTCATCCTGGAGGTCGCGGCATGAAGGACGGGCTGCAGCGGCGACTCGAGGGGGAGCTGGAGCAGTTCATCCGTGACGGCGTCTACAAGCGGCTCAATTTCCTGGAGAGCCCGCAGGACGCGCGAGTGAGGATGGAGGAGCGGGGCGAAGTCATCATCCTCTCATCCAACAATTACCTTGGCCTCAGCCATCAGCCGGAAGTGATCGCGGCAGGCAAGCAAGCGCTCGATCGCTATGGTGCCGGGACCGCGTCGGTGCGATTCATCTGCGGGACTTTCACCATCCATCGGGCCCTGGAAGCCGCCTGCGCCCGACTGGTGGGCACTGGTGCCTCGCTCAGCTTCGTGAGCGCTTGGAACGCCAACGAGGCTGTCCCCGCCACCCTCCTCGGGGAAGAGGACATCGTTATCAGCGATCAGTTGAATCACGCCTCGATCATCGACGCGGTTCGGCTGGCCAAGTCGATCACCAAATGTCAGAGCGCCGTCTACCGCCACGCCGACCTCTCCGACCTGAAGGAAAAGCTCACCGCCGCGCGAGACCGGCGTGTCCGCCTGGTGATCACTGATGGGGTGTTCTCCATGGAGGGCGCGATCGCCCCGCTGCCCGATCTGCTCGAGCTCTGTCGGCAGCATGACGCGGTCCTCATGGTCGACGACTCCCACGGCACCGGCGTGCTCGGCCGCCTGGGGCGCGGCACCGCGGAGCATTTCGATCTCGTGGGCGAGGTCGAGATCATCACCTCTACCTTGGGTAAAGCGCTTGGGGGCGCCGCCGGCGGGTTCGTCGCGGCGACTCCGGCGGTCTGTGACTACCTCACCCAACGAGCGCGACCCCAGCTCTTCTCCAACGCGTTGCCGCCCACGGTGGCCGGGAGTGCGCTTGCCAGCATCGAGTACCTCGAGGCACATCCGGAGCGGGTGAGCCGATTGGGGGAGAATGCGCGCTACTTCCGGGAGCGCCTTCTCGAGCTGGGGTTCAAGCCCCTGCCGGGCGAGACCCCGATCATTCCCGTTATCCTGGGGGAAACCGCCGCCGCGATTCGGATGAGCGAGCTCCTGCTGGCCGAGGGTGTGTTCGTGACCGGCTTCGGCTATCCGGTCGTGCCCCAGGGGCAGGCAAGGGTTCGCTGCCAGATCTCCGCGGCCCATAGTCGCGATGATCTCGACCAAACCTTGGCTGCGTTTCGTAAGGTTGGGAAGGAGTTGAGGCTGATCTAAAGGCGGACGGTGAAGAGGCGGACGGCCCTCAGTATCGTCCGCCTCGGTATCGTCCGCCTCAGTATCGTCCGCCTCAGTATCGTCCGCCTCTTCACCGTCCGCCTCGGTATCGTCCGCCCCCTGGCCCTTCCCCCGGCCCGCCTCTTGCACCTGCACCCCCTCCGACGGGCGGGGCAGTGCCGGAGCAGCGATCTGTAAGGCACGTATTTACCATCAGATAGCTGCACCAGTTTTCCCCCTCCCCACCCGCGCTTTCCGGCAAATTCCGCATTTTGACGTACCGTGCCGCGGAGGACGCGGTAGGCGCCAGGGCCCGCCTGGTGCGGACACCTTACGGAGGCAGTCTCTGATGCGCATGGTCATTCGAAGGATCCCGGTCGCGGCACTGGCTCTCTGCCTGGGCACGGCCCACCTCTCCGCCCAGCAGCAGCCGGGCAACTCCACCTTCCAGTGGTACGTTGGTGGGCAGGGTGGCATCATGAACTTCGAGACCAGCGCGCAGGGTCGCTCGACGATCCCGATGGGCGGCGCCCACCTGCTGGTCACCGCGAAGCGTACCGGCCTCCTGCTCTCGGTCGAGCAAGGCTTCGGCGACAATGAGGCGAGCGCCTACAACCTCACCACCTTTGACAGCACCGGTGCGGTGAGTAGCTCGCAGGTGGTGACGGGTACCTTCAGCTACATCCGAAAATACTCCGCCATGCTGATGGCGTTCCCGATCAAGGGCCCCGCGACTCCTTACGTCGGCCTAGGCGTGGGCATCATGAATGCTGGTGGCCACAACCCCGAGAGCGACGTGGCCAACGAGCTTGGCAGCACTGGCTTCGGCTCCTTTGTGGCCGGGCTCAATTTCAGGGTGAGCCGTTTGAGCGCGTTCGGCCAGTATCAGGTGACCACTGGTGCCAAATCTCATGCGATCGTCGTGAATGGCCCGCAATCCACCCTCGTCTACTCCGGGTCGATCCTCAAAGACGCGGTCCACACCTTCTCCGCTGGCCTGCGCTTCGGCCTAGGCAACGCCCGGGAATCGGTGAAGAGCGGCGGCTACTGAACCCGGCAGCTGGATCGTAGTCAAACGGGCAGCGGAACTACTTCCGCCGCCCGTTTCGCTTTGCCGACTGGAGCCCTGCGCCCTGAAGTGGGCCGGGGTCCCCCCCAGCGCGTGAGATCCAGGTGCTTCCAGCGATGGTGAACCGTAGCGGCCAGTCCGCCGCTTTGGTAATGCCAACACGCGGAGTCGTCAGGATGTCCCGCCGCGAGCCGTGATCTGGAGGTGCCACGATCACCATCCCACCATTCATCGGAGTTCCATCCAGCCCGCGAGTGATACCGAGCGCCTGACACAGCTTGCCAGGCCCGGAGCAGAGTTCACGGTCGGCGACCCCGCCGCGTCGCCGCCGCATTGCTTCGAGCCCTTCCAACGGCTCCAACGCGCGCAGCAGTACTGCGCTTGCCTTCCCTTCCTCCTCACAGACCAGATTGGCGCACCAGTGCACCCCATAGGAGAGGTACACGTACCAGGTACCGGGTGGGCCGAACAGCGCGGTGTTCCGCTGGTTCCGCCGGTGACGGTACCCGTGCGATGCCGGATCGTCATAGCCGAGGTAGGCCTCGGTCTCAACGATCCGGCCGACCGTCCGCTCGCCCTCGACCAGGGAGATGAGCCGTGCACCGAGCAGGTCACGCGCCACCTTTTCGGCCGGATAACCGAAAAAGGAGACGGGCAGCGTCGCTGCCCGTCGAAGTTGCGTCATTCGGGCTTCTTTCTGGTGCGTCCGCGAGGTCGCTTCGGTGCGGGCGCGGTTTCCGCCTCGGCGGAGGGACTCGCATCGGTTCCGGAGCCGACCCCTGCAGTTGCCTTCTTGCGTGGTGCCCGTCTGGCCCGAGGCCGCTTGGGGCGGCTGGGAGCACCGGTGGCCTCCGTCGTCGGGGCCTCGGAGGGCGTTGCGTCAGGCTGAGGGGCGTCGATCTGCACCACGCCAACCAGGGGAATCTCCCCCGGCCGGACTGGTCCCCGCGAACCGCGCCGAAAACGAAGCCCGAGCCGCTGCCCATTGTCGCGCCCACCAGAGACCTCGGCCGGAGCCGCAGCTGCGGCCGCGGGCCTGGCGACCTCTTCTCTGTCGGTCGGAGGTAAGGCGGGGCTCGGTGGCGGCGCGGGAAGGGTGGTATGGTGAGGCGAGATCTCGTACTCGTCGTCACCCACTTTCCGGACGTCCGCAACCTCGGCGTCGTTCGCCTGACGCAGCAACCGGGGGAAACGCGAGACATCCAACAGCGGATCCTCCCGGCCATACATCGCAACCATGCGCAGTCGGAGCGCCTCATGCCCCACCGGCGTGCGGAGCTCGCCGAGCGACTGGGTCATAAGCTGGAACGCGCGTGCCAGAGTGAGTCCCCCTCCCCGAAGATCCCGGGAGGGGCGCTGCGAGGCACCCTCCTCACGCGGACCCTCGGCCGGGCGCTCTCGATCCCTGCCCCGGCCGCGGCGACCCCGTCCCCTGCGAGAGCCATCCTCCCGTCCCCCCTCGGCGCCATTCCGTCCCCGCTGGGCCGCAGCCGGCATGGCCGGCGTCGAGGTCAAGGCGGCGGCGCGGGCCGGGGCGACCTCGAATTGACCGTTATCCAGCTTATTGACCAGAACGACACCCTTCTGCCCTGCTTCCATGACGAATTTGCTGAAGCGATTGAACCCGGCATTGCGCTCGTCGAAGTTGGGATCGATCTGCTGCATGACCTGCTTCAGCCGGTCCGATCGCATGACATCGCCATTTCGCGCCATCTGATTGACCGCTTCACTGGCCAACTCCCAGGGATCCCGCTGGATCGACGGCGTATCCACTTCCTTGGTGAGGCCGGCGAGGTCGCTATAGGAGTAGTACTCGTCGCAGTTCTGAATCAGTAGATCGCTCGCGGATTCCCGGATGCCGACACCGATGACGTACTTGCCATACTCCTTCAGCTTGATGACCATCGTGGAGAAGTCGCTGTCACCCGAGAGCAGGATGAAGGTGCCGATCTCGGGGCGGGTGAAGACGAGCTCGATGGCGTCGATGGCGAGGCGAATATCGGTGGCGTTCTTCTTACTGGAGCCGAAGGCCGGAGCGAAGATCAAGTCGATGGACGATTCGGAGAGCGGAACGATGTACTGGGGATAGCGCCGCCAGTCGGCGTAGGCTCGCTGAACTGCCACCTTCCCCTTGATGATGTCGCTGTTGAGGAGGGTCCGGAGTTCCTTGGTCAGGTCTTTTTGGATGCCCAGGGTGACATTATCGAAGTCGATCAGCAGGGCGGCATTGGGAGCGTGCACCAGGGGTTGGCTCAAATGTCGCCCGGGGGCACGGATCAGCGGTCGGTTCACGTCTCATTCAGTTCTGGGTCTCGCGCCTCGCGGGCGTGCCCCTCGACGCTCCTAGCCGGACCCGGAAAGCGGCAGGGCAGCGAGGCGGCGCAACCGAAGCGGAGGCCCACCAGGATTTGCCAGATTGACTGTCACCGCCGAGAAGCGACCATCTCTCTGCATCCGTCCGCTCGACCGGGTCGCCGGGGACGGCATGCGATGTCGGGTTCAGAGGTGACTAGCACAGAAAATCTAGGCGCGGCCGAAGTGCGTGGGTAGTGGGCGGAGGGGATGGCAGGTCAGGCGAATTGACTCTCCCCGGCCAGAGGCAGATCCAGGGTAAAGTAGAACCGGGTGCCATAGCTGGGGGCGGTTTCCACCTGGAGGCTGGAACCCATGGCCTCGACCAGCTTGCGGCAGATGGAGAGCCCGAGTCCCGAGCCGCTGAAGGCATACTCGCCCGGCTTCTGCCGGCGGCGGAACGGCTCGAACAGGGTGGCCATCGACTGGGGCGGGATGCCGCGACCGGTGTCGCGTACCGAGAACTCGATGCCGCGAGGCGTGGTCTGCCGGGCGGTCACTTCGACGAACCCCTCGGCGGTGAACTTCAGGGCGTTGGTGGTGAGATTGAGCAGGACCCGGCTCAGCGCCACCGGATGGCCCACCCGGAAATCGGCCTCCGGCGGCTGTAGCCGCACAGTCAGGTTCTTCTCTTCCGCAATCGGCTGGACGATGTCCCGGACCGACTCCAGGATGTCGGTCACCGAGAATGGGATCGGATCGAGATCCACCAGCCGGTCGCCCCCGCGAGCGAGCTCGATCACGTCGCTGGCTACCGAGCTGAGCCCGAACGCGGCGCTATAGATCAGTCCGAGCTGGCGCTCCTGCACCGGATTAACCGGGCCGCTTCGGGCGCGCTGCAGCGTCTCGGCGAGAAAGAGGATCGAGGTCAGAGGTGAGCGGAGGTCGTGAGCCACCTCCACAACCAGCTCGAGTCCATCAGGCCCCGCCAGCCGGTCGGCAAAGTGCTGCGACCAGTCGGCCTCGAGCTGCTGGGCGACTTCCTCGATGGCCCGGAGCACCCGAAGGAGCTGTACCACATCGGGGCTCGGTAGAGTTTGCACCCGCTCGATGAAGGCGCTTCGGACGAGGCCGAGGAGCCGCCGGGAAAGCGCGTTGGGAGGCACGCCGTCCATGTCGGCCGGTTGCCCGCTCGCCTGCTGGCGGATGGAAGTGCAGAGCTGAGCCAGATGGAGGTTGATCTCCTCCGCCCCAGCGGCATGCTCCACCGCCCGCTCCCATTCCGTCTGGGCCCAGAGCACGGCCTCGCGGAGCGCGTCCCAGAGCGCGGGCGCAATGGAGCCAGAGGTCGGACCGTCCGGATCCCACACTCGTTGGGAGGCAGGGTAACCGTGCGTCCGCCGGCGTTCCCCACTGGTCGCGCCTGGCAGAGCGGTCTCAGGTGTCACTCAGGTGACCCTGTGGTCTCGTCGCGGTGGAACTCGTGCTTATCCATCAGTCGATACAGCGTGGTTCGGTCGATGCTCGCCAGCCTCGCGGCCTTGGACATATTGCCGCCAGCACGGCTGACCAGGCGAGTCAGGTATTCCTTCTCAAATTGGGCCACCACTCGATCCTTGGCGGGGTGGTACGCCTCATCCATCACTCCGACAGGCACCAGGTTCTCGGCCGGCCAATCGGCGCTGTCATCGTACACCGGAATGTCGTTGGGCTGAATCACCTGATCGGGCTCGGCCAGTACCGCGACATGCTCGATAACGTTCTGCAACTCTCGAACGTTGCCTCGCCACGGCCGGGAGCGCAAGAAGCTGATGCTCGCCTCGCTCAAGCGTGGGAGCCGGTCTCCCATTTGCCGGTGACGATGCCAATAATGGGTCAGGAAATGGTTTGCCAGGAGCGGGATATCCTCGGGGCGCTTGCGCAGTGGCGGCAGCTTGATGGGAACGACCCGGAGTCGGTAGAAGAGGTCCCCCCGAAGCAGACCGGCGTCCACTGCTTCCTGCGGCTCCCGGTTCGTGGCCGAGATGAAGCGGACGTCGACCACGGCGTCCTGCTGCTCGCTGCCTACCCGGCGCACGACGCCGTCCTGGATGACCCGAAGCAGCTTGGCCTGGAGCGGCATCGACATCTCGGTCAGCTCGTCCAGAAAGAGGGTCCCACCGTTGGCCGTCTCCAGCAGGCCCGGCTTGTCGCGGTCGGCTCCGGTGAAGGCGCCCTTCCGGTGCCCAAACATCTCACTCTCCAGCAGCGGCTCGGGTAACGCGGCACAGTTGATCGGCACCAGGGTCCGCCCCGCACGGCGGCTATTCTGGTGGATGAACTGGGCAATGACCTCCTTGCCCGTGCCACTTTCCCCGCTGATGAAGACCGAGGCGTCGGTCCCCGCGACCTTGCGCGCGAGATCGACCGCCTTCCGGAACAGTGGAGAGATTCCTATCAGGGCGATCTTGTCGCTGTGCCCGTTCTGCTTCATCAACTGAACACGCAGGTCCTGCGCTTCGCGGGCCATCATGACCGCATGGGACGCGCGGCCGATCAGCACCTGCAGATGGGTCGCTGAGAACGGCTTGGGTAGATAGTCCCAAGCGCCCGCCCGGAGGGCCTCGATGCTGCTGGTGACACTGGGATTGCCTGTCATCACCACGACGATGGTGTCCTTGTACGCCGCCAGCACCGCCTGGAGGATCTCGATCCCGGAGATCTGGGACATGTAGAGATCGACTAGGACGATGTCGAACTTCCGCCGCTTGACTGTATCGAGTGCCTCTTCACCGCGGCCCACCAGCGTGACATTGTAGCCGTCCATCTGCAGGACGCTGGCGCAGCTCTCTCGCAAGGTGCGCTCATCATCCACCACGAGCACCCGGATGCTCGCCTTGACCTCACTGGGGATGGAAAGCAGATCGCGAGGGCCTGTGTCCGAAACAGACGGCCCTGTTCGATCAGATTGCGGGAGCGGACTAGCCATCCTGCACTCCTGGATCGGACCGCTGGGCGGTCGGGTGAGATTCAGGCCGGTCGAGAGCTCGGCCGGAAAAAAACGTGTCGTACGATTACGTGGAGAAGCTGAAGTACGCCTCCCCGTGATTCTGTCAGAAAGGAGTCACTTTCATACAACAGAGTGCCGCACGTGTCAACCAAGTGCAGGAGGCGGGCCACACGTATGCGGCGGGCAAGCGCAACATACCGTGGTGATTCTACTACACTTACGTGGTTAGCTGATCAGTTGGGATACTGCATCGGCACCTGCTCGAACGCCCGAACCCTCTCAGAATCCCCTTCCCGCTTGAGGTCCCGCAGCGCCGTCGTGGCCCGGAGTAGGAGCTCAACCGCGTCGACCGTCGACTCAGCAAAGTCACGCACGGCGCAGTAGCCAGCCTGAACCCGTACACTGCGTTCGCCCCCGCGCACCGGGATGGGCGCCGACTCGACCGCGCCGGTTAGCCGATGCACCAACCGGAGCGCTCCCTCCGGACCGGTTGCGGGAGCGATCACCGCAAATTCGGCCTCTCCCAGGCGACCGATTGCATCGGAGGCACGACCGGCCTGCTTGAACAGCATCCCGATTTGATCGGCCATCCGCTGAGTCTCCTCACCAGGGGACTCCTCGGCCTCCTCGTCGGATTCCGGAGAGAACACCACGCAGCTGAGCGGATCACGGCGGCGGAACGCGTCGGAGCCGATCTCCCGAGCGCGCCGAGCTAGGCCACGCATGTTGTAGAGTCCGGTTCCAGGATCGAGCAGACTTTCCTCTCGAAGCGCATCTACCTCCCGCTTCGACTGCAGATAGGTGCCGAGCTTGAGGAGGAGGGACTCGCCGTCGAGCGGTTGCCCCAGGAATTCCCACGCCCCAGCTCGGTAGGCCTCCAGCCGTTGAGTCCGACCGGATGGCCCGGAGGTCGTGATGATGATCGGGGTCGTCGCGCTGAACCGCGGGTCATTGCGCAAGGAGCGACAGACCTCGAAGCCGTGCATATCAGGCATCTGCGCATCGAGGATGATCAGGTCCGGCTGAGCCATGCGGACCCGCTCGAGCGCCTGTTGTCCGGTGTAGGCCCGCACCACGGAATAGCCATTGGGCCCGAGAATGCTTTCCAGCGAACGGGCCGACCATTCCTGGTCGTTGGCGATGAGAACGAGTGGCGTGGTGGGAGCCTTTTCTCGATGTGCCATTGCAGTTAGCCAATGAGGGGAGGAAGCTGCCAAATACTCGGCCACGCATCGGATAGCAGAACTCGTGCGGGACCGGCGAAAACCCGCAACTCACGTATGCATAAACCATTGCGTCGATCGGGAAGACGGTTACATGGGACCAGCCGCGGGAGGCATGCCACACTTTGGATGCCATCGCGCCACGCCAGGACCGCCCTGTCTCAGTGTGGCGGTGAACCCTTTGGGCCTGTGGTCTATCAGCAACGGCCTGGTCCAGGACTGGTAAATAACATCCGACCTCAAGTAACCATGTAAGAGATTATGGAAAAAGAGGTTGGGTGGCTAACCCAAGGCCTCGCGCCGAAGGCTAGCCCAAGTCTCATTTTTCCGGCTTCATCCTTGAAGGAAGTAGACACGACCCTGAGTCAACCTTGGTCCCAGACGGATGTCGAGCCTCATGACTCAATCACCCGAACCGGACACCTCCGAGCCGCGCGGCCACGAGGTGATAGACCAGGCCTTAGTTCTGGGCCAGGCCACCCCGGAACCCGACTCCGGCGCGCTCCCAACGGAACGTTCCGAGTTCAGTCAGCGACTGGCGAGCTTTGGCCTCGGCGAGTCGCCCGATCCGCTGCTCAGGCCAGCCAAGCCGTCACAAGGCTCTCGCCGGCCTCGCCGAATGTAGTCCTATAGCGACGAGCCAGCGCAGCAAACGTGAGTCAAATCACAGGTAGTGGTCGTTTGATGTATTAAGGTATTCGTCGTTAGGTCGTTAGCAATAGGGGCTTCGTACTTTTGAAATCCCGGTGAGCAGGCGCAGGAAGGTGTTTCTTGGACAGCGAACGACGAGGCCCTTACCCACTCATCGAGATCACAGACGCCATAATGGGAACTGCTACCTCTGGGGTCCGGCGCCGGCCCTCAGGTCCTCAGGTCTCGGGGAATTTCAGACGCAGCTTGTCACGGGTCCAGTCGCGGGCTCGCGCACAAGCGTGGGCTCTGCCTCGCGTCAATCTCGAGGCGGCGAACGTCTCTGAGTGGCTCAATCGCCTGGTGAATGTCGCTCTCGCCTTGGCCGCGCTCACGCTTGCCTTGCCGATTCTGTTGGTCATCGCGGTGGCGGTGAAGCTGAGCTCGCGGGGGCCGGTGTTCTACACCCAGGAACGGGTGGGATTGGACCGGCGGCAACGGGGCGACGGGATCAATCACCGCCGCCATCGCG
>JBIOUY010000355.1:0-2857 GCA_044867445.1 Gemmatimonadales bacterium
GCGGTGGGCGCGTACTATCGAGACTACGCGACGGCGGACCCTCGGGCACGGATTCAGGCATACTCCGATTCCATGGCCGGCGTGCATCAGCGCAGCCCTCGGGACCAGGAAGCGGCGGTCTTTTACGCTCTGGCGCTGATCGCAAGCGCACCTCCGGGCGACACGACCCTGGGCAACCAAAGGCGAGCGGACCTCATTCTCGACTCGCTCTATGCCAAGTACCCCAACCACCCGGGGCTGGCTCACTACCTCATCCATGCCAACGACTCGCCTCAGCTCGCCTCGCTGGGCCTGAACGCCGCCCGCCGCTACGCCCGAATCGCGCCGGCGGTCCCCCACGCGCTGCATATGCCGTCGCACATTTTTCTTCGCCTCGGCCTGTGGGATGAAGCGATTGCCTCCAACGAGCGGGCCACGGCGGAAGGCCGCCGCTACCAGGCCGAGCAGCAGATGGCGGGCACCTGGTTCCACAATCTCCATACCTTGGAGTTCCTGGAAACCGGCTACCTCCAAGAGGGCCGCGACGCGGAAGCCCTGAGAATCGTGAAAGAGGTGGCTTCCGTTACAGAGATCACCCCAGCTACGCCGCTCGGCGCGGCCCGGTGGCTGGCGGTGATCCCACTGCGCTACGCAATGGAGCGAGGAGAGTGGCGGGAGGCTGCAGCCCTTCCACTTCATTCGGTTCCGGAATCGGGGCCGGGGACCGCGATCGCCGCCACCCGGTTCGGACGGGCGTTGGGGGCGGCGCGATCCGGAGACACGGCCGCGGCTCGTTCCGAGGTCCGGCAGCTCGAATCGATCGTGGCTTCGCTGCGTGAGCGGAAGAAGCCGGAAGATGTGGACTACGTTGAGACGCTGCGCCAGGCCGCAGCTGCCTGGTTGGCGCTGGCCACCGGAGACACCGCTGAGGCGCTTCGGCTCGCCGCCTCTGCCGCCGACCGCCAGGACATGACCGTGGAGGCACCCTATCTGTTCGCTCGCGAGCTGCAGGGCGAGCTGCTGCTGCAGAGCCGCCGCCCGACCGAGGCGTTGCAGGCGTTTGAAGCAGCGCTCAAGCTCGTACCTCATCGGGCGCGGAGCCTCTACGGGGCGGCGGCCGCGGCCCAGCAATCGGGTGATACCTCCGCGGCTCGTGGGTACTACCAGGAGTACGTCGCGCTCATGGCCAAAGGCGACGGCCAGCGGCACGAGCTGCAGGCCGCCCAGCGGTTCCTCGCCAGTCGGTGACCCTGGGGACCCTGCCGCGCCTTGCCCGCGGCATCGCCTGCGTCCTGATCCTGACGCTCGCCTTCGCCACTTCCGCCCAGTCCCAGACCTCTCCCCTCGATTCAGTCGAACGGTACGTTCGCGCGGAGCTCGCCCGCCAGAACATTCCCGGCCTCTCGTTGGCGATTCTCCGGGGCGACAGCGTGCTTCTCAGTCGCGGCTTCGGCTACGCCAATGTGGAGCTCCGGGCTCTGGCGAGCGACAGCACCATCTACCAATCGGGATCGGTGGGTAAGCAGTTCACTGCCGCTGCCGTGGTGATGCTCTCGGAAGCCGGCCGGCTGAGCCTCGACGATTCGATCACCCGTTACTTCCCCAGATCGCCACGAGGCTGGCGGGGCATCACCATCCGCCATCTGCTCACCCATACATCTGGTATTCCGGACTACGCGGACAGCACGCTTGACCTGCGCCGGGACTATACCGAGGACGAGCTCGTGCGGCTGGCCGCCAAGATGCCACTTCGGTTCCGGCCCGGAGAACGCTGGAGCTACAGCAATACCGGCTACCTCCTGCTCGGCATCCTGATTCACCGGGTGACGGGCGCGTTCTATGGCGAGTTCTTGCACGATCGGATCTTTGCCCCCGCCGGCATGGCGACGACCCGGATCATCTCCGAGGCCGATATCGTGCCCAACCGGGCCGCCGGTTATCGCCTGGTCGACGGCAAGCTGCAAAACCAGGAGTGGGTCTCGCCTTCGCTCAACACCACCGCCGATGGCTCGCTCTACTTCAGCGTGCGCGACCTGACCCGATGGGCCATCGCACTCAATCACCAGCGCATCCCCAGCCAAGCGGGGCTGGACGCGAGTTGGACTCCGGTCCGCTTGAATGACGGTGGCACCTA
This sequence comes from Gemmatimonadales bacterium, assembly GCA_044867445.1. Lineage (GTDB taxonomy): Bacteria > Gemmatimonadota > Gemmatimonadetes > Gemmatimonadales > GWC2-71-9 > CAVVWJ01. The sequence goes on from JBIOUY010000355.1 coordinate 2,114, forward strand.
TCCCTATGGCTTCGGCTGGGACATCGATCAGCAGCGCGGTTTTCGCCGCATCGGCCATGGCGGCTCGTGGCAGGGATTCCGCGCCAGCATCCAGCGCTACCCCGACTTCAACCTCACCGTCGTGGTGCTCAGCAACCTCGCCCAAGCCGAGCCCGAATCTATTGCCAAAGGAGTTGCGGGGATTGTGGAGCCAAAGCTCGCGGCGCCGCATCTGCTCGCCGCGGCGCTGCCCGGCAAGGGAGCTCCCCAGCCGCTTCCCTACTTTCTGCGCGCCATGGCGATCGGGCAGGACTCGGGGATGGTGGCGGCCGGTCTCCGGCGTTTTACCTCCAAGGACACTCGTGAGGGCCTGAGCCGGCTGGTGACCCGGATCCAATCCTGGACCACGCTCGGGTGCGACGCCGTCGCCCGGAAAGGGATCTCGCGTTTGGGCGATGACATCGCACACATCTGCTACGCCCGTGGCAGCGCGGCGGAGGGCAGTGAGCTGGTCTCAGTATTCTTTACCGACGATTGGCGTGTGGCGTTCCTGGACGCCGACGGCTTCTGAGGGCGGTAAGGGCGGTATGGGCAGTTAGCAGGGAGCAGTGACGAGCAAGAGATCCTCATCCCGAGCAAAGCGAGGGATCTCCCGATCGCGCTCGGCGGTCACGATGTGGGGCTCTGGGCGTTTGCCGTGTGGTACGGGCTCGATTGGATCGCGACGGTGCCCCCGACTGTCCGACTCGCGACCGACGCGTTTGG
>JBIOUY010000356.1:0-9639 GCA_044867445.1 Gemmatimonadales bacterium
AAAGCTCCCGGCTGGGTGGCAGAAGGTCTCCGGGCCGGAGCCGGCCATCCACAATAGCTCGCCGGAGCTGGCGGTAGATCTCGCCGCTCAGGTCCTTTCGGCCGGTCAGGCTGACGTGGAATTCCATCGGTGCAATGTATCGATTCGCCGTCGAACTGGCCTGGTCACATGTTCCAGAATTGGATCTCGTGCCAGGCCTTTTGCCGCTCTATGGTAGAAACAGAGAAATGGACAAGACAAAGGAGAGAAGAGCGATGACGAAGCACAAGACTGGGACACGCGAGGAGTGGCTTACAGCGCGGCTCGAGCTGCTCGAGGCGGAGAAGGAGCTCACGCGGCGCGGCGACGAGCTGGCGCGGCGGCGGCAGGAGCTGCCGTGGGTCCGGATTGACAAGACGTATCGATTTGAGACCGACCAGGGGAGCGCCTCACTGGCAGACCTCTTCCGAGGGCGCTCGCAGCTCCTGGTCTACCACTTCATGTTCGGGCCCGACTACACGGCGGGGTGTGCAACCTGCTCCACGATCGCCGACGGGTTCAACGGCTTCGTCGTCCACCTGGCCAACCACGACGTCATGCTTTGGGCGGTGTCGCGGGCGCCGCTCGCGAAGCTGCAGGCGTACGAGCGACGCATGGGATGGACGTTTCCCTGGGCGTCCTCGTTCGGCGGCGACTTCAACTTCGACTTCAGCGTCTCGTTCACCGAGGAGCAACAGCGCAAGGGGGTCATTGAATACAACTACGAGCGCGGCGGCCACGCGATGGACGCGACGACGGTCCCGGAGCCTGTCGCCGTGAACGCGGCCATGGCCGGAACCGATGCGGCCACGTACTCGCGCGAGAGGCCGGGCATGAGCGCGTTCGTGCTCGAGGACGGCGTCGTCTACCACACTTATTCCACCTATGCGCGCGGACTGGACGGCCTTTGGGGCATGTACCAGTGGCTCGACCGCGCCCCCAAGGGGCGTAACGAGACGGGCGTCTGGTGGCGCCGCCACGACGAGTACGACAAGGGCTGAGCGAAGGAGACAGACCATGACGATATCGTCTGTTCCGGTTCGCCAGCGTCATCCGGCGGCATACGTGCTGGCGGGCGGACTCATCGCGGGGACGCTCGACATCGTCTACGCCTGCACGTTCTGGGCACTGAAGGCAGCCGTGCCGGCGGAGCGCATTTTCCAATCGGTCGCAGCAGGTCTTTTGGGAAAGGCCAGCTTCGAGGGCGGCGCCGCCACCGCCGCGCTCGGCCTCGGGCTGCACTATTTCATCGCGACCACGATGTCGGTGGTCTACTACGTCGTCGCCCGCCGCTGGCCTCTGCTGTGGCAGCGGCCGGTACTCATCGGCACCGGGTACGGCCTGATCCTGTATGGCGTGATGAACTACATCGTCGTGCCGCTGTCGGCGGCCGCACACGGGGGTCCCAGGGATCCGCTCTGGGTCGGGCTCAGCATTGTGGTGCACATGTTCCTCATCGGCGTTCCGATTGCGCTTGCAACCTCGGTTGCGGCGCGCCAGAGGGCACGGAACTACGGAGACTGAAAGCTTGGGGCAAGGCGCTAGCTTGACACCAATACGGACGACCGTATTATACCATCATGGCCCGAGCTTCCCTCCGCGATCGCATCCTCGATGCCGGCCTCCGCGTCATGTTCCGGACCGGGTATAACGGGTCCGGGATCCGCGACATCATGGCCGAGGCCTCAGGCCCTCAGGGCTCCTTTACGAACCACTTCCACTCCAAAGAGGCCTTTGCCGGCGAGGTCCTGGACCACTATTTCGCCCACGTCAAACAGCTGGTCACCCAGGCCCTGGATGACAGGGCACTCGGGCCGCGCGATCGCCTTCGGCGCTACCTGGACATCATTACCAAGCGCTTGGAGAGCGACCGCTACGCCCGCGGTTGTCTGATCGGCGACTTCAGCCTGGAGGCTACCCCCCACAGCGAGAAGTTGCGGGAACAGTTGGGTGCGGTCTACACCGAGTGGCGGGCACCCTTCGCGTCCTGCATCGCCGAGGCCCAAGCCGCAGGCGAGATCGCGTCGACCTTCACGCCCGAGGATCTCGCCGACTTCCTGCTCGCGTCATGGGAGGGGGCCATTCTTCGGATGAAGGTGGACCGTGGTCCGGCCGCCCTCGAACGCTTCAAGACGATCGCATTTCAAACTGTTTTTGCGGAGGAAAGGTGACTGCGCACACCGATACTGCTCTACCGCGGAGGGCGGTACTGGGATCCACAATGGCTTATCGAGAATCCGGCAGCCCCGAAGCCCCCGTCGCCCTGTTGCTGCATGGTAATCCGACCTCGTCATACATCTGGCGCAACGTCATCCCAGCGATGTCGACGGGGGCCCACTGCATCGCACCCGACCTCATCGGTTTCGGCCAGTCGGGAAAGCCCGACATCGAGTATCGATTCTTCGACCACGTTCGGTATCTCGACGAGCTCATCGCGGTCTCGGGAATCACGTCTGCCTATCTTATTGCTCAAGATTGGGGAACCGCGCTGGCCTTTCACCTCGCCGCCCGGAGGCCGGAATTCGTCCGAGGTCTGGCGTTCATGGAATTCATACGACCCATGCCGACCTGGGGGGATTTCCACCAGGTCCCAGCCGCGCGGGAGACGTTTCGGAAGTTCAGGACGCCCGGCGAAGGGGAGCGGATGATTCTGGAGGACAATGCCTTCGTGGAGCGGATTCTCCCCAGCTCCGTCATGCGACGCCTGAGCGAAGAGGAGATGGCCGTGTACCGCGCACCATTTCCGACGCCGCAGTCGAGGCGACCGATCTGGCGGCTTCCCAACGAGCTGCCGATTGAGGGCGAGCCGGCCGACGTCTACGCGGTCATCCAAGAGGCGCACGCGGCACTCGGGGCTTCGCGGTATCCCAAGCTGCTCTTTGCCGGAACGCCGGGTGCACTGGTTTCGCCCGAGCTGGCCGAAGGCTTTGCAGCCTCCCTGCACGACTGCAAGGTGGTGCAACTCGGCGCGGGCGCTCATTACCTGCAGGAAGACCACGGGGAGGCGATTGGCCAATCTATCGCGACGTGGATCCACGATATCGAAGTCGCCAGGGGAAGAGGCGCGGCCGCGTAGCCGTTGGGTGCTGCCAACATCTGAGGCGGTGAGCCGATGACCGCTCGCCGAAGCTGGTTGCTCGCCTCGCGCCCCCGGCGCCTGACGATTGCGAGATCTGATGGCTGTCGTGTGTGGCATCGTCGACATGCTCGCCAATGCGCTCTACCTGCTGGCTGCGCGACAGGGGCAGCTCAGCATCGTCGTGACGCTCTCGTCTCTCTACCCCGCGAGCACGCTGGTGCTAGCCCGGGTAGTCCTCAAAGAGCGCCTCAACCTTTGGCAGATCTCCGGCGTCGCCTGTGCTTTGACCGCCATCGTGCTGATCGTGAGCGGCGGTCGACTCGCGGCCCAGGCAACTGCGACGAACACCCTTGATACCGCCGCACTGCAGCGCCTGCTCACTGCCGAAGACGCCCGAGTCACTGGCCCGGACGGCCTGTCACCCCTCCTCGACGCGAGCAAAGGCCAGGACAGCCTGCTCCGCCGGTTAGCAGTCCGAGGGCTCGGCCGCTTGCAACGGCCGGAGCTGGGCCGGCTGCTGCTTCCTTCCTTGGACGATCCGCTGCCATCGGTGCGCGCCGAAGCGGCCAATGCCATCGCCCAGTCGATGCGCGGGGTACGGCGCGACCCGACAATTACAGATAGGACACGGTTCACCGTGGGTCAGGCCGCGGTCGCACTCACCCAGGCACTCTCCCGGGAGAACGATGCCCGCGTAGTAGACGCTCTGGGAGAGTCGCTGGGCCGTCTTCCGTTTCCTGATAGCGCCGCCGCGCGGGCGGCGGAGGACGCGATCAGAACGCGGATTGCGCGTCAGGCCACGCCCGGCCTGGTCCACGGGTTGTACACGCTGGCGCGGGCGCGTCGAGCGACCGGAAACCTGGCATCGAGCAGTCTTATGCAGTTGCGCAACGCCGCCTTCAGCTCGCCGGACACTGTGGTTCGTCGCCTCTCCCTGCTCGCGTTGGCCGCGGCCGATGGTCTCGACAGCACCACTGCAAGCCGGTCGGCCCACGACCCCGACGAGGAAGTACGCTGGACGATGCTACGCGGCACGGGTGCCCTTTCCGCCAGTCACCGCGCGGCATTGGTCCGCCGGGCACTGGCAGACCCGAGCAGGATCGTCCGGATCGAGGCCATCATTGCGGCCCGGCGCGGTGGCCGAACACCCGACTGTTCTCCGATCCTGGCCGCCACCAGCGACCGGGATCCGTATGTCGCTCTTACTGCCATCGATTCGCTGGGCAGTGGATGCGCCGAGCCGAAAGCGGCCGTGGACCGGCTGCGTCGGCTCGCCGCCGAGACGATCACGGACGGGCCGCCTGATCACCGGTGGCAGGCGAGTGCCCACGCCCTTCTGGCACTCGCGCACCTTGATCGGACTGCCGCCTCCGAGCTGCTGCCTCGGTTCGCCGCATCGGGGCGATGGGAAGTCCGGCAGTACGCCGCGCGCGCCGCGGCGATCGTGAGCGACCGCCAAGTACTTCTCCGGCTCGCCGGTGACACCGATCGCAATGTGCAGGAGGCAGCCATCTCCGGGCTCGCAGCCTCTGTCTCCCACACGGCCGATAGCGTCTACCTCCGTGCTCTTCGCTCTAGCGGTCACCAGGTGGTGCTCGCGGCGGCCACGGCGCTCAAGGGCTCCGCTCATCCCGACGCTCCCGCGGCCTTGCTGGACGCCTTCGATAGCCTGAGTGCCCGGCGGAGCGAGAACGCCCGTGATCCCCGGATGGCGCTGCTGGAACGGATTAGCGAGGCAGCGGCGCCGTCGGCCGCACCGCGCCTTGAGGCCTATCTGGCCGACTACGACACCACGGTCGCAGCCCAAGTCGCCGCCATCTTGAGCAAGTGGACCGGCAGGCCGACGAAGGCGCATCCCATCCCACTCTCGATCCGACCCGAACCACTGGCTCGAGTCTTCCTTCGCCAAGATCCGCGATTGCGGGTGACCATGGCGCCGTCGAGCGGCGGTGGGAGCTTCACGCTACGGCTCTTTGCCGATGAGGCGCCTGCGACGGTAGCAAGGGTGCTGCGGCTAGTGGAAGAGGGATTCTATAACGACAAGATCTTCCAGCGGGTCGAGCCCAACTTCGTGGTTCAGGGCGGCGGGCCTGACGCCAACGAGTACGTCGGTGACTCGCGCTTCATGCGGGACGAGTTGGCCCGCCGGACCCACGCTCGGGGAACGCTGGGCATCTCGACCAGGGGACGGGACACCGGTGACGGCCAATGGTTCATCAACCTGGTGAGCAATCCGCTGCTGGACCACGAGTACACTATCTTCGGCCGAATCGTCAATGGTCAGGAGGTGGCGGAGCGGATCCTTGAGGGCGACCGGATCGCCCGGGTGGAGGTCGTGCAATCCAGGCCAGACCGGCAGTGAAGGCGATCACCAATCCCAGTTCCACCCAGCGATCCTCCCGAGCCAGCCTGCCCGCGACACCGCCCATCATGACGCATACGAGGAGGGCTACGTAGGACGCGAGCCAACGTCGGCCTCGACCTGATCGCGTCACGGCTTGCCCTGCCGACCGTGTTTGCGGAACAGGATATCGAACACCGGTTTCCAGGTCTTGCCGCCGTCGGTCGAACGCTCCGCCGTCTCCCGTACGCCGGTCCCCTCGCGACGCCAGATCCCGCGCAACAACGACGAGGTACCGTCCTTCGCCCTTTCGGTTCCGGTCAGCACCATCCGGTCGCCTTGCAGGCCCCCGTCCAGCAGGAGCAGCGTGCCTCGATTGGTGACCCAGCTCTGATGCCACCCACGGCGAGCCGCGTCGTACAGGCTGAAGCTCTCACCCACCAGGCCGTCGGTCTGCTGGTAGACCTCGCGGAGGACACAGCCGTCGAGAATGATCGTCACCCGGTTGCGGGCCACGATCCTGGTGGAATCGGCGACGTCGTAGGTATCCCAGTCTCCCGCGAAGAAATCGAATTGACGGAACTCGGCAGCCGCACAGGCTGGTGGCACACTCTTACTCCAGTGACTGCGCGCGGAGCCGGCGACAACGAGGATCAGGACCGGAAAGACGAGTGCAAGCAAGGGATGGCGCATGATCAACGTGCGGGCGGGTTAGGCAGTGGAAGCGAGGCCTGGCCGAACACATAGCGCCAGCCGGAGGGTGTCTTGACAGAGGTGTCGCTGAACCAGAGGTGATAATCAAACGGCTTTCCATTGTGGGTGCCTCTGGCCCAGAGTAGGGCGGTGAGCACGGCGGTGTTTCCCCAGAGCCGAACCGTCTGCCGGCTATCCTCCTGCCGCTGGTAGGCCATGCCAGTGTCGCGAGCCTCCTCCAGCAGGTCGGACTTGGAGAACACCTGTCCGCCTCCGGTCACCAGGATGAAATCGTCGGCGAGGATACGATCCATCGTGGCGACATCATGGGTCCGTACCGCGGCCTGGTACCGGGTATCCAGGCTCCGCACCATCTCCTTGTCGTCCCCAGTGGAAGGCGCAAGGGCGAAGGTCGATAGGGCAAAAACAAAAGCCGGGGTACTGGCGGAGATGAAATTCAGATGGCTCCTCGAGAGGTTGCGTCGCTCCAGAGCGCACTCCATGATGAGGCCATGAAGGGCAACAGGCTCGCCGATTTCGGACCTGGAATCCGTCCCGGGCGGAGCGCCAGCCGTTGGGATTGCATGTCCGAATCCGGCGAGCCGCGGCCGGTTGATCGCTCTTAGATTCAGGCCTGATGGCACCCTCCAGCACTCGCCGATCGATGCTCGACGCGGACGTCTGCGGCCGCGCCCTCGCCTCTCGCGACCCGCGATTCGACGGGGTCTTTTTCGTCGGCATCCGCACCACGATGATCTACTGCCGGCCGGTCTGCCCCGCGCGGGTGTCCTATCCCGAGCGGCGGCGGTTCTTCGAATCGGCGGCGGCCGCCGAGCGAGACGGCTTTCGCCCTTGCCTCCGCTGCCGGCCGGAGCTGGCGCCGGGCCGGGCGCTGGTCGACGCGATTCCCCGAGTCGCCCGGGCGGCGGCATTGCGCATCGCGGCCGGCGCGCTCAACGGCCGGGGTGTCTCGCAGCTGGCCCACGAGCTCGGCGTGAGTGACCGCCACCTGCGTCGCGCCCTGGAACGGGAGCTGGGGGTATCACCTGCGGAGCTGGCACAGACCCATCGGCTGCTGCTGGCCAAGCAGCTGCTGGCCGATACCTCACTCCCGGTCACCCGCATCGCCTTCGCCAGCGGATTCCAGAGCCTGCGCCGGTTCAACAGCGTCTTTCGAGAGCGTTACCGAATGAGTCCGAGCGCCCTGCGACAGCGTAGGCGTGCCCCGACGCGCGCCGAGGTGCCCGCCGGAGTCACCGGCGACTTCGTCAGGCTCACCTTGGGATATCGCTCACCGATGGCATGGGACGCGCTCGTCGGGGCGCTAGCGGCGAATGCTACGCCGGGCGTAGAGCTGGTTGATCGGTCTCGCTACTGTCGAACAGTGGGACTGAGCGGCTGTCGGGGTGTGATCTTCGTTGAGGACGCGAGCGCCCACGTCACCGTGGATGTCTCCGCGTCGCTTCTCCCGGTGCTCATGCCACTCCTGGCCCGGGTGAGACATCTGCTGGATCTCAACGCCGAGCCAGCTGTCATTGAGGCCCATCTGTCCAACGGACGTCTCGCCTCGCTGGTCGCCCGACGGCCGGGTCTCCGGATGCCGGGTGCATTCGACGGGTTCGAGATCGCTATTCGAGAGCTGCTCCGACGCCCCGGTCAAGCCAATAATCAGGCGGAGCGGCTGACCGAGGTCCTGGGCGAGCCAATGGACACGGGGATCCCGGCGCTCAATCGGCTGACACCGACCGCCGAGCGGGTTGCCAACGCCGGGACAGCGTTTCTCACGGCGGTCGGCATAGTAGAGCGGCGAAGCGAGGCCATCGTGTCAATGGCTGCCGCGGTAGCCGATGGCAGACTCCGCCTGGAGCCGGGTGCCGATGTCCAAACAACTCTGCGGGCGCTCAAGCAGATCCCCGGAATCGGAGAGCGCACCGCGACCGCGATCGTGGTGCGCGCGCTGCACTGGCCCGATGCATTCGACGCGAATGACCTCTCACTGCAGCGGGCCGCGGGCATCACCGGGTCACGGGCCCTGCTCCGAATGGCGGAGCAGTGGCGTCCGTGGCGAGCCTACGCCGCGGCCCATCTCTCATTCCGCCAAGCATCGCGCTGAGCGCCCCTCTCGAGATGAACCAATTCTTGAAAGCCGCCCTGGATGAGGCGCGGCTGGGCCTGGAAGAGGGCGGCATCCCGATCGGCTCGGTACTTGTCTCCAACGAGCGCATCCTGGGGCGAGGGCACAATCGCCGCATGCAGCATGGCAGCGTTGTGCTCCACGCGGAGATGGATGCCCTGGAGCGGGCTGGGCGGCAGCCCGCAACGGTTTATCGCGAGTGCACGCTCTACACCACCCTCTCCCCCTGCGCGATGTGCAGCGGGGCGATCTTGCTCTATGGGATTCCGAAGGTCGTGGTCGGCGAGAACCGCACGTTCCTAGGGGAGGAGGAGCTGCTGCGGAGGCGAGGCGTCATTATCGAGGTAGTGCAGGACCCCGGCTGCGAGCGGCTCCTGGGAGACTTCATCCGCGAGCACCCCGAGCTCTGGAACGAGGACATCGGCCGATAGGGCTGAGCTCTGGCCCCTTCGCGGAGCCTGCCCTCGAGCGCAGCGAAGGGCTCAGGGTGACAGCTCGGCACTCCGGTTTCGTCAACCCGACGTGGGTCTCCGGCCGCTCGGTGACGGTCCAGCGCTACAGCTTCGTCAGCCCAACGTAGGTCTCCGGCCTCCGGTCCCGGTAGAACTGCCAGACGTTCCGCACCTCGCGGATCTGGTCGAGGTCCAACTCCGCCGTGACCAGCTCGTCCCGGTCCCGCGCCGCCTCCGCGACCAACTGGCCGCGCGGGTTGCAGAAGTAGCTCTGCCCGTAAAACTCTCCGATCCGCCAGGGATCCTCGAAGCCTACGCGGTTGATAGCCCCGACGAAGAACGCGTTGGCCACCGCGTGGGCCGGCTGCTCCAGCCGCCAGAGGTACTCGGAGAGGCCGGCAACGGTCGCCGAGGGGTTGAAGACGATCTCCGCGCCGTTGAGGCCCAGCTCGCGCGCGCCCTCGGGAAAATGGCGGTCGTAGCAGATGTAAACCCCGACGTCGGCATACCTGGTCTTGAAGACCGGATAGCCCAGGTTGCCCGGACGGAAGTAGAACTTCTCCCAGAATCCCGGGGCACAGTGAGGGATGTGGTTCTTGCGGTATTTGCCCAGGTACGATCCGTCCGCGTCGATCACCGCGGCAGTGTTGTAGTAGATCCCCGCGCCGTCCTCCTCGTAAAGCGGCACGATGATCACCATCTGGTGCTGTTGGGCGACATCCTGCATAAGCCGGGTAGTGGGACCGTCCGGAATCGCTTCGACGGCATCGTACCAGCGCGGGCTCTGCTCGGCGCAGAAGTAGGGACCAGTGAAGATCTCCTGCATGCAGAGGATCTGTACCTCCTCGCGCCCCGCGCGCTCGATCAGCTTCAGGTGTTTGGCGACGTTCGCCTCGCGGATCGTCTCGAGCTTCTCGGAGGT
>JBIOUY010000357.1:0-3657 GCA_044867445.1 Gemmatimonadales bacterium
CGTCTTCGCCGCTGGTCTACAACCACAACGGTGCGGCGACGCTCGTGATTCCGGAGGGCTGCCTCGTGGTGATCAGCTTCACGAACCTGGACAGCACGCGCCACAGTCCCGAGCCGGCGCAAGGCGAGAAGGATGTCCTGCGCTTCTCCCCGCCGCTCACTGGCGCTTTCCGGATTTTCTGCGGAGTCCCCGAGGACGAGCGGTCGGACATGTGGATCCACTTCAAGGTGGACCCCGCGTCCAACTTCAGACCTGCTGTGGAATGCAGGTCTGAGCTGTCGCTATCACCTCTAGCCCAGTTGTGCCGGCAGGCTAAAAACAACTGCGCACCACGGAGGCACGGAATAGACGGAGGTTGCACGGAAACTGCAATATCGCTGCTGTAATCGTTTTTGCTGTGGGGTGGTGTGGCACCCTTCAGTTAACACAACAGTAGAGGTACTGCCCTAGCATTCCGTGCTGTCTCCGTGTCTTCCGTGTCTCCGTGGTGCGCAGTTGCTGTGGCAGTTGCAGTGCGCAGTTGCTGTGGCCTTGCGCGCCCAGCGGCGAGCCTTGCGCCGTCCCAGGCCGGGATGAACCACCTTCCTCCCCAGGAGTTCACGAGCGCGTGAAGCTGCTGTTCCTCGATGCCCGCGTCTGGTATAGGGTCAGTTTTCAAGGTGCTCAATCCGTTGCAGTGCGCGATGGGAAGCAGGATTTCCCGCCGCAGCTCCCTCTTCCGCTTGGAAGCCGCGTGGACATCGATCTGTCCCTCGCGCTGCATTGCCGCGAGTCCGCGACCCTGTTCCACTAAATGCGTGAGCCTCCCTGCGGCGATGTTGTAGCCCGCGTCGGTGTCGAGATGCACGGCGCTGAAATCATCTGCGCGCCCTCCCAGTTCGAGATACCTACGAGATCTGCCATTCATACTTCCCTCCACTGCGTTTGGCCGGCAGATGGCCGGACACCCAACGGCACCGGTGGTGAAGTTGAGGATGATGGAACTGAGACGCGGCCGGCGCGTGTCGGTCAGGGAAGGGGAGAAGCATCGAGCATGCCACGGATTGCATGCAGCGTTCGGATGGCTGTGCGAGCACCTTGGACGATTCCCTTGACGATGTGGACGCTGTTGTGATCTCGGCGGATGGTGTCATTACTCACCCGGATGGCGTCGTGATCGCTTCGGCGCGCGGCGGGATCACTCCGGCGAGTATCGTGTGCCGGGGGATGATGTCGTGTCGCCGCCGGCCGATGCCGTGTCCCCTCCGGATGGTGTCTTATCGTCCCGGATGACCTCGTGACGGCTCCGGATGACGTCGTGATGGCTCCGGATGGTCTCGTGATCGCTCTGGATGATGTCGTTCGCGTTGGGGAATGTCCCGATACTTTAGGGGAGTCGCCGGAGGCCCTCGGACGCACCCAGGTGGGCGGGATGCGGTCGCTGTGAAGCGGCGTGTGCCCGCGAACGATGGCGGACGAGCACGTTCGCCTTGGGCGCGCTCCGTTACAGCGGGGGCAGGTCGCGAGCGAGTGGCGGACGCCCTAACTTCGGGCTCGGATGCGGGCGAACGCTCGGCGGCTGCGTCCGTAAGCAGGAGCGGCAAAGTGAGCAGTGAGCAGTGAGCAGACGGGACAACTTCAAGTGAACAGTGGGCTGTGAGCAGTGAGCAGTGAGCAGTGAACAGTGGGCTGTGGGCAGTGAGCAGTGGGCAGTGGGCAGTGACCAGTGAGCAATGAGCAGTGACCAGTGAGCAATGAGCACTGCTCAGGAGGAGTGAGGAGCAAGTAGCTCCTCATCCCGAGCGCAGCGAGGAACCTAGTCCAAGGACCCGGAAACCAGTCGAGTAGGTCCGTCGGGCGGCCTCGCTCCGCGCAGCATCCCTCGGGATGAGGACCGTATCGGGTGCTTTTGGAGTCCAGATCCGGAGGGAATGTGCTCGATGCCATTCGTCGGTTCGTCAGTGACCGCCTCGTGGGGGCCTCGTCCCCACGGGCAGAGACAAGGACGCGGAGCGGGCCCAGCCGGGTCCAGCTGGCGGCGTGTGCCCTCCTGCTCGAGTTGGGTCACGCCGACGGTGAGTTCAGTGCTGCGGAGCAGGAGCACATCGAGCGTACTTTGGTGCGGCACTTTGGGCTGGACGAGGGGACGAGCCAGGAGCTGCTGCGCCTGGCCGAGGCCGAGCGAGCCCAGTCGCTGGATCATTTCCAGTTTACCCGTCTCATCGCTGCGGAGTACGACCTGGGGCAGAAGATGGTGCTCGCCGAGGTCATGTGGGGCGTGATCCTGGCTGACGGCAAGCTGAGTGATCACGAGACCCATCTGGTCCGCAAGCTCGCGAGCCTGATGCAACTGGAGCCGGCCTATCTGGCCCAGGCGCGCCGCGCTGCCGCCGGCGAAGCGTGAGAGCCGCCACTCACCGAGCATTGTGAAACACGAGCACTGGTGTCGCACCCGCTATCATGGAAGGAGTCGTCCGCATGTCCGCCATTCGCCTCTTCACCAAGCCGGGCTGCCCTTACTGCGTCGAGGCAAAGGACTGGCTCCAGCAGCACGGATGTCCCTTCGACGCGTTCGACATCACTAAGGACGTGCAGGTGCTGCGGGAGTGGCGGGAGCTGAGCGGCGGGGTCGGGGTTCCGGTGTTAGCCCACGGTCGGGATCTGGTCATTGGGTTCAGCGCTGACCGCTATGGCCAGTTTCTCACCTCATGCCGCCACACGACGAACGTCGAAGCCGGGCAGGTTGAGACCTAGACGCAGGCCGGAGATTGTGCCAATGCCAGCTGCGCCACTGCATCCCCCGAGCGTGCTGGAGAGTGCCCTGTACTGCCTCGATCTGGATGCGGCGGAGCGCTTCTATTGCGAGGTGCTCGGGCTTGAAGTGCTCTCCCGGCAACCCGGGCGGCACGTATTCCTGCGCTGCGGGCAGGGCATGGTCCTGCTGTTCAACCCGGATGCCACGGCCGACCCGGCCGTTCCGACTGGTGGGCCGCCGGTTCCGCCGCACGGCGCCCATGGTCCGGGCCACCTGGCGTTCCGGTTGCCGGAGCGCGACATCGAGCGGTGGCAGGCGCACCTGATGGCTCAGCAGGTACCGATCGAGGCTGAGGTGCACTGGCCTCAGGGTGGATACTCGCTCTATCTGCGGGATCCCGCGGGCAACAGCATCGAGCTGGCGACGGCGGCGCTCTGGGGCCTGGTGGAGTTGTAGCACGCTCGAGCGCCGTCTCAAAAGTGCAATCGATCCCAGCAAGTGAGGATCCGATATGCGGACGTTCCCTGACGCGGCCTTTGAGCCCCTCCGCGGCTACCGCGAGTACCCGGAAGCCGAGATGGAAGCGCGGAGCCGCGCGTTCCTCGCTGAGATGCAACGCCGCCGCACGACCCGGCACTTCAGCGACCGACCGGTCCCGCGGGCCGTGATCGAAGCCTGTTTGGAGACCGCAGGCACCGCTCCGAGTGGGGCCCATCTGCAGCCGTGGCACTTCGTAGTGGTCACCGAGCCGACGGTCAAACGCCGCATCCGGGAAGCGGCCGAGCGTGCCGAGGCGGAGTTTTACGCGACGGCCCCGGCGGACTGGCTGGCAGCATTGGCGCCGCTGGGCACCGATGCCCACAAACCGTATCTCGAGACTGCGCCGTATCTCATCGCTGTTTTCGCGCAACGGTACGGACTCA
>JBIOUY010000358.1:0-2167 GCA_044867445.1 Gemmatimonadales bacterium
CTGCTTGTACGTGCCGAACTCGGTCCGATCGAAGAGGCGCGCGAGCGCCACCGGGATGCACATGGTTGCCGCCAACGCCAGGATGCGCCCCGACATCAACAGCGCGACCGGCCGGAAGGCCGTCTCCATCGTCCCGCGCTCCGTCATGCGCCGGACCCTTCCGACTTCCCGCCTCCGGGCGTGGCCGCCGGCTCTCCTGTCTCGCCGCCGCGGTGGTTCCTGTGGCACCGAGGGGTGACTTCGAAGACCTGGTGAGCATGACAGCTCATGACGGCGGGAGAAAACCGCCCGAGCCCATTCAGGCACGACCTCTCCCAGAGAACCTGACGCGAGATGGTCAGCCATGGGCGGTCGGCGGAACGGTGCCGGCAGATGGTATAGGCGAATCGATAGCCGGCCTCCGACACCATGCCGAGCACGCCGGCGTCGAACCGTCCGTCCGGGTAGGCGAAGTGCTCGATGGGAATGCCGAGTCGCTGCTGCAGCCGATCGCGTGACCCGACGATCTCCTCCAGCGCCACCGGCCCGCTCTCGGACGTCAAGAGCGTGTGAGTCTTCGTGTGAGAGCCGATCGTCACGCCCGCCCGCTGCATCCTGGACACCATCTCCCACGTCAGCGGGCGAAGGCCCTCGAGGCTGTCGGGAGCGAGTCGGATCTCCTCCTCCAGGGCCTGGAGGAGGTCCTGGATCTGGGCCCGGCACAACACGGTGAGGAGGAAGCTCGCTGCCGCCAGGGGATCCGCGCCGAGGTGATCAATCAGCTTCAGCTCGACCGGGGGCGAGGCGACGTCGGGACCGGAGAGCGCCCGTATGAGCGCGCGCTGGCCATGACGACCCTCCTCGAATGCACGCGACAGAACTGCATAGAGCCTGTCAAAGATCTGGAGGTGCGACGTGCCGACCACGTCCGACACGACGAAGATCGCAGCGGGGATTCCCTTCCGCTGGAGCAGCGGGAAGGCGTGGTCGTACGCGTCCCGGTAGCCGTCGTCGAAAGTGATGGCGGCCACCGGCTCGTCGAACTCTCGGCCGCTCTCCAGCCGGGTGCCGATCTCATCGAGCGTGACGAAGCGGTACCGGCTTCCGATCCAGTCGAGATGCTGCTCCAGCATGCGCCGGCTCGTCAGCATCGAGGGAATCGAGCTTCGAGCGCTTGCGCGGAAATCCTCGACGACCCGGTGATAGCAGATCACCAGCGGCACGTGCCGGAAGCCGGTGAGCATCTTGCCGATCAGCCTGTCAGCTCCAGTGGGGTGGAGCGCGCCGGCCACGCCGGTCTTGATCAGGCTGCGGATCGAGCCGAGCGCCATTACAGGGTTCTCCAGGCTTCCAGCGCGACTCCTGCGGCGAGCCTGTCGGCTACCTGCTTCGGCAGCAGGCGCCGCACGATCTTCCGAGAAGCCCTGCTCAGCTCCCACGACCCCCGATAGAGGAACCCGCGCGCGTGCCGTGGATAGAGCGCAAGCCGCCCCAGGTCACGGGTGCCCCGTGCCCAAAGGCGCTTGTATGGCTCGTCACCATGCAGGAGGTCGAACTCGTCGACGCCCTCTTCCGTTGCACTCCGTATGGAAAGACCCATGGCGAGGGTGCCCACGCCGTGTGACGCATAGGCGGGGTCAAACCCAGACTGGTAGTAGTAGAAGGTCCGGCCGTAGCGGAACCCGTAGAGGGATGCTGCCGACGCTCCATCGAGGGACAGAAGAAACAGCCTCAGCCAGCCACGGCGGAGGGCCTGCTGACTGAGCTCCTCGTGGAAAGACCGGAGGGCGGGGGCATGAAACGCATTTGACCCGCCCCGGTTCCCCCAACGTCGGTCGTGCAACACGAAGAGCTTCGCCAGCACGTCCCGCCGCTCTTCCTCGGACCGCACCTGGACGAACTCGAGCTTGTGCTCCCTCTCAGCTCTTCGGAGCCGCCGCCGGAAGTTGGCGCGGTGATTAGGGCCCAGCGAGGCGAGGTAAGCCTCCCAGGAACGCGAGCAGAGGTCGACGAAGGGGCACTCGCCCGTCCGGGCCTCCGACACCATCCAGCCTCGCTGGGCCAGGCGGCCGGCCAGCTCCAGGGCGTAGGTGCCGGCGCGCCTGAGCTGGGTCAGGTGAAGCATCACCCGGCTAGAGGCGAGATATTCCGCCAGGGCGTCGAGCGCTTCCTGCTCCCGATGGCGGTG
>JBIOUY010000359.1:0-9593 GCA_044867445.1 Gemmatimonadales bacterium
AGACCTTATATCCCGGCCAGACCTCCTCGGTGACACAGGCTCCGCCCAGCACCTCGCGGCGTTCGAGCACCAGGACCTTGAGGCCCGCGCGGGCGAGATAGGCGGCGGTGACGAGGCCGTTGTGGCCCCCACCGATCACGATGAGATCGTAGGTTGCGGACATGGTGGGTCGGGAATCTTAAGACGTAAGGTGAAGAGGCGGAAGATGAAGCGGGCGGAAAGAACCGAGGCGGACAGAAAGGAGGCGGGCGGTAAAGAGGCGGACCGTCCGCCTCTGTCGGGTCCGCCTGCGTACCGTCCGCCTCTTGATCGTCCGCCTCTGTAGTGTCCGCCTCTCTTTCGTCCGCCTCTTCACCGTCCGCCCGCTTTACCATCCGCCTCACCACCCCAGCGTCACCTCCGTCCTGGCATACACAAATCGGCCATCATAGCCGAACGGCGAGGCCGCGGCCCACGGAAACGTGCCGAAATTGCTGTTGAAGTCCTTCGAGGTGTCGCCAAACTCGTCCACTATCACTGACGAGCTCGGCCGGTCCGGGAAGGTGTCGAACAGGTTCCGCACCCCGAACGCCAGATTCACGAAATTGAACCGATAGCCGATCTCGGCGTCTACCAGTCCCTTGCCCCCATAGCGTTCGCGGCAGAGATCGCAGAAGCCGGGCTGAGCGGAAGAAAACTTGCCGTAGTACGAGGCTCGCCCCAGAGCATTGAACCGGCCGCTGGTCCAGTTGGCCTGGAGGGTGCCGCGCCAGTTTGGACGCTCCTCCTCGATCCCGATAACCGTCACCGAGTCGAGGAGTCCCGGCTCGGTCGAGTGCCTCGCCCGCAGCACCTCCGGCAGCGAATCGACTTGGAGGATCTTGTTCTTGGTGTAGTTCGCCGAGGCATTGAGCTCCAGCGTGCCCTTGGATCCCGTAGGCACGCGCAGATTCGCGGTGACGTCCAGCCCCTGGGTCCGCGTCTTGAGCCCGTTGGTGAAGTACTGCACCCCGCTCACACCGGTAATGCCCGCATCCGCCAGGATCGCGAGGGTCGTGTCATCATCAAAGGTGGCGCCGAGGAGGATCCGATGGTTGATCCGGATGTTGAAGTAGTCGGCGGTGAGCGTGAGGTTTTCGACCGGCGTCACGGCGAAGCCGCCGCTGAAGTTGAACGAGGTCTCGTCCCGCAGGGGCTTGGAGCCGAGCGCGAGTGAGGCGGCGTTGCCCACAGGGAAGACGCCCACTTCCTCGACCTGCCCTCCGATCACGTTGGTCACGATCTTACTGAAGAAGGCCTGGCTCAGGCCGGGAGCGCGGAACCCGCTGCCAGCGGACGCGCGGAGCGTCACCCGGGGCGAGGGTTGATACCGCAGCGCCCCCTTGCCGGTGAGCCGGGAGCCGAAGTCGCTGTAGTGCTCGAATCGCGCCGCCACGTCGCCCAGGAGCTCGGGTGTGAGCTTCGTCTCGGCGTCGCCGTAGAGGCCGACGTTGGTCCGATGCTGGTCGGTCGCGTCATTCGGGTTGAACCCGGCGAAGACCTGGGACCCTGCGGGCGCGTGCAGATCGTCGTCATCCGTCCCGAAAATTCCGTCGGCCCCGGCACTGTCGGACGGCAGGTGCCCTCCATCGATGAAGGAGGCGAGCTCACCCTGCCGAATGGCGTAGCGCTCCCGCCGGAAGGCCACACCGAAGGCGAGATTGAGCGGGGCCGGAAGGCCGACATTCACCGGCCGGGCGAGGTTGAGCGCGGTCACCAGCTCCTCGCGCAGCACTCGCCCGGCGAAGAAGGAGAGCTGGTTCGGAATGTTGGGATCGTCGGCGGTTCCGGACACCCCGTCAGGTCCCGGCGCTGGCGACGTGCAGACCGACGGGTCGAGGTCGAGACACGGCCCCAGGGAGGTGTTCAGCGTATTGCTGATGTTGTAGTCGAAATCATTGTGCCCAAACTCGGCGCCGAGCTCGTAGTTCCACCCTCGGACCACGCCGCGGAGCCCACCGGCGACGGAGTAGTCGGTGGCCGTGCCGGTAATCGCGGGTAGAAAGCCAAAGGGATAGAGCTCGGGCCAGTTGCGGCCGGTAATGAAGCTGGCGCAGTCGACGGCGCAGCGCCGGTACCCATGTCCGGTTCCGTCCCGGTGACTGTACCCGCCGAAACTGTAGAACTCCGTGTTTCCGGATTGGCTTACCGGGATCCGCAGGTTAGCGAAGGTGAGAACGTCCTTCTCCGTGCCGTCGCCCCAGAAGTGGTTCGGCTGGTCTACAGGGTTCCGCTTCTGGACCACCTCCCCCTGGGCGTTGATCGAGTCGGGGACGCCGGTGCCGGCATCCTCGAACGTGTCGGCGAAGGCCCGGTTGGCCTGCTGCCGGTCGCGGAATTCGCCGAACAGACCGACGGAGCCGCGGCCCACCGGGATGCCCCAGCCACCCCCCACGTTGATCGTCGTCCCATCATCGGCATAGTTGTCCGGAGTGTAGCGCCCCACGTCTCCGTTCACGAAGGGCGAGACAGCGCCGTCCTTGAGGACCAGGTTAACCACCCCGGCGATCGCGTCCGACCCATACTGGGCCGAGGCGCCGTCGCGCAGAACCTCGACTCGATCGATGGCACTGGAGGGCAGCGCGTTGAGGTCCACCCCACTCGAGCCCGCGCCCATCCCGTAGGTGAAGTTGTTCACCAGTGCGGTCTGGTGCCGGCGCCAACCATTGACCAGGACCAGCGTGTGGTCCGGACTCAAGCCCCGCAGGGTAAAGGGCCGCACGATATCACCCGCGTCGGTGATCGCCTGTCGAGGGAAGTTGATCGAGGTGGAGACCTGCTGCAGGATCACGCTGGTCTCTCGGCTCCCCTGCTGCTGCAGCCGCTCCGCCGGAATCACGTCCACCGGCACAGCCAGCTCCTCCGCCGCCGTGTGCCGCGCACGCGAGCCGACCACCACGTTGATCGGCGCGAGCTGCACTGTGCTCCGGGCGAGGGTGAAGTCCTGTTGAACGACGTCGCCGGCGGGAACGGTCACCGCGGCGCTCGCTGCTTCGTAGCCGATCAGGCGTACCCGGATGGTCTGCCTGCCGGGGGAAACTCCCTTGATCTCGTATGTGCCCCCGCCACCGGTCGCACTGCGAAGGTTAGTCCCTTCGACGCTGACGGTGGCATTGGCGAGTCCGGCACCGGTGCTGTCCGATACGGTGCCTCGCACGGTTCCCGTTTGAGCGGTCAGAGGTACGGCGACGGTGGAGAGCAGGAAGCAACTGGCGGCGAGGGAGCACACTAAGGATGGTCTCACGCGACCTCCGGGTCAGTGTGGTACGCACGGCAGGTCATAGCACGGGCGGGAGCGACTGCTACCTAGATACCCGACACCGATACACACGTCAAGCCGTAGTGATCTTGTCCCTTTTGACAAGCGGCCTGGCGCTCTGCACATTGCGCAGGGCTCGCCCGAGCCGGTCTCAGTACCGCGGCGGCGTGCCTTCCTTCCAATACATCGCCCGACTGTTTTGCCCGACGTCGAGGAGTAAGACTATGAGAGCTTGCCTTCGTAAGCGGAGCAGCGGCCTCTTAGCGAGCGCCTTGATGTGGGCCGCCACGACTCCAGTTCTGGCTCAGAATGGAACCATCAGCGGCAAGGTCACCGATCAGGCGACCGGCCAGGCGCTCGAGGCCGCCCGGGTCATTTTGACCGGGACCAGCCTAATCGAGACCTCCAACCGGGAAGGTGAATACACCTTCCGCACGTGACATAGGCCCAAGCAGTTCCCTCGCGGAGGCTGCCCTGAGCGCAGCCGAAGGGCTCGGGATGAGGATTGCTCCTCACTTCTCACTTCTGACTTCAGTACACCACCAAACTCGACCGGCTCAGGTCGGTCTCCAAGGTCCACTTGATCGACTGCCCCGGCTGCACCAGCAGGGTCTCACTATTGAAGGCCGACCCGCCGCCAATAGGATAGGCGCTCAGGCGGGAGTTGCCGCTCGCGCCGAGCCGGCGATAGGGAAACACGAAGGTACTGGTGCTGTGGGCCGTCACCATCCCGAGCCGCTCCGGCTGACCGCCCCGGAGGAGGTAGATCACCACGTCGCTCCAGTTGTGGTTCTCCACTTCGAGCGAGAGCTCCGCGTCGAGCCCCGGTGAGGGTTCGGTCTTTTTCGAGGAATGCGAGGCACAACCCGCGAAGGTAAGGCTCGCCAGCAGCACCCAGGCGATTGACGCCCGGACGTGGCGCATCGGAACTCCCAGTTACATGGCGCCCTGACGCTCAGCGCCGGTGAGCATCGAACCAGTCCATGATGAGGCGCAGGCGCTCCGGATACGCACTCGCCGCGTTGTCGAACTCGTGGCTCTCCTCCGGAAAGATCGCCAACTTCGATTCGACCCCTTCCAGCCGCAGCGCCAGGTGCATCCGCTCCGATTCTCCCACGGGGCAGCGCTGGTCGCGTCCCCCATGGAAGAAGAGGGTGGGCGTTCGGACCCGCGCAACGTGGTTGATTGGTGACATGCTATGGTACTTCCGCGGTACCCGCCAGGGGGGCCCGCCCCACTGCACCATCCAGTCGTGGTGCTCATCGTCCACGCCAAAGGCCGCAGCGAAACCCGGCGTCCGATTGGAGACGAAGGCGATCCAGAGGCCGTCCGGGCTCACCTCCGGTTCTCGTTCATCGTAGTCACCGGTGGTGAGGGCGTTGACGGTCCCGCTGGTGAGGTCTACGACCCAAGAGATGGGTGCGCCGCCCATCGAGATAGCCCTCGCCATCGGCCTTGAACTGCGTGCGGGTGATTACGAGCGGCCGGGTCCGTGGCGCTGCCGCGGCGGAATCTGGTTCGGGGGCCTTGGCCGCGAAGAGGATGTGCTTTCCGTCGGGAAACCAGGCGAACTCGGCGATGTCCTCATCGAAAGAGAAGAGCGCTTCCGAGGAGAGCGCCGACCGCGGCGAGCTTCACCGGGTGGCTGCCGAGCCTTGGGCCGGCGCCAGGTACTTGCCGTACCAGGCGAGATACCGTTCCAGGCGATCCCGCACATGGCTCGGCCGCTTGAGTCCGTGGTGCTCGCCGGGGTAAATCACCAGCTGGGTCTGCCGGCCCAGGCTCCGGAGTGCCTGGTACATCTGCTCCGAGTTGAGCAGCGGCACGTTGAAATCTTCGTCGCCGCACAGGAAGAGTGTCGGCGTGACAATGCGGTCGGCATGGAAGAAGGGGTAGGACACCCGCATCCAGACGTCCGGCTTCTTCCAGGGTTGGCCCAGCTCGGCTTCGTACTCTCGGACGTATTGATCCGTCCCGTATCCAGCGAGCGCGTTCCCCTGCCCCGCACCGCTGGTCGCCGCCTTGAATCGCTGGTCGCGGGCGATCACCTCATTGGTCAGGATGCCGCCGTAACTCCACCCGCCCACACCCAACCGAGCGGGATCGGCAATTCCCCGCGCCACCGCGTAGTCCACCGCGCCGAGCACGTCGTCGCCATCCTTCTGGCCCCATGCCGCCCAGATCGCGGTGGAGAACTTCTCGCCTCGACCCGAGCTGCCCCGGGGGTTCGCGGCGATGACGACGTAACCGGCCGAGGCAAGGATCTGCCAGTCAGTATCGAAGTCGTTGACGTATTGCGAGACCGGGCCGCCATGGATCCGAAGGATGGTGGGATATCGCACACCGGGCTGGTAGTCAGCTGGCTTCACCAGGAACCCGTGAATCTCGGTTCCGTCCTTGCTCTTGAAGGAAATCTCCTCCACCGGTGAGAGCCGCACACTGGCGAGCCAGGCATCGTTCTGGTGGGTGATCTGCCTGAGCTCCTTCCCCTCCACCGCGTAGATCTCGGGCGGTGTGGCCGGCGTACTGGTGAGGACCGCGATCTTGCCACCCGGGCCAACCGAGAAATCGGTGATCGTCCGACGCCCCTCGACCAGTCGTTCGACCGGCCCGCCCGCCGCTGGGACTCGGGCAAGATGGTAGACCCGGTCGTCTTCCAACAGGAACAGCACCGATGCGCCGTCCGAGGAAAACGTGGGCGATAGCGGGTTCCGATCGAGAGACGCGGTGAGCAGCCGAGCCGGTCCCCCGGCGGCCGGCACGACCGCCACCTTCTGTCCGGCATAGTAGATCAGTTCGTTGCGCCCGCCTTGCATGTACGTCACCAGGTTTCCATCGGGGCTCCACGAGGGTGCCCGGCTCTCCCACTCCGGATCCATGTCCGGTCCGGTGAAGGTCGTGAGCTGTCTGGGCGTGGCACCGGCGCTCGCTTCCACCAGGTAGAGGTCCCAATTGTTGTCTCGGTCGGCTTCCGGCCGGCGCTTGCTCACGAACGCGATGGAGCGGCTGTCGGGAGACCAGGCAGGGGATAACTCGTCGTAGTCGCCCGGGGTGATGAGCTCCGGCTTGCGACTGGCGAGATCCAACAGATAGAGGTGGTCGTGCCGATGGGTCAGATATCCCACCTCGTCCTTCTTGAACTGGAGACGATCGATGACAATGGGCGGGCGACGCTTCGCCAACACCGTGTCGCTCTCTTGGGCAATGGCATTCGAGTCCGGGTCGCTCGCGATCAGGGTCAGTCGCTTGCTGTCGGGAGCCCAGGTGTAATCGGAAACTCCGCCGGGGAGATCGGTGATCCGCTCCGCCTCTCCCCCGCCGCGATCGAGCAACCAGATCTGGTCGGCCTCGTGCTTATCGTCGCGCGCGGTGAGAAAGGCGAGGAAGCGGCCGTCGGGGCTCCAGCGGGCCGCGTGCTCTTTCCCGGGAGTCCAGGTGAGACGAAGAGTCCGGGACCCATCCCAGCTGGTCATCCAGATGTCGCTGTCGGTCCGGTCATGGATGCTGTCCGGCACCGTCACGGTGTAGGAGACCCATCCGCCATCGGGGGAGACCTGGGGATCGCTCACGTGGCGCAGGCGGTACAGGTCGTCGATCGAGACGGCGCGCTGGGCTGCCACGCCGCGCGCCACACCCAGCACCAAACCGACCACGAGCGTCATACGGCTCAATTGCACATTGGGCTCCTGCGGCTGTTTACCACAGAGGCACGGAGGACACAGAGGATACGGAGAACTGATGGATGGTGAACAGCACACCCACATAGTTCCTGCTTTTCTCTGTGGTTCTCTGTGTCGTCTGTGCCTCTGCGGTGAATTCGAAACCTGAACTCGCACCATCACGGCGCTTTGTACACCACGCCGCCCTTCATCACAAATCCTACTTTCATAAAGCTTCGCAGGTCCGCCAGCGCGTCGCCCTCGACGGCGATGATGTCGGCATACTTGCCGGGGCTGATCGACCCGACGCTGTCCTGCCACTGCATCAGCTCCGCCGCCGAGATGGTGGCCGACCGGATCGCCTGCATCGGGGTCATGCCATACTTGACCATGTAAGGAAGCTGCATCGCGTTCAGCCCGTGGGGGGAGACACCGCTGTCGGTACCGTAGGCGATTTTGACCCCCGCCGCGACCGCCTTGCGGAACCCGGCCCGCTGCGTTTCGGTGGTCTCGGCGTTCTTGCGGAGCACCTCCTCGGGCCACTTCTGCTCTTGCCCTACGCTGTCGATGTAGTCCCCGTTCCAGATGTCCGCCAGCAGCCAGGTTCCTCGCTGCTTCATAAGCCGGATGGCCTCATCGTCCATCAGCGAGCCGTGCTCGATGGACCGGACGCCGGCCCGCACCGCGCGCTTGATTCCCTCCGTACCGTGAGCATGGGCGGCGACGAAGGTCCCGTAATCGGCGGCTTGTTCCACGGCTGCCCGAATCTCCTGCTCGGTGAACTCGGGAACGCCGGGCTTGGTCCCCCGGGTGAGGACGGCTCCGGTGGCGATGACCTTGATGAAGTCGGCGCCGCCATTGAGTAATGCGCGCACCCGCTCCCGCACCTGATCTGCTGTATTGGCCACGCCGAAGCGAAAGCTGGCCGGAAGGGTTGCGTCCGGCGCTGCCCCGACCAACTCACCTCCGCCAGTCGAGACGGTGACGTACGCGCCCGCCACTTTCATCCGGGGCCCGAATGACGGTGGCGTCGTTGATGGCATCTCGAAGGGCGGCGTCCACGAACGCCCGATAGCTCCCGACATCGCGAACCGTGGTAAAGCCGGCCAGGAGCGTCGCCTGAGCGTTGCGCACCCCGCTGAACGCCTCCTGTGCCTCGGACCGCTCCAATGGGAGCAGCACGTTGGCCGACTGCAGCTCGCCGATCAGATGGGTGTGACAGTCGATCAGACCCGGTAGGACAGTATAACGGGAGAGGTCCACCACGCGGGCACCGGAAGGGACTTTGGCCGAGCCCGGTTGAATCGCTTCAATCCGCTTGCCGCGGATCACAATGAGTTGATCGCGCCGGATCTCGCCCTGCTCCACGTCGACCAGGCCACCGGCCCGAATGGCGGTTAGGCCCTGCGCCACGGCAGTCCGCACCAGGCCCGCCATCACCGTGGCGATGGCGAGCCAGGACCTCAGCCTCATGACTGGGACTCCCGCGCTCGCGTTCGCTCAGGGGACCGGAGCCGACAACCGGCCGGGGCCGGGCGGCTCCAATATACCCGGCGCAGAAAAGCCGGGCGAACGCGATGGGACTACTGCGGACGCCTGACCTTCACCTTGGGGAGAGTCACTTCCTTCTTCTCGGTCGTCACCTTCGGGACTGTGATGGTGTCCTTGACGGTCCCAGTCTCTATGATCGGCCCCTTGACGGTATCGGTCTTGCTCCCGACGACCGGCCGCCGGATCTCATACTCTCCCTCGCGGGTCTTGGTACAGCCCGTGAGAGTGGCGAGGGTGACGATGAGCGTTGTCAGTATGACTGGTCGCACTGATCACCTCCGAGTAAGCGCGCCCGCCGCTGGGCGAGGGCGAGGGTTCAATGTCAGGCGGTGATCGGGGTTGGCCTGTGTCGCAGGTCACCCGCAGCGGGTCTTGGCTCCGGCCCGCGTTTTTACGCGCCAAGTTTTCCTCATGCAATGTAGAGATTGTTGACAATTAAAATTCAACATCCAACCGCGCAGGTACTTACGACTTGACCAGCTGACTGGAATTATGCCACGCTCCTCCTCGCCTCCCTGAAACGACAACGGTCACCGCGAAGGTGGCCGTTGGGTTCAGCTGAGCCAAGCGCTTTGGTCAGACTCAATCCTGAACCAGAATCAGATACTTGGATGCCGACCAGAACTCCTCGGGCTGGGCGATTTCCACCGTGCCCTTGACCTTGCCATCGTCGGTGACTCCGGCGCCCAGGAAGCTGGGACTCTGGCGGGAGATGATCTTGTACTTCTTGTCGGTTCGCGGCAGGGTGATCGAGGTGTTTTGAGTCTTGTCGATGGCGGTGAAGGCCTCGGGATTGAGATTCCGGGCCGGCTCCAGACGAGTGCCGCCGAAGACCAGGAACTTGGAGCCTTCCTTGGTGATGGCACACCGAGCCCGCTCAAATAGGGCAGATGGTGGGCAATAAACGCTTCGATCCCGTCGTTGTCGAGGCCGATCGAGTTGAGCATCCCTGCTGCCGTTTCGATCGTCCGCCAAGGCGCGTTGCCGGTCCGCAGCTGGGCCGTAATCGTCTTCGGCAGAATGCCACCGAGCCGTCCGACGTCGACCAGACCGACCATCTCACGGGCATAACCAAACGTGCCCGACGCCACCAGAATCGGATTGGG
>JBIOUY010000360.1:0-3315 GCA_044867445.1 Gemmatimonadales bacterium
CGTTAACTCACTGGGCTCCTGGCTTGGATACGAGCGTTGAATCGCGCGTCAGGCCAGGGATGCAAGATCCGGACCGGCGGGAGCCACCGTTGCGCGAGGCGGAGCATGCGCTTCCAGTTCAGGCGACTGCGTTGGCTGCGACGCCGAAGCGCCCGGTGCCAGTGCCGGATCACCACGAACCGGAAGCCGTTGACCGCCTTGCCGTTGCCGGGCACGGCGTAGTAGGCGAGATGCCCACGCACCACGCTTCCTAGCCATCGGCCCTGCTCGGGGACGGGCAGATGCCGACGTCGCATCAGCTCGGTCTTGACCTCGCGTAGCTTCGCCCGCATCCGCTTTGAGCTCGTGATGCGCTTGAGCTTGAAGCGTCCGCTCTTGGTGTTCGCGCAGATGTGCGTGAAGCCGAGGAAGTCGAACGTCTCCGGCCGACCGAGGCCACGTGCCCGCCGCTCCCGGGCGGCGAGCCGTCCGAACTCGATCAGGCGCGTCTTCTCGGCGTTCAGCTCCAGCGCGAACCTCGCCAGCCGTGCGCGAAGATCGGCCTGGAACCGCTCGGCATCGCCTCGATGCTCAAAGCCGACGATGAAGTCGTCCGCCCAGCGCACGATGATCACCTCGCCCTGCGCGTGGCGGCGTCTCCACTGGTGGGCCCACTGGTCAAGGACGTAGTGCAGGTAGACGTTCGCCAGGAGCGGTGAGAGCGGTGCTCCCTGCGGCGTCCCCGTGTCGGCCTGCGTCCATGTCCCGTCGTCGATGACCCCTGCGCTGAGCCATTTCTGGATCAGCCGCAGGACCCTCCTGTCCGCGATCCGGTGCTCAAGGAACCTCTCCAGCCACTGATGGTCAAGGCTGGAAAAGTACTCACGGAAATCCGTGTCGAGCACCCAATTCACGCGCTTTCGCTGGATCCCGAACGCGAGCGCATCCAACGCCTGATGCGGGCTGCGACCCGGCCGGAACCCATACGAAAAGCCGAGGAAGTCCGCCTCATAGATGGTGTTCAGCACTTCGACCACCGCCCGCTGGAGGATCTTGTCCTCGAGCGAGGCGACCCCGAGCGGTCTCTGCCGCCCGTCGGGCTTCGGTATGAACACCCTCCGCGACGGCCTCGCCCGGTAACCCCCGCAGTGGACCCGGGCATGGAGATCCCGGAGGTTGTCCTCCAGGTCCCGCCCGTAATCCACCCACGTCACCCCGTCCACCCCCGGCGCGGCCTTGGGCTCAAGCGCCCAGTAGGCCGCCCGCAGGCGATCGACGTCAACGTGGTGCAGGAGCGCCGTGAACCGCGCTTCTCTGTCCGTTCGTGCCACTCGGCGCACACGGTCCAACCCACTGAGCGCGCTCTGCCCGGCACTGGTCGAGTCGCCGGGGGGATCTCACCCCCCGGCGCTCACAGATCCCGGCGTGAGCCTCTCGACTCACCGGGCTCCTGTCATCCAACCCTCGGCGGCGCTCCCCACGCCCAGTGAGCGAACAGGCTCGGTTCCCGTTTGGCGACAGCCGCGAGGAACCGCGTCGTCCGCGTGGGATGGCGGCGCAGCCGTTTGTACTTCCGCATGGCCCAGCGCACCAGGTAGTCGTTGATGAGCTTGAGAGTCCGGATCAGCTCGGTCCGGTAGAAGCGGCCGTAGTAGCTGATCCAGCCCCGCACGGTCGAGTTGATCTCGAGTGCGAGGTCGGCGAGGTTCGATCCACTCCGCAGATGAAGCCGCCAGCGCTTGATCGTGCGACGCATCTCCGTGGCGGCGTCGTCGGAGACCGCCGGGAGGAAGCTGACGAAGTTCACGCCAGCCTTGCTCCGCGCCAGCCGCGGACGAAACGTGTACCCAAGGAACGTGAACTGCTCGTGCTCGTGCGAGCCGGTGCGGTTCGAGTCCTTGCAGTAGACGATGCGCGTCTTGTCCAGATTGAGCTCCAGACCGACCTGCGCCAACCGCTCGATGATCGCGTCGCGCACCACTTGCGCTTGCGCCTTGGTCTTGCAGTGCAGGATCGCATCGTCCGCGTAGCGCTCGAACGGGATGTCCGGGAACTCCCGCGACAGCCACAGATCGAGCGCGTGGTGCAGGAAGATGTTCGCCAAGCAGGGCGAGATCGCCGAGCCCTGCGGGCTGCCGCGATCCCTGGGCCTGAGGGTGCCGTCCTCCAGTTGCAGCGGCGCCTTCAGCCACCGCTCCACGTAGAGCAGGATCCACCGCAGGTTCGTGTGGTGAGCGACCGCTTTTAGAACGAGCGAGTGCGAGAGCGAGTCAAAGAACGATTTCAGGTCCAGATCCAGAACCCAGTCGTACTTCCAACACCGCTGCCGGCATACCCGCAGCGCGTCATGAGCCGACCGTCCCGGCCGATACCCGTAGGAGTCCGGGTGAAAGACGGGCTCCACCTCGGGCTCCAGGTACAGGTACGCGACCGTCTGGGCGACCCTATCGGCGACGGTGGGCACTCCTAGCATCCGCGACCCGCCCGACTTCTTCGGTATCTCGACCGCCTTGACTGGCGGCGGCATGTAGCTCCCCGAGGACAGCCGATTCCAGAGCTTGTAGAGGTTCCCCTTCAGGTTCTCCTCGAACGCCTGGATCGACTCCTCGTCGACCCCCTCGGCCCCCCGGTTGGCCTTGACCCTACGCCACGCCTCCCAGACCAGCCGTTTGGAAATCGCAAACGGCTTGCCGTCCGGTTTCGGCTCGCTCACCGGCTCCTCCCGCGTCACCGCGGTTGACCAGCCCGCAAGCCAGGATGACCAGCCCCCGTCGCTCCACCCGCATTACCGGGCTTCATCGCTACCACGGGGCTGTCCGCCCCTGTGCCCCGCATCACTACTCTCCCCCTCGCGGATCAGCCGCTTGGGGTTCTCGCTTCCGCGAAACGACCGCAGGCCACAACCGCTCCACTGGTCGCTCGCGGGCGCGGGACGACAGGTTCACACGTTCCGCACCAGAGCCCAGACCAAGCTCGCGCCACCTCCATGCCGGACACCGCCTGGCCAGTAAGCAGGCCCCCGCCAGGCTCATCCCAGGCTCCGGACTCCGCCCGGTTTCGATGTCGTCTGTACACGCTTTCGACACGTCGTCAGTGGATCGCTTGCGCTCGCCTTCTTGGCCCACACCTGCCGCGCTCGATGGCGCGACTTTTCCGCAGACGCTCACCACCACGGCTCTTGACCGCAGCAGCTTGCGGCGGTTTGCGGCCTCCCCCTGCAGGGCGGCCGCGGAGGACCACCGGCCCAAGAACCGGCCCCTCCATCTCCGATGCAGCACCGCATCAATGAGTCCGACCTTCTACATCCAGCCTCCTCGTTGCGTTTCGTGTTCGCAC
>JBIOUY010000361.1:0-15015 GCA_044867445.1 Gemmatimonadales bacterium
TCCGTGGTGAGCTGTTGCGCTTGAATTAGAGAGTAGCCTACGGTGCGGCAGGCTCGGCCAGAGACTGGAGCGTGGCCCGGATCTCTGGGTTGGGAGAGAGTCGGCTGGCATAGTCCAGGGCGCGCTCCATGTTGGCCGTGTCACCTCGAATCGAATAGGCGTACACCAGCTGAACCGAGGGGAAGGTCAGACTGTTGGCGATGCCGGCGCTGGTGGTCTCGAGCGAGCCGGTTCCCTGCTCCATCAGGCCGGCGTAACGATAGGTGTCGTAGACCAGGCGCTCGGTGGTAGGCACGTCCAGCGGCACCGTCGCGAGGCGGCGCAGATCGAGCGCGGGGTTGGTGGTATCCGGCGCAGCCATTTCTAAGCGGAATCCAAGCCCCTGCTGGACCACGTAGCGAGCCAATCCCCCGAAGCTCCTGCCGGTGGTGATCGCCCAAACAATCGGGCGGCGGCCGAGATTCTGCTGGACCAGGCTCAACATCAAAATGTCGCTGGGATAGAGCACAGTACCCTGTTGCAGCGTCCGAGTGAGCGGACCCAGAGTGATCTCCTCCGTCCGTGGGGCGGCGTAGCCCCGCATCGAGGTGGCAATCATCGAGTCGGTCAGCCGGTGGAGTGGCCATTGCGGTCGGGCCGGAACAGACCTGCGCCATATCGGTGGGAGAGTTGTGAGGTCGACCGGCCGTGTCGGAGTATCGCGGAGCTGGCGCATGTACCAGTCAGTGTTTGCCAGCGCCAGGCACACGACCGTCACGTCCTGACGGATTCCCTCTACCTCTTGCGCCCACCACAGCGGAAAGGTGTCGTTGTCCCCCCAGGTAAAAAGGATCCCATACGGTGGGGAGCTGTTGAGCAGATCGTAGGCAAAGTCCGCTGCCAGCCGGGCATCGGCACTCTGACGACGGGACGCCTGAGTCCAATTGAGCGCCACCGGCGCCGCTGCCAGCAGCAGAATCGCCGGCGCCACTCGACGAACACTCGAGCCCACTGATCCGGCTCGCGCTGAAACAGTCGCCATCAGACCGGCGATCCCCATCCCGGCCCACACGCCCCAGACGATAAAGCTGACCACAAAGAAGTAGTCCCGTTCCCGCACCTCATGGTCCCGCGCGTTCTGGTAGACCTCGTACCAGCGCGAGTAGCCGGGCCGAAAATTCATGTAACCAACGAGGCCCAGGCCGGTGACCAGAAAGAGGCACAGCATAAGCCGCCACGCCGCCCGGTCGGCGCGTCGCTGGAGCACGCTGCCTCGCAATCCCAGGGTAGCAAAGCCCAGCGTTACCAGCGTCCGAACCGGGAGCGGGCCGATCATTCCACCCAGTGACTTAGCCCACTGCCAATCGAAGTACACGACATAGTCCAGGAGCTGGATCCCGAGCAGTTGCAAGGACCGACCGGGATTGGCCGGGCCGTGCGCCATCGTCGGATCATCCAACGGCGTCCGCGGGGGATACTGCGTTCGGCGAATCACCGCGAGCAGAGCATCGAAGGTGGCGGGTGCCGCCTCATTGATGGGGGGGTGCTGAGCGGAGCGCAGGTAGAGGTAGAGATACGGCGTAACCCCGATGCCGGCGATCAGGAGGCTGAGCCAGGCGAAAGCTCCCGCGCCTCCTCGTGTGGCGTAGGCCGCCGCGGCCACGAAGCACAGACCGCCTGCCATCACCAGGGCCGTGCTCCCCAGACCGGTTCCGATCAGCAGTGCCCAGACACCGGCCACGACGGCGAGTTGACCCCACTCCTCCCGCTGTTGTCGGGAGTCTGCCGCCGGGCGATCCCGCAACGTGGTCGCCATGAAGGCCATCAGAGCTGGGCCCGCCAACAATGCGAGCAGATGGTTCCCGATGGAGATTCCGCTCAGGTACACCACCAGCAGGAGCAGCCTCGGCGCGCGCTGAGTGCCCCGATGCCTGCGCCAGACGTGCACCAGCCACGCCATGGCGGCGATGCTGAATGTGGCCGCCGCGTAGACCTCGGTCTCGTTCGAGTTCTGCCAGTTGGTAAAGGTGAACGCGCCGGCCACCGCGGCCGCCGTGCCGCCTCCGAGACGAAGCCATCGAGCAGTGGTAGCTTCGAGCCCTGCAGTCGCAGCCGCCAGGGTCTCGTGAGCGACGAGGAAGAAAAACCCCCCGCCCATCGCGCTCAGGAGTGCGCTCAGCAGGTTGGTGCGGACTGCGTACTCGCCGACGGGCACCAGCATCGCCCATACATGCGCGATGAGCACGAAGAGCGGCGTTCCTGGAGGGTGAGGGATACCCAGGGTGCGAGCGGCGGCGATGAACTCGCCCGCGTCCCAGAAGGTGACCGTCGGCGCGAGCGTGAGGACGTAGCCAGCCAGCACCAGACCGGCAACCGCGAGCGCGGCGCCGTAGGGCGGCCGGGCGGAGGGTACGGTCACGTCTGGGGGGGCGATACCGGCTCGATCAACGGAGCACCGGGAGCGATCTGTCCGGCCAGCAGCATCCGGACCCCGTCGGGTGAGAGCTGGCGTCGAAGCTGGCCCTGGTGGGCCACAGAGATCGAGGCAGTCTCCTCGGACACGACCAGGACCAGGGCGTCAGTCTCTTCCGACAAGCCGAGTGCCGCCCGGTGGCGGGTGCCCAGTGATTTGTCACTCACCGGGTACTGGGTCAGCGGCAGAATACAACCGGCTCCGATGATCTGATCGCCGCGGACGATCACGGCGCCATCGTGGAGCGGTGAATACGGACTGAAGATGGTGGCGAGGAGATCGGCCGAGACGGTAGCCCGCATCGGGGTTCCCGATTCCAGATACTCGTCCAGCCGCACGTCTCGCTCGACCGCGATGATCGCCCCGGCCGCACTCCGGCTCAGCCGCTCCACCGCCTCGGCAATTTCCGTAGCGGTGAGCGGCACCTCGGGCGCACCGAAGACACGAAATACCCTGGTCTGACCCAGCCGCGCGAGCGCTTGTCGCAGCTCCGGCTGGAACACCACGAGCGCCGCCAGAGCGCCATAGGTGAAGACCACCCCAAGGATGTAGGTGATCATGGAGAGCTTGAGGAGGAACGCGGCCAGATAAATGGCCGCCAGGACGAGGAGTCCGAACACGATCTGCAGTGCCCGGGTGCCCACCAGGAACCGCAGCATACGATAGATGACGAAGGCGACGATCAGGATTTCGAGCAGGTCGCGCCATTGGGGAACCGGCACCGGCAGCTGCTCGAACGACACTACGGACCTCCGAGGGCCTGAGCCAAGGCGAGAGCTTCCCGGGCGGCGCTGACCGCGTGAACTCGGAACAACCGTGCCCCGCGCTCGTAGGCCAGAGCGCATGCCACCGCGGTCACCCGGTCCCGGTCGTCCACCGGCAGCCCGGCCACTTCTCCCAGGAACCGTTTGCGCGAGGGACCAATCAGGATCGGCCGACCGAGAGCCTGCAGACCGGCAAGCTGATCGAACAACAAGATATTTTGCTCGACCGTCTTCGAGAAGCCGAATCCCGGGTCGATCACGACTGCGTCGGGCGAGATGCCCGCCTCAGCAGCGGTCGCGAGCGCGGCTCCTAACTCTTCCAGAACGGCGCCAAGCAGATCTCCACCGTACTCCGCGTGGCGATACGACGCGACCTCGAGGATGGATCCCCGGGAGTGCATCAGAATCACCCCAGCGCCACCGCCCGCCACCACGGCCGGCATCTCCCGATCGAGCCGAAAGGCCGACACGTCGTTCACCACGGCCGCCCCCGCCGTGATGGCGGCGCGGGCAACGGCCGACTTCACCGTGTCCACCGAGATCAGCAGCGCGGGAAACGCGCGCACCAGCGCCTCGATCACCGGGATCACTCGACGCAACTCCTCCTCCAGCGACACATCCTGGGTTCGGCCTGGTCGGGTGGACTCGCCTCCCACATCGATCATCGCGGCGCCGCCGGTGAGCAGCTGTTCGGTCTGGGCAAGCGCCGCGTCCGGCCGGGTGAATCGGCCTCCATCGCTGAAGCTGTCCGGAGTGACGTTCAGGATTCCCAGCAACACCGGACGATCGAGCGGCACGAATCCTCGGGCCGTGCGCCACACGGTTGGGGTCTCGCCGGGCAGCATCAATCCGACCCGGCTTGCGATCTCACTCAGGGGCTCAGGTGCGGTCCAGGGCCTGGCGAACGCGCTCAAGCGCGATCGGGGCCCCGCGAGAATTGCCCAGGAATCTCCGGTGAGAACTTCCAGTCCCAGCGTGCCAGCGAACCGGACCAGGGCTTCGAGCGCGCCCGGCTCCAGGCCGGTTAGGTGGAATGCAAGAGGGTGAAGGCCGCGTGCCGCCGTCTCCGCCAGCCCCGCCTCCCAGCCGTGTGAGCAGAGCGCCTCGCGCACCGCCCGCTCCGACTGGAAGCCGAGGGGCGTGACATTCACGCGCCGGCGGGTTCGGCGGGTGGGGTGCCTAGGAGAGGAGCGCGAGCCGGGGCGCCGCCCGGTTTGGCCACGGGGGTCTGGGCAGCCGCGGAATCGGTCGGCGGCAGGCTGCGCGGCGGCAGCGGCAGATTCTTGACCAGGCGATCGAGATCCTCCCGATCGATGGTCTCCCGGTCGAGCAGCGCCTGCGCGATGCGGTCAAGCAACTCGCGATTCTCGTTGAGGATCATGGTCGCCCGGGCGTAGGCCTCATCGATCAGCCGCTTCACCTCGTCGTCCACCATCTGTGCGGTCCGCTCGGAGATCTCCCGTCGCTGGGCGAACTCCCGGCCGAGGAAGATCTCCTGCTCCTTGTCCCCCACTGCCAGCGGTCCAATGAGCTCGCTCATGCCGAACTGGGTAACCATCCGGCGGGCGAGCCCGGTGGCGCGTTCGATGTCGTTCCCCGCTCCGGTGGTGACCTTGTCGGCACCGAAGATGATTTCCTCCGCCACTCGGCCGCCGAAGAACATGGCCAGACTGCCGATGAGCCAATCCTTGGTGTAGTTGTGACGGTCAACCTCCGGCAGGGAGGCGGTGAGGCCCAGTGCCCGCCCGCGAGGCACTATGGTGACCTTGTGAATGGGATCGCTGCCCGGAATCTTGATCGCCACAATGGCGTGGCCAGCCTCGTGATACGCGGTGAGCTTCCGCTCGTCCTCGGTAAGCACCAGGCTCCGCCGCTCGACGCCCAGCATGACCTTGTCCTTGGCGTCCTCGAAGTCCTGCATGTCCACCAAGGTCTTATTGCGCCGGGCGGCGAGCACTGCGGCCTCGTTGACCAGGTTGGCCAGATCGGCGCCGGCCATACCCGGTGTGCCTTTCGCGATCACTTCTAACCGCACATCCGACGCGAGCGGAATCTTGCGGGTATGCACCCGGAGGATCCCTTCGCGGCCGCGGACGTCGGGGGCGTCCACCACGATCTGGCGGTCGAACCGGCCTGGCCGCAGCAGCGCCGGGTCGAGCACATCGGGGCGGTTGGTGGCGGCAACGAGAATCACGCCCTCGTTGGATTCGAACCCGTCCATCTCAACCAGCAACTGGTTGAGCGTCTGCTCTCGTTCGTCGTGCCCGCCACCCAGGCCGGCTCCCCGGTGCCGCCCGACGGCGTCGATCTCGTCGATGAAGATGATGCAGGGCGCGTGCGACTTGCCCTGCTCGAAGAGGTCGCGCACCCGGCTCGCCCCTACCCCTACGAACATCTCGACGAAATCGGAGCCCGACATCGAGAAGAATGGACGTCCTGCCTCCCCCGCCACCGCCTTGGCCAGCAGGGTCTTGCCGGTCCCCGGAGGGCCTACGAGCAGCGCGCCTTTGGGCAGCCGCCCGCCTAGCCGGGTGAACTTCTGGGGGTCCTTGAGGAACTCGATGATCTCCTGCAGCTCGACCTTGGCTTCATCGGCGCCCGCCACGTCGGCAAAGGTGATCTTGGGCGTGTCACCCGCCAGCAGTTTGGCCTTGGACTTCCCGAAGGCGAAGGCTCGGCTGCCGCCGGCCTGGAGTTGCCGCAGCAGGAAGAACCAGAGCCCGAGAATCACGATCCAGGGCAGCGCCGCGATGACGATTGCGGTGATCCCACCCTTGGGCTCCTTGGCCAGGATCGGCACCCCGGCATCTTCCAGCCGCTTGACGAAGGCTTCGCTGTTGGCGACCGGGAGCAGCACCTGGAAGCTCTTCGCGTTGCGTCCCTCCTGAGTCACCGGCGTGCGGAAGTCACCTTCCAGGCGCTTGCCGTCGTAAATCTCTACTCGAGCGACATTGCCCTGATCGAGCTGCCGGCTGAATTCCGTATAGGAAAACTCCTGAGTGGGATTCCGCTGGCGGCTCATCATCTGGAAGAGGGCCAGCGCCAGCAGTCCCACGAGCAGCCAGAGAGCCAGGTTCTTACTCAGGTTCCCCCAATTGGTACGTGGGGGTCGGGACGGAAGTCGATCTGCCATTTATTCTAAGTCCGCAATGAACGGAAGATGACGGTAGTTCTCGGCGTGGTCCAATCCGTAGCCAACCAAGAACGCCGGTGGTGCCTTGAAGCCAACGAACCGGAGTTCCGGCCGCGGCTCGGAGGCCAACTGCTTGTCGAGAAGAGCGCATACCGCCAAGCTTCGGGGCTGCCGCTTGCCTAGTAGC
The DNA here is from genome assembly GCA_044867445.1 of Gemmatimonadales bacterium. Taxonomy (GTDB): domain Bacteria; phylum Gemmatimonadota; class Gemmatimonadetes; order Gemmatimonadales; family GWC2-71-9; genus CAVVWJ01. The sequence continues at coordinate 6,537 of JBIOUY010000361.1, forward strand.
ACCGTCAGCCGCTGAAGCGTCTTCCCAGTATCAATAATATCCTCGACCAGGAGGATATGTTTGCCCTCGAGCCGGGTTTCCGGATCGTAGAGCAGCCGGACCGTCCCGCTGGACACCTTCGCATCCCCATAGGAGCTGGCCACCAGGAAGTCGATCTGGATTGGCCGCTCGATCTTTCGCACCAGGTCGCTGAGAAAGATGAAGCTGCCCTTGAGCAAACCGAGGACCAGCAGCTCGCCATCGGGATACGCCTGGGTGATGGCGCTTCCCAGTTCCCCCACCTTGGCCGCGATGGTATCCGCGTCGTAGACGATGGATTTGACGGCGCGGCCACCAGTGCGGCGGAGAACCTCAGGCGTGCTCAGCATCGACTCGGAGAGCCTCCGTTCCTGGAGCAGGAAGAAGAGCGTCCGACCGGCAGACGCCCGGGATCCAGACCACGTCATCCTGGCGGGCGAGGATCGGCCAGTCGGCACGCTGACTGAGTGGTACGCGAGCCTCCTGGAAGCACCGGACCACACGCCGCCGACCGGTCCGGGCCAACGGCCTTATCCTTTCTCCCGGTACCCACCCTCGTACGGTGAGACCATCAGCGCTGAACCACGCCGTGAGCGCCGAAGACTCCGGTTGCTCTGGAGCAGCTTCCCGCCGCCAGCGGATCCGCCAACTGCCCCACCGCCCTTCGCCACTATCGCCGGCAAGGGTCCACGGCGTTCGCACCGGGGAAATCCTTGGGGGGACCAGACGAAGACGACCGAAGGAGAGCTCCGCCTTCCAACCCCGCGCCAGCGGTACCTCTGAACCACTGATCCCTGCCCGGGCTAGCTGCAGCACCCGCTGCGCTCTCGAGAGCCCGATCGGGCAACCGGCCCGTCGCGCTGCGGCCATTACGACCGCCCCGGCCAAGGCTGAATCATAGCCCGCAAGCACAGGCGCAGCAACGGAAAACGCGTCGGGCTCGCGCCGAAAATTCAGCCCGGGCAGCAGTTCTAACGCAGCATCCCACGCTGCCCGATCCGCTGCGGCCTGCCGCGCCAGGCGAAGCAGATTCCCATCGATCTCCGGCAGCCGACGCCGCAGCATCGGCAGCACATCACAGCGGATCCAGGAGCGCAGGTGCCGCGGGTTCTGGTTGGCGGGATCCAGCCACACCGGAAGCCCACGCTCTCGTACATAGCGGGCCAAGTCCTCCCGCCGGAACGGCAACAGCGGACGAATGAGCGCTCCCGAGATCGTAGCCATGCCCGCTAGTCCGGCCGGACCGGATCCGTTCAAGGCCCGCATGAGCACGGTCTCCGCCTGATCGTCGGCATGATGGGCGGTGATAATGCAGGACGCCCCGGCATGTTCTCGTACCCCGTCGAGCCACAGGTAGCGCGCGGTTCGTGCGGGGGTTTCTCCGGCAACCGGCCCGAGGCGCAGCTCGCCGACTTGGCAGGGCAGTCCGAGAGAGGAGGCCAGCTCACGCACTCGCGCGGCCACAGTCGCGCTCTCGGGCGCGATGCCGTGGTCCGCGTGGGCTACGACGAGTTCCAGGTGATGGACGTCGGTGGTGCGGAGCAGGAGATCCAGCAGCGCCATCGAGTCGGGGCCGCCCGATACCGCCACCACCGCTCGGCCGGACGGCAAGGGTAGACGACCGAGGTGGCGCCGGAACTCCTCCACCAGGTTCATGCCGGCCCTATGCCCCGTGAAGTTGCGCGGTCCCGTCCAGCACCTCACGCACCTTTCTCGCGAGCACCGTCGCCTCGAACGGCTTTTGCAAAAACGGCGAACCGGGAACCAGCAGCCCGCGCCGAATCACGTCGTCATCGGTGTAGCCGGAGATGTACAGCACCCGAATGCCCGGCCGAACCTGGGCAAGCCGTTCTCCCAACTCGCGACCGCCCATCACCGGCATCACCAGGTCGCTCACGACCAGGTGAATCGCGTCAGTTTCCCGCTGCGCGATCTGCAGCGCTTCGGCGCCGTTGATGGCCTCCAGCACCCGGTACCCTCCCCCGCGGAGCGCGCGGCAGACCATTCGTCTCACCGAAGGTTCGTCTTCAGCCAGCAGGATGGTCTCGACTCCACCGGGCACATCCAGCGGGACCTGCGATTCGCCCAGAGCGAGTACCTCTTCGGTTGCTTCGGGAAGGTAAATCTTGAAAGTCGTTCCTTGGCCGGGCTCGCTGTAGACCCAAATAAACCCGCCACTCTGCTTGATGATGCCGTACACAGTGGCCAGACCGAGACCGGTACCCTGCCCAGGAGGCTTCGTGGTGAAGAACGGGTCGAACAAGCGAGCCCGGATTGCGGCGTCCATCCCCTGTCCGGTGTCGCTCACCATCACCCGCACATAGGTGCCGACGGGAATGTTGGTGCCCGGGTAGCGCAGGGCATACCCCTCATCCAGGGTCACGTTATCGGTGACGATTGATAAGCTGCCCGGGCCGTGAATCGCGTCGCGGGCGTTGAGGGTGAGGTTTACCAGCACTTGCTCCAATTGGGACTGGTCCGCCTTCACCGATCTAAGGTCGGGGGCCAGCCTCAGTCGAAGCTCGACTTCGGGTCCGAGCAGACGTTCCAGCACGCCGGACAACTCCTGGACCAGCAGGTTGAAGTCGAGCGGCCGCGGCTGTAGAAGCTGCTGCCGGCTATAGGCGAGCAACTGCCGGGTAATACCGGCGGCCCGGTCGGCCGCCTTGCGGATTTCGGCGACATCTGCCAGCCGCGGATCGCCGGTTGCCATCGCGCCTTCAAGAAAGCCGCTGAACCCGGTGATCACGGTCATCATGTTGTTGACTTCGTGGGCCACCCCTCCCGCCACCTTGGCAATCGCCTCCATGCGCTGCCCTTGCATCAGCGCCTCGTCGGCCCGCCTCCGTTCGGTCACGTCGAGAACCACCACGCCGACCCAATGGACCTCGCCCTCCGGCCCATGGACCGGGTAATAGCTTACCAGCAGAATCCGTTCTCCCGTGGGCTGACCCGGCAGGCCCATCCGGAGCTCCTGGTCCAGCACGGGCTCACCCGAGCTCAGCACCCGGTGAAAGAAAGGCTCGACCTTGGCGGCGTAGTCTCCCAGCGCCTCCTCCAAGGTTCGGCCGAGGTGCGCCGCCGGTGGCACGCCGTGCATCGCGGCGAGCGCGTCGTTGATGCGCACGAACCGAAGCTCACGGTCGACAAAGGCCAGCCCTACTGGCGCACCGGCGAACACGGTATCGAGCAGGGCGAGAGTCTCGTGTTTCGCCTGGAGCGCCGTCTCGGCGTCCCCGAACAGGCGAGCATTCTCGACCGCCATGGCGGCCCGCCGGGCGAGGTCGGCGGCGAGCAGCAGATCGGACCGGCCATACTCCCGGCCGGACTCCGCCATCACGAATGTCAGCGCCCCGAGCGTGCGGCCCCGGGCGTTCAACGGCACGATGAGCAGCGAACGCAGGCCGAACGCGCGCAGCCGGGCGAGGTGCTCGGGATCGCGCGCGAAGCTTTGCAGCAGGGCGTCGGGAATGACCGGGACGAGCTGTGGCTCCCCGCTGCGCATGGCCCGCGGTACCGGATCATCCTGATGCAGGGGATACCGCCGGCTCATCTCCCAGACTGCCTCGACCTTGGCCGGATCGACGTGGGCGATAGCAATGCGGCGCATCTTGCCGTCTGCTTCCACCACATCGACCGCGCAAAAGTCGGCCAGACGGGGAACGATGAGCCGTACGACGGCCGACAGTGCCTCCCGGTAGTTGAGCGAGGAACCCAGGATCTCACTGGCTTCGGCGAGGAACGCGACCTGCTCCCGGGCTTCCTCGGCGTGCCGCCGAGCGGAGCGCTCCGCTTCATAGAGCCGGGCACGCTCCAGAGCCTGGGCTCCTTGGCCTGCGATGACCAGCATGAATCGGCGGTCGTCTCCGCCCAGCCGGCGGTCATGCGCGAAGCTGAGCTCGAGCGCACCGATCGGGTTTCCATCGGGCACAAAGGGTAGCGCGGCGAGCGAGCCGCTCGGCGAATCGGAGCGCGCCAGATCGGGATAGCGCGCGCGGCGCTCGGCCCCGGATTCGAGGAAGATGGGATTGCTGGTGCGCACTGCATCCCGAAGCGGGCCGCTTCCCGCGGACTCACGCGCGCGCTGCTCCGGGTCTCGCGCAGTGTCCAGGCCTTCCGCGTGGGCCAGCTCCAGGGTCTTCCCATCTTGGGCGAGCAGCGCGATGGCACCGGTCTCCGCCTGCACGGCAGCCACTGCATGGCGCACGATGATCGCCGCCACCTCTCTCGGAGTAAGGGCCGGCGCGAGCGAGAGGTTGAGCGCCTGCACCCGGGCCGTGCGCGCCGCGGCCCGCTCCGCCCGCCGGCGGGCCGAGAGCAGTGAGGCGAGCAGCCAGCTCACCACCACTCCCGAGAAGACGAACACGAACAGCCGAACCATATCGGACCGACCGGCCACATCCAGCGGGGGACCAGGCGTAACCGGAATGGCGAGCGCGCCCACTACGGTGACGGCCATGGTGAGCAGTCCGGGCCAGAACCCGCCGTACCACGCGCTGAAGGCGACGGCGACGAGGAAGATGGGATAGAAGGTTGGCGAGACCAGCGAACGCAGCGCGAACTGTGCGGCGAGCGCGAGCGCGGCGGCGAGCAGCGCTACCCCGTAGCGCTCGACGAAGCCGACTCGTCGAGCTCCAGGTGCGCGAGAGATTACCTGCGTTGCTGCGGCAGGACCGTCTGAAAGCATCGAATGCGCGTCGTGGGCTGTGCCGGAAATCTGGAGCAGATATGCGCTATGGGGAATGGGAGGGGTGTTGCGGGGAGCTCAGAGCTTTTTCAGGGCGCCAGCGAACCCAGGCAGGCCAGGAGACTGTCGGCCCGTTCGCCCATCGGTGGATGGTCCGCGTCGGTGTGCTGTCCCCGGTGGTGCTGGAAGAATTGGACCGCCGCGACGATGGCATCAGGGCGAGAGCGATGCAGCGCCCGAACGGCATAGCAGTCGGCGGCGAACTCGTAACGATGCAGTGTGGAGGACGGGGTCGGCGAGGTACCGAAACCGAAGCCGCGCTCGCGGGAATGATGATATGCGAGATGACCCTGCTCGTGGGTCAGGAGGAAGGCCACCAGGCTGGGACCCACCTGGTTGAAGACCCGGCGATTGAGATAGATCCGCGGACTGGCGCTGTCGTACACCGCAATGGCGGCGTCGGTGAGATCGTCCCGGCTCAGAACTTGGGCCCGCGCGACGACCGCGGTGTCGCCCAGAGGCAGGTCGTCTTCCCGCCAGGGCTCGGGATCCAGCCGTGGACCACCCACCAGCACAAGTCCGAGGCCCAGCCCGAAGGCGAGCACGCTGGAGACGAGGATGCCGGATGCGCGAGCCATGCCTCATTGCGAAGCAAACCGCATACCGGCTGCTGACCCCGGGCCAAGGCCAAAGATGCCATTGCCTTAGCCGGGGAGTGAAAAACGCTGCACGGAGCCGAACCGGCGAAATTTGCCGGTGATCAGCAACCGCGCTAACCTGCGGCTCGAGTCTCCAGGCAATCGATCAGCCCGCCTGCGAGGCGTGCGCCGGGTGCCCCCGAGCAACTAGGGCAAGCAGTGCCATCAGGACCGCAATCCCGATTGCCAGCCAGATGGTCGACGGCGCCCAGAGTCCCATGAGGCGAAGCGCCGAATCCAGGGAGAGCTCGCCCGGGCCACCGAAGGCCAGCGCGACGGCCCCGGCGGAATAGATCAGCGGCAGTTCGATTCCCCTTGCCTCGTTGAAGAAGCCATTGCTCCAATGCACCGTGATCATGGCAACGACCATCACTATGATCACCAGCGCCGGTCCGATCGGTCCCAAGAGGCCCAGCGCCGTGAGCAGGCCGCCACCGAACTCACAGCAGCCGGCAGCCAAAACAAAGACGTTGCCCGGCCTGAAGCCCAGCCCCTCGAGGAAGCCGCTCATTCCGTTGATCCCGCCCCCGCCGAACCAGCCGAACAGCTTCTGCGCCCCGTGCGCTGCGATGGACAGCCCCAGGATGAGTCGGGCCAGCAGGAGGCCGGCGTCGAGCGCCGCTGCCTCAGAACCATGTGTGATAGCCACCATGTGCGGATCCCTCGCTCCAAGCGAACGCCACCCTGACCTAGGCGATCGTAATCCCTACTCGGGCGAGGCGCTGTGACGGCGCCAGCGAAGCCGATCAAGCCCTCACTGCTCCCGCCATAGCCGCTTCCAAGGCAGCTTTAGAAATAGGTTTATCTCTGGCTGGCAAGTCGTTGTTCTGTAGAGACATGGATCGTGAATTCGGAGTGCGCACGGCTGAGGCTCAACATCGGCGGGCGCCCAGCGAGCGGCCTTCGCGCCCCCGGCCGGTGATCCCAGAGGGACCGCCAGCCGGGGAGTTCATCTCACTTTATCGGCGCGTTGGTGCAGGCGTGGGCTCTGTTGGAGTACTCCGACTGGATGACGTACTCATGACGCCGGAGGTGGACATTGGTGCCAAACGCCGAGCACATGTCCGACCCTTCTTCTCCGGTGAGGGCGTTGAACCAGGCTGAACGCGCGTGGCGCGCTCGATTCCTCGTCCGAGTCAGAATCGGTGCTGGTGGGTTCCTCGCCGCAACCGGCCCCCAACATGGTAGCTGCCGGCAGCAGCGGGGCAATCGGTAGCAGCCGACCGCACTACCTCGGGTTCTCTCACACATGATACGCATACATGTCCTCCGTCCTGGGCTTCTGCCCGGCGCTCTTGGGTCGGGTGACATGTGAAGGAAGGCATGCTACGCCGACGTCGCGTTTGTTGTTGCTGCGGCTGGTCGGGACAAGAGCGACCATAGGATTTGGATAAAGCCGCGTCAAGCGGAGCTGAGCCTTGCCTCAGCACAGCTCGAGAGACGTTGCAAAATGGAGATCTCGGGGGCCAGGCCTGCGGCTAGCGGCTCATTCGCTCCGCTCTCGCTGGCGCCGCCAGCGGGCATCGGACTTCCAGGGCCGGGAGGGCAGGCTCTCAGGGGGTCCGAGTTCATGGCTCAGGACATCGAGAAGCGCAGTGAAACTGACCGGCTTCCCCAACACGGGAAACTCCGGGTAGGCCCGCACCAGGCCCTGGGCCGCGCCGTCAGACGGCTCCGCCATTAGCACGACCTTGAGTTTTGGCACAGCTGCCAGGGCACGCTCCGCCAGCTCCCCGCCGTCCATGGCAGGCATGGTGACGTCAGTAAGAAGCAGGCGTACTTCGGTCGGATGCCGCTTGAGATATCCCAACGCATCCTTGCCCCCCCGGCACGATCGTACCGGGTAGCCCATCCCGCTCACCATCTGGCTCACGGCAGACCGCGGGGCGAGCTCGTCATCCACGACAAGTACGCGGCGCGGTACGGTGGGTCGGCGCGTCGAGGCGTTACTCGTCTTCGTCCTCCTCTATCTTGGCCGGCTGTTGACAGAGCCTAGGAGAAGACCCCAGGACGTTCTGTGAGCCAGGTAACAACGGTAACAGAAACTTCACCCTGCTTGTCGTGGACGACGGCCCCGCCGTTCGAAATGCGCCCCGCTCGAGTTTCCGGTCCTTCATATGACGCACCCTGCCCTCGCCGGGGGACATCGTGCTCGCCCCTGATGGCGCAGCTTACTCTCCATTTGTGCGCGTGATCACATCCGCCGGATGCGATCTTCGGTCCTGGGATGCCGGGCCTCGGCATGGCGCTTGCTTCTCTCGCTTTGGCATCCTTGACCTGGGCAGCGCACCGGAGCAGCCCGAGCGGCATGATCAAAGAGTGCTGCGATCCAGGGTGGCCGATGGGGCGAGGTGGGAACGCGAAGGGCGACCGATGCGTTCCCTAAATAGATGAGACGCCAGGCGGTCCTGGCAGAGGCAGACGGTACCATGATGGTGTGCGACTACAACGGTTGGAACGATGCACCGGAGGACGAACGCGAGGCCCTCGACCTTGTCGAGCCGACGCTTGCCCCATCGTCTCGGGTGGTACTCCCCAGGCTGCAGTCAGGCAACTCACCAGCGAAAGCGGCAGAAGTAAGCCCACAGCGGCGGGCCGCCTAGCTGCCCTTGGCTGGCGGCTCGCAAAGCACCGTCTTCCTTCTAGGCCGTATCCACTCGGCGCCTGCTCACCATCGTTCGGGACCTATTGCCGGCGGCCTGCCCGGCCTAGTAGCTCGCTCGCGGCAGCGGAGGCAAGAACCCTATCAGAGGGGAATGCCGTACGTCGCCGCCAATTCCCGATCCCGATCGAGTGAGGCCTGGCGTTCAAGCGCACTGCGCCGAAGCAGGACTCGCGCCGTCTCTTCGCAGGGATTCTCCCGGAACCTGGCCTCGGCATCATCCTCGGAAGCGTCCGCAATTGCGGCCCGAAGCATAGGCGATTGCGGGAGGGGATGAGACTCGTGCGCCATGGCCTCCTCGATTGGCCGGATCCATTCAGCCAGTTCTGCCAGGTCTCCGGAGAGCCGCCATTGCCGAATGATCGCGGCTGTGAGGTCATTGACGGCGTGCGGCCCAAACCGCCGGCTGTGCCA
>JBIOUY010000362.1:0-6460 GCA_044867445.1 Gemmatimonadales bacterium
CGAGTCCCTGGCTCCGGGTGGGATACTTCCGGGGGAGCGGCGATGATGAACCGGCGGATGGGTCGCACAGGACGTTCTTCGAGCTCATCCCGACGCCGCGGCCGTATGCGCGCCTGCCGCTCTACAACCTGATGAACCTCCAGGACGGGTTCCTACAGCTCCTCCTCTCGCCAACACCGCGCCTGGCGCTCCGGGCGGATGGGCATCTGCTCCGGCTCGCGGCAGCGAACGACCTGTGGTATTCGGGTGGTGGAGCGTTCGACCCAACCGGCTTCGGCTACACCGGCCGGCCGAGCGGCGGGACGGGGGGCCTGGGCCGACTGGTGGACCTGAGCGCGGACTGGCAGGCCTCGCCGCGCTTCGGCGTCGCGGTATACGTGGGGCACATGATCGGCGGAGAGGTGATCCGGTCGGTCTATCCGCAGGGAGGCACCGCGACATTCGGGTATCTGGAGCTGACGCGCCGCCTCTGACCGGAGAGGCTGACCGCTCACGCCCCGCTCACACCAAAGTATCAGCGAGGGACGAGCTTCCCGAATGGGCCGGCGCGATTCGAACGGGCGACCTCTTGCTCCGGACGGGCGACGAGCCGCCACCGACCCCAACCGATGCTGATTTCCCTTGATAGCTCGGACCTGGGATCTGGACCTTGGATCTATTGAACTTCGTGCTACCTCCAGCTCGGGCTGATTAAAGCACCGCCTCAAGGTCCGTCGGCAGCCGCCTGCCTCACAAGATCCGCATCGACGGCCTTGGCGACGGCGATTGGGCTAATGCCTGAGAAGATGGCACCGGATGTGATCTTCACGACCTCGACTTTGCTGAACGTCACCAACGAAGTACCGCGGCGAAGCTGCCAGTTACCGTCGTCGTCGATCTCGCGTTCAATCCCACGCTCAGCGAACACGTTCGGCCAAACATCCTCCCGCACATAGCCGGCGAGGAAGAGGTCTCCGGCTACGAGCCGCGCAGCGAGGTCCGGCGAGATTCGCCAGAGAAGCGTCGGGGGAACCAATGCACTGCCGGCGGCCTGTAGGCAAGTTCGGACGTTGCCGCGCTTCCCCAGCGAAGCTTTGGAGTCCGCCAGAAGATGTCGTCCGATCGGCTCTCGAGAGCAGCCTCAAGGTTATCCTGAAATTGGCCCTCTCCCCCGTTGCGGACAGCGATCACGTAGACGCCGGCTTCCAGCAGATCGTAGGTATAGCCCGTTCGCAGTGTGGCGTTTAGCACCCGCTCGATTCCACCCCAGAGGGCGCGCCCATTTGCACACAGCGGCTTCAGGCCGCTTGCGCTGATGTCCGGCATCATGGTCTACTGCCGCTTTCTCCATTTCTGAACGTAGGGCGCGATCCAGAGGACACCGATGAGGAGGACGCCGAGCCCGATGCCGACGACGGCCACGTACCATCCATAAAGTGTTAATGCCCTTACCAGAAACTCCACAGCGTCTCCCGGCCGAAGAACTCGGCCCAGAGTCCTGGCAGGGTTCGGGCCGCTCACCGCCAACCCAAGAGAGCCAAACTCCTCGACGTTTGACCGACTGAGACCCTACCACTCACGTGCAAAGAGCTAAACCCAGCGATAGTGCAAATTTCTGCAGTACTTGTCGTGCGTACGGTCACCGCCTTGGAGGGCTGCGTGCGCCCATCCTGTATGTACAGGAGTGTCTATGCGCCGGCTGTTCAAGGTGCGTGCTGTGGCTCACGTGGCGCTCGCCTGCTCGTGTTGGGGAGTCGATGCTGTTTCTGCGCAGGCCCCAGCGCCGATCCGCGGACCGAGTTTGCTCCGTGCAGCAGGTGCCATCTTTGCCATCAATGGCCTGGCATGGACCTACAATCGATATGTGCAGCGCTGGGACTGGGCTCGCGTCGGCCCCGACACCTGGTGGGCCAATCTTCGTAGCGGCTTCCAGTGGGATGATGATGCCCTGACCGATAACCAGCTCGCCCACCCACTGCATGGCAGCCTCTACTACAATGCGGCCCGCGGCGCCGGGTACTCGTTTTGGGGATCGGCGCCCTTTGTCGCACTCGGAAGCCTCACCTGGGAATTCTTGGCGGAAAACGTGCGGCCCTCGCCGAACGACGTGATCAATACAACGCTCGGCGGGATCGCCTTGGGTGAGGTGACCTCACGTTTGGCTGGGCTCCTTGCCACGACGACCGCGGGTGAACGCGTCCCGCTTGCGTCACGGCTGGGTGCAGTCGCTCTTGACCCGATTGGCCGACTACAGGGTTGGCGCGGGTCCGAGGCGCGTAGCGGCGCCCGGAGTGATCCGGAGTCTCTGCTCGCTCCATGGCTGGCAGTGGGCCTCCAACGGGGTTTGCCTTATGGACCGGAGGGCCCGAGGCGCTACCACTTTCTGCAGCTAGGCGTGCGACAGGGAGACGTGTTTGACGCCAGGTACGGACGACCCTTCGATGCGTTCGAGCTGGACGTCGAGCTAATGCAGCATGGGACCTGGCAGGTTCGACGGCTTCAGCTGTCCGGTCTCTTGGTGCGCTCAGCCGTGCGCCGAGCCGCTTCGGGCGACCTTGCCTGGGGGTTATTTCAACACTACGAATTCCTTGCTCAACCCATGGTGCTCGGTGGGCAGCGCCTGAGTGGCGCCGTTCTGTACCGCCGGCCCCTCGGGCGTCAGACCGACCTGCGTATCGGCCTCCACTTGGAAGCGATCGTGTTGGGTGAGATTGCCTCCGAGGAAAACAATCTGCGACGCCGAGACTATGACTACGCCCCAGGAGCGGGCGCGAGGTTCGACGCTGCATTCCGCAGAGCTGGTCGTGACTTCTTCTCCCTGCAATGTCGCGGCGACTGGCTGCACAGTGTCTACGGCGCAGCGGCGCGCCATTGGGTGCTGACCACGCGCTGGGCAGCCGCGCTGCCCCTCTCCTCGGTAGTGGCGCTGGGCGGCGAAACGGCCCTTACCTGGAGATGGAGTACCTATCCCGACGGCGTCATCCGGCGCCACATGCGTGAGGTTCGAGCCTATGTGGCTTGGCCTGCCTTCTGAGGCCAGAAAATCCGGGGTGATGGGGAGATGGCGCGCGGGTAACCGAGCCCCCGTCGGCAAGACTGGTTGGCGGGGCACTCCCGGTTGGCACTCCCCTTTGAGTTCCGCCATGATGGCCAGTCGATCGAGCGGAAGCGCTCCATAGGGTCTGTCAGACTCTGCCGCATTTAGGAGGTATCCGCTGGTGGTTCTACTGCCCGGGATGTGATAGGAAAAGGGCAAAGCTCTATCTCCGCCCCGACCAGCTGGATTTCGCCTGCCGCAACTGCCACCAGTTGCAGTACCTGTCCCAGAGCTTGGACCGCTTGGGTCGGACGAATCTCCGCGCAACTCGGCTAGCGGAGCCCTCAGCATTTCGTCCCAAGAGCACGACGAAGCGCCACGGTTCGCTGAGGTGCGCAGGAAACGCCGGGTTGTGGCCAGATGAGTAACCCACAGTAAGAGCATGGTTCCCGCGGGACCCGAGTGCCAAATAGAGTGATGCAGCACGGACCTAGGGCAACCCATGCGGACCCTCAGGATATCGCCGACGATAATGTCGTGGGTCGGATGACCGGCGGTCGAGGAGCGCGCGTATCTGCCTGTACATTGCGAACCATGCTAAGATTGCGAATCAAGGAACTGAGGACGGCGCAGGGCACGACGCAGGCGCAGCTGGCTGAAGCCGCTGGCGTTCACCCGCGGTACGGTCAATCGCCTCGCGAACGGCAAGCCAGCGTCGACCGACTTCGCCGTGCTCGAGAAGCTGGCCGATGCACTCGGGGCGGATCCTGGGTACCTGATGGTGTCGCAGGAGAAGGGAACGCGGGGTAGGGAGTGACGGCACGGGACTCCATGTCTTTTGCGGCAAAGGGGGCCGACATGACTGAGTTCAGCAAAGACCAACTTGACAAGGTTCGCGGGATACTGGAGCGATCTGGCGTGAAGCCGCAGTGTCCTGCATGCCAACGTGGGACAATGGTGGTCAGCCGCGCACCAGTTGGAATCCTGGAAGTGGCCCAGCTCCAAGAGAACCCTACAGCAGGGTCAGGTGGCGCGGCCAGTCGTACCGGAAGAATCGCAACGTGCGTGCTCTTTGCCTGCAATACCTGCGGCCATGTCCGACTGCACTCACTGGCCGCACTCGACCTGGATGGCATGATGGGATGAAATCCGAACTCCGGGTGCCGGGGCCGGCGTTCCCCAGTCTACAATCTTGAGGATCGAAGCCGCGGAGACCGGCAGCATCAGCCTCGGCAACCTGGACGGCTCGCCGAGGCTCGCGGGGGTGACTACCCGGCCTTGGACTCGGGCGCGCGGACCCGTCGCGCGATGGTGCGGGTAGTCGGGCGGCTGCCGGCGAGGAATTGGGCCAGACGATCGGCCGGCACCGGTCGGCCGAAGAGATACCCCTGCATTTCGTCACAGCCCTGCCGCCGCAGCAGCAGGCTCTGGGCATCGGTCTCCACCCCCTCCGCCACCACCTTGAGCCCGAGCGCGTGTCCCATTGCGATCATCGCCGTGGTGATGGCCGCATCGTCGGGATGGCTGGCGATCTCGCGCACGAAGCAGCGATCGATCTTGAGCGTATCGAGCGGGAACCGCTTGAGGTAGCTGAACGACGAGTATCCCGTCCCGAAGTCGTCCACCGATAGATGCAGTCCCATCGCCCGCAAGGCGTGCAGCGTGTCGGTGCCATCTTTCTGGTGGTTCACCAGAACGCTCTCCGTCAGTTCTAGCCCGAGATAGCGCGCGTCCAAGGAGGATTGCTGAAGGACGCGCCCGACCGCCTCGGTGAGACTCCGCTTGATCTGGCGGCTGGAGAGATTCACGTTCACCCGGATGGCCGGCAGCCCCATCGATTGCCACGAGCGGTTATCGATGCAGGCCCGGTACAGCACCCATTCGCCCAGCGGCACGATCATGCCGTTCTCCTCGGCGAGGGAGATGAACTCCGAAGGGAGCAGCAGGCCGAGTTCCGGATGGCGCCAGCGTATCAGGGCTTCTGCCCCGACGGTGACGCCGGTCCTGGCATCAACGATCGGCTGATAGTGAAGCTCGAACTCCTCCCGTTCGATGGCGCGCCGGAGCGAATTCTCCAGAGTCAGCCGCTGCAGAGCCGTGGCGTTCATGGTCCGGGAATACGACTGATAGCTGCCGCCGCCCTGCTCCTTCGCCTGGTACATGGCGGTATCGGCGTGCATGAGCAGGGTCTCGAGATCCTCACCATCCTGGGGATACATGGCGATGCCGATGCTCGCGTTCACGAAGATGTCCCGGTCCGCCAGCCGGATCGGATGAGCCAGGCTGGAGAGGATTCGCCGAGCGAGCTTGGCGGCGTCCTGCGGCTCGCTCAAGCCGGGCATGATCACGGTGAACTCGTCGCCGCCCAGCCGGGCAACGTCCGGCGTGAGCGCCTCCGCGGCTGGGCCAACCTCGTCCTCCCGTTCGCGGCATGAGGCGCGGAGACGAAGGGCGACCTGCTGGAGGAGCTGGTCCCCCGCCTCGTGGCCCAGGCTGTCATTGATCCGGCTGAAGTGGTCCAGATCGATGAAGAGGGCGGCCACCAAGCGACCATGCCGGTGCGCATCCTCCAGGGCACGGGCCAGACGCTCCTTGTAGGAAAGGCGGTTGGGCAGCCCGGTCAGACTGTCGTAGTACGCGAGCGAGCGCACCTGGTCCAGCATCTGGGCGTTGACCAGGGCCACTGCGACCTGGTCGGCGAGCCGCCGGACCTGCACCCGATCCTCGGCCTGGCCGCTGGAGACCGACTCCCCGAGCGCAATGATTCCCACGAGCTGACGCTGAAACCGGAGCGGCAGGACGACGATGCTGCTTGGCTGCAACTGCAGGAGCGGCTCGAGATAGGAAGGCGAGCGGCCAAGGGGAAGATCCAGGACACGCACCTCGGGACCGTTGAGCAGGTCCTGTACGTCGGTGGAGCGGAGATCCACCCGGACCTGGCGGCGGCTGCCGTCGCGGTAATCGTGCACCACGCTGGTGAGAGACTTGGAGCTGTCGGTCGCGATGAGGGTGACACTGGCAAGCCCGCAGGGAAAGACGTCGCGCACCCGGGCAAGCAGGGTCTCCACGATCTCGACCGCATCGGTGGCCGAGAGAACCGCGCGGTCGATGTCCGCAGCCGTCGAGAGTGCCTGAAACTGCCGGCCCAGCTGCGTGGCCATCGCGTTGAACGAGGTGGCGAGCTCCTCGAACTCGTCGCGGCTGGACACGGCGACCCGGCTGGCGAAGTCACGATCGGCGATGCGCCGGGTACCCTGCTGCAGCTCCGCGAGCGGCACCAGGCTCCGCCGGATCTGACTCATGCTGAGCAGCAGCACCGCCAAGCTCGAGACCAGCACGACGGCGAGAAAGGTCTTGGTGAACTCCACCATCGGTCCCAACACCTCGTCCCGTGTCTGGCTGAGCACCAGGGTCCAGACCGGGGCGGCAAACGCCTCGTCGAGC
>JBIOUY010000363.1:0-3939 GCA_044867445.1 Gemmatimonadales bacterium
GCAGTGTCGCCGGCCACTACCTGGACGGTTCGTCGGACGCCGCCCTCAACGCCACAGTTCGGCGCCAATCCCTCCAGCTCCACCGTATGGTCCCCAGGCTCCGCCGTCAGCACGACGCTGCCGGTCCCGCCGATGGGCACGCGGCCCCCGGTGTCCAGAGTCACGCTGTAACCATCAGGGTCCGGCTCGGCACCGCTGGTGGAGGTCGTCACCCTTATGGCACCCGTCGTTGGCGGCGTAGTGATGTCCTCGCCGTTACATGCCTGCCACAGGAGAGAGATGGCTGCAAGAGCCAGCACCCGAGTCCCACATCGGCGAGATGTTCGACGAGAGAGCGAGGGGGACTGCATGAAGAGCCTCTGCGATTTATCGCCGCTGCGGCCATCACGCGGGCGGCAGGTGACGACCGAGATTGGAGAAGTCAGGGCACAATATCTACCCTTGCTGCACGCCGCAAGTTTGTAACTTGTCGGTTACACTGCGCGTCGGGATTTCAGAGTCGGAAAGGGATATCATTAACCGGGTTTGAATCGGTAACCCGTACTCGGATGGGCACACAGAATGATTACTGCTGACCTGCTGACCCGTATCTCCCTCTTTGCCAAGGTCCCTGAGAACGAGCGGGCCTCCCTCGCCGCCCGCGCGGCGGATCTTCATCTGCGGCAGGACGAGTGGCTCCTCGTCGAAGGCCAGGCGCCTGCATTCTTCGGGCTGCTCGAGGGCCGGATTGACGTCTACAAGATCGTGGGAGGACGGGACCAGCGGATCAAGAGCTATGGTCCGGGCGACTACTTCGGCGAGGTTCCCTTGTTGCTGGGCTCGGCGGCGCTGGCCAGCCTTCGTGCGGCCGAGCCCGCCCGGTTGATGCGACTCGAGCCGGCGGACTTTCTGCACCTGGTGAGCCACTGTCCAGTGTTGAGCAGCGAGATCACCAAGACGATGGCTGCTCGGGTCGGACAAATCAGCCAGTTGGCGGTGGACTCGCCCGCCCCGGTGGTTACTGTCTTTGGGCATGCTCAGGATTCGGCGTGCTACAACGTCCGCGAGTTCTTGTCGCGTAATCGGATCGGCTTCATCTGGCGGCAGCCGAGCAACGGCTCGGATAGCTCAGGAAATGGCGAGAAGGTTGGGAGGCCAGTGGTGGAGCTCTCCAACGGCAGGCGGCTCGAGGCACCCAGCTTACGCGACCTGGCTAAGGCCGTAGCCCTGCAGACCGAACCGAAGCACGAGGCCTATGATCTCCTGATCGTGGGCGGCGGTCCCGCCGGCCTCGCGGCGGCAGTCTACGGGGCTTCCGAGGGTCTACGGACTCTTTTGGTCGAGCAGACCGCCTGCGGCGGCCAGGCCGGCACTTCTTCCCGAATCGAGAACTATCTCGGCTTTCCGGGTGGCCTTACTGGCGACGAGTTGAGCGCGCGGGCTTGCCAGCAGGCACTCCGCTTCGGCGCCGAGCTCATGATCTCGCGATCCGTGACCGGGCTGGAGCCGGGCGATGCCGGGCTGGACGGGGCGACCTACCACACGGTGGTACTCGATGATGAGGAAACTCGGGTGTCGGCTCCGACCGTGATCCTGGCGACCGGGGTTGAATGGCGCCGGCTCCAGCTGCCGGGCATCGAGCGGCTGGTGGGGCACGGGGTGTACTACGGGGCCGCGCGCACCGAGGCTATGCGCATGCAGGGAAAGACGGTGCACCTCATCGGAGGCGGGAATTCCGCCGGGCAGGCCGCGCTGCTCTTTGCCGACTACGCCGAGTCCGTGACGATGCTGGTGCGGGGATCGTCGCTGGCCGCGAGCATGTCCCAGTACCTGGTGGATCAGCTCAAGGCGAAGGGCAACATCACGGTGGAGACCGATGTCGAAGTGGTCGCCCTGGAAGGGACCGAGGCTCTGGAAGCAATCCAGGTGGTGACCGGGCCTGGTCCTCGACGCGAGCGGCGTCCCAGCGATGCGCTCTTCGTGCTGATCGGAGGCCAGGCCGCGACTTCGTGGCTGCCGGATCGAATCATTCGGGATCAGTGGGGCTACGTCTGCACTGGACGCGATGTGATGGATCTGCTGCCCGGGCGGCCGCCCGCCACGTGGCCGCTCGAGCGCGACCCATATCTCCTTGAAACCAGCGTTCCGGGCATCCTCGCCGCGGGCGACGTGCGTCATGGGTCGATCAAGCGGTGTTCGGCCGGCGTCGGCGAGGGGTGCATGGCGATCGCGGTGGTCCACCAGTACCTCGCCGAGCTCAGCGCTGCCGCGCGGTAGCGCGTGACCGTCTTACTGGACGCTGCGGCAGCGGGAGAGCCCACCCGCCTGCGGCGGGTACCCGCTCCGGGCGCTGACCCCGACCATCGCGGCTTGCGGCCTCGCGCCGCGGACGACGCTCAGTGCGATAGCGCTTCGGCCGCGGAGAAGGTCCCTCCGGGCGCTGCAGTCCGCGCTGCTTTCGCCTGACGGACATCGGTGCGCGAGAGCGCGCACTGAATGCGCCCGGAGCGGGTACCCGCCGCAGGCGGGTGCATTCCCCGCTGCCTCGCGCCGCCACTGTCCGAGGAGGCGCATCCTGGCTGCGGGCGAGCGCTGGGGGCGATGCCCGCGAGCACTGGGCCGTCCGTGGCGCAAGCCCGCGTGCGCGATCGTCGGCCGGTGACTCTCTGGACACTCGCCAGGAGACTCGATGCCCTCGATCAGAGGCGTAGCGGTCGTCGCCTCGTTGCTGCTTGCGGCAGCACCCACCCCGCTTGGAGGGCAAGTCGCTCGAGCTATTGTGGGTGCGACCCTGCTCGACGGCACCGGCGCCCGGCCGGTCGCCAACGCTGTCGTCGTCGTCCGCGCCGGTCGCATTGCCTGCGCGGGTACCCGTCGAGCCTGTCCAGTTCCCTCCAACGCGCGCAGAATCGACGGCCACGGCGCCTGGCTCATCCCCGGCCTCATCGACGCGCACGTGCACTTCAGTCAGACCGGCTGGTTCGACGGGCGCCCTGATGCCGCCGACCTGCGCGACCGCTTTCCCTATCCCGAGGTCGAAGCCAGGCTCGAGACGGGTCCCCAGCCCTTCTTCCGGAGCTATCTCTGCAGCGGGATTACTTCCGTGTTCGACGTGGGTGGCTACCCGTGGACTTGGGGCCTACGCGACCGGTTCGCCAATGATCCTCGAGCGCCGCGGATCGCCGCCGCGGGGCCGCTCCTCTCGACCATCGACTTCTGGCTCAATCTCCCCGGCCAGCAGCAGTTCATCTACATGGCGAACGACTCGATGGTGCGGGAGACTGTCCGGACCCACGCGGCCTTCAAGTCCGACGCGGTGAAGCTGTGGTACATCATGCCGCCGCAGCCACCCGACACAGCGCGAATACAGACGCTGGTGCGCGCGGCCGCCGAGGAGGCGCACCGGCACCACCTGCGGTTCATCGTACACGCCACCGGTCTTTGGGAGGCGAAGGACGCGATCCGGGCCGGCGCGGACATGCTGGTCCACAGCGTGTTCGACCGGCCGGTGGATGACGAGTTTCTCGAACTCGCGCGGTCACACCACGTGATCTACATCCCGACACTCACGGTGGGCGAAGGGTACCTCGAGGCCGGCAGGGGCACCGTCGACGGACGACTCTATCCCCTGAAGTGCGCCGACTCCATCTCGCTCGCCAGGGTACGGTCCGGCCCGGTGCAGCCGCAGCGTGGCAAGGCATGGTGGACGGATGCGACTGCGAGCACGTCGATTGAGCACGAGACCAGGACCGGCCAGGCCAACGCGAAGCGGGTCCAGGATGCCGGCATCACCCTGGCCGTCGGCACCGATGCGGGCAACCCGGGGACCTTGCATGGGCCGTCGATCTACCGCGAGCTGCAGCTGTTGAGCGAGTCCGGCCTCGCCCCGATGGAGCTCCTGGTCGATGCCACTCGGAACGGCGCTCGCGCGATGGGATGGGAGGAGCGGGTAGGGACTCT
>JBIOUY010000364.1:0-2606 GCA_044867445.1 Gemmatimonadales bacterium
CGACCTGGACGACATCGTGGTCAAGCTCGACAAGGTAGCGCAAGCCGGAAGCACCGGCTGGCGGCGCGCCCGGGATCGCCAGAACGGCCTTAAGCGGGTCGGCGCTGGCCTAGTCAGAAGCCACTGACGGTAATGGTCTGGTAGCCAAACGACGTCAAGCCGGAAGTGGAGGTAGCGAGCAGCACAACCGTTCCTGTACCCGACGATCCAATCCGGTAGGACACATATACGTTCACTGATTTTCCAGGATCCAACGGCGGCATAGTGGTCAAGCTCGGGGTACTAACGAGCGTAATAGCGCCGGTGCGGGAACTTGTCAGCCCCCATCCAATCAGCCTTCTCGTGCAGTTGTTCTTCAGCACGAACGTGGCTGTACCTCTGGCACCTGCAGGCTGGGTAAGCGCTGTCGGACTGGCTGCGATCTGCGGTTTCGCCGTTGAGCAGGCAATCGCGAACTCGGGCGAAGCCTCGGTGGGTAAGGTGTCCTCGCTTGAGCACCCCAGTGCAGCACTGAGCAATAACGTGGCGACCACAGTGCACAAGCTTCTCATTGGGCCCTCCTTCACGCCTCCGCGCCGTCCGACTACCGCCTCAAGAGAGACACGGTGATTACCAGCTGAGGGCCTACACTACTCGGCGAGGCTCACGTTCAGCTCACGCCGAACTCATCGGACGCTCACCACTGCGAGAGGGAATAGTGCGGGGGGCGCGACGGTTAGCGCTTGTGGCCGCTTTCTACTCCTGAAGGCTTTGAGAAGTGCTTACCGAGCACGTCGCTTACGGCTCAAAAGCGAAGCCGCTGTAGCTTCCGGAGAAAGAGGCCGCGTGTTGGCGCACCCGCTGCGCGGCTACCCGGCGCCGGGCCCCTTCTCCCACCGCATTACCTTCGCGTTGAGACCACAGCGACACCGTACACCGGCAGCGCCACAGACTGTTCCACCCCGCCCGCGAGCACCTCTTCCATGGCACGAGGCAAGGTCACGGTCTGCGCTGATTTGCCCAGGTTGACGAGTATGAACACAGTGCCGATCCAGGAACTATGACAATACATCAAGACAGCCTAGCACCGGCACAGCCCGGCTTGCCTTAGGCACACACCGGTACTCGGAAAGAGCCGAGTCGCCTTTTTGATTTCGGAGTTATGAAGCGACCCGGCGGCTGAGCCTGACGGCAATCGTGGCCGAGCGGAAGGCGGACCCCTACTCGCAGCAGACCATCTGGTACAAGGTCAAGAATCCCGCCGGTGCCGAGGGCCGCGGCGACCTGTTCGAGCATCCCCATAGCTGAACTTTCGCGTAACCCCGGGTCCGGACCCACCTCGTCAGGCCCTCGCTGCAGTCTTGCCACCAGGGCACGCCGTGGGCTGAGATCTCGCGGGCGAAACGCCAGAGCGGAGCACTGGTACCGAACCGCTGGACGGGTGCAACTCCTCACCAAGCAAGCGCTTCACAGCCGCCCCCACGGGGCACGAGTATTGCTCGCTCGAAACGGTGCTCGGAACTGGCGCAACCCGTTGCGCGCTCCTGAGTTGGCCGTCCTACCCATCTCCCGTCGCTACGGACATCCGCGTGACGCTCCGCCCGACGCCGCTGCAGAGCAGGTTCGGCCGCCGACTGCTCCTGCTCTTCGTCGGGTGTGCGGTGGTGCCGATCGCGGTGGTTGCCGGAGTCACCTACCGTCACGTCACTCAGCAACTCCGGACCCAGAGCGAAAGCCGCTTGCGCCAGAGCAACAAGGCCCTTGGACTGGCGATCTTCGAGCGGCTGCTGCTGCTCGATGCAACCCTCAAGAGCATCCCCCCGCGCGCGCTTCAGCCTCTCGGAACCGCGCAACGCGCCGAGCGGCCGGCCGTCGTCGTACCTCCACAGCGACTGACCCGTGGCAACCGTCCGCAGGGAATCGGTGCGGACGGGAAGCTCAGTCTGGGCGGGGTGGTGATCGATCGCGGTGGAGCCCCAAAGCATCCGGCGCCGGATCGCTGGGATCGGGAAGCCAGCCGGACGCTCAGTGCCGGCGTGGACCTGCTGGCCCGGCGCCGCTTCGTCGCCCTGGAGTTCGTGACGGAGGACGGCGGCAAACGAGTGCCGGTCTTCGGGCAGCTGGACCACCTGCCGACGATCACGCCGGATAACCGGGGCGACCTGGCGCTCGGTCTCCCGCTCATTCTGGGCGAGCACCGCGACGGCGCCCCGACCCGGATCTACCTGATCCGCCTGGTGCACCGCGCGGGCAACGTCCGCGGGTTGCTCGTGGGCGAGATCAGTCCCGAGTTCCTCTGGGGCACGCTCGACCAGAGCATGCCCTCGCCGGCCACCCGGATCTCCGTGACGGACGACTCCGCCCACGTCCTCTTTACCTCCTCGACCGCCTCCCAGGCCTCCCGCGACGAATTCATGTCCCAGGTCGAGCCCCAGGCGGCCGAGACGCTCGGGACCAGGTCGGACCAGCCACCTTTCGTGTCGGCCGCCTGGCCGATCACGCTCGACGAGGCGTTTGCCGCCCCGGTCTGGACCCTGGTGCTCAGCCAGACACGGGACGAGGTGTTGGGACCGATGGTGGAGTTCACCAAGACCTTTCTCGCCGTCGTGCTGGTCTCGAGCTTGGCG
>JBIOUY010000365.1:0-9362 GCA_044867445.1 Gemmatimonadales bacterium
GCGCCAGCCGATCGATGTTGGGCGTATGGATCCCGTCGTTTCCGTACGCCCCGGTATCCCGCCAGCCCAGGTCATCGGCCAGGAACACCACGATGTTGGGATGCGCCTGCGACGCCACCTGCGCCGCGACGAAGGCCGGCGCGGCTGCCATCCCAATCACCAAGGCGACTCCCAAACCAGCGCGGGTTGGGCACTCTACTCGCTCGTTCATGGACGCTCCGGTAATCGTCACCTTTCGAGGACCGCACCTTGCTGACTAAACCCTTCTCCCACAACGCGAAACGCCGCTGAGAACTGAACTGATGCCCCCAGGTAGGCGGATTGCACCCCGTTGCAGCCCATCGTATGTTGACGGCACAGTCTGCTGCTCAGCCCGCGCCGCTCCGTCGCCGAACCACGCCGCCTCCCGAGTGTGAGTCGCGCTCGCTTGGAGGAGCCATGAAATACCCCGCTGTTGCCAACTACCTCAACGGATCGTTCGTGGCGGACGACCTGCCCGCCCTCGACGTGTACGATCCGAGCGTGGGCCGGGTCATCTCTCGGGTCCCGCTCTCCTCGCCCCGAGAGGTGGACCTCGCGGTCCAGAGTGCCCGGGCGGCATTCGCCGGCTGGTCCACCACGCCCATCAAGGAACGGGTCCAGGTCTTCTACCGATACAAGGCGCTGCTCGAGCGCCACATCGACGAGCTCACGGCGCTCGTCACCGAGGAAAACGGGAAGATCGCCAGCGAGGCCCGCGCCGAGGTGCTGAAGTCCGCCGAGCTGACCGAGTTTGCCTGCTCGCTGCCGCAAATCATCCCCGGCGAGGTGCTGGAGGTGAGCCGCGGGGTGGAGTGTCGAATCGAGCGTTACCCGCTCGGCGTTGTTGCGGCGATCACCCCGTTCAACTTCCCCAACATGGTGCCGAACTGGTCGATTCCCAACGCTCTCGCCTTGGGCAACTGTCTTGTCCTCAAGCCCTCGGAACTGGTCCCCTTGAGCGCCGGGAGGATCGCCGAGCTGCTCGCCGAGGCGGGGCTGCCCGAGGGAGTGCTCCAGATCGTAAACGGGGGCAAGGAGGCAGTCGAGGCGATCTGCGACCATCCAGGGATCCAGGCGATCAGCTTCGTCGGCTCCACCAAGGTGGCCAAGGTTGTCTACCGGCGCGGAACGGCGACGCTCAAGCGGGTGCTCGCCCTGGGCGGCGCCAAAAACCACCTCATCGTCATGCCGGATGCCGACCTCGAGATGACCGCGAGCAATGTGGTGGCCTCGATGTCGGGCTGCGCCGGCCAGCGCTGCATGGCAGCCTCCGTGATGGTAGCGGTCTCCAAGACCGACCACATCATCCGATGCATGGTGGAGCACGCGAAGCGGATGGTGCCAGGCAAGGACATCGGCCCCGTGATCTCGGCCGAATCCAAGGCCCGGATCGAAGGCTATATCGCGGAGGCCGAGGCTGCCGGAGCGGAGATTCTGGTAGACGGTCGAAAGACGATGGTGCCGGGCCGCGAGGGCGGCTACTACCTGGGGCCTACCATCATCGACCGCGTCACTCCCGAGATGCGGATCGCGCAGGAAGAAGTCTTTGGCCCTGTGCTGGTGATTATCCGGAGCCGCGATGTGGACGAAGCGCTGGCGGTCGAGAACGCCTCGCCCTACGGCAACGCGGCCTCAGTCTTCACCGAGAGTGGCGGGACCGCCCGCTACGTGATGGAGCGCGCCAGCGCTGGCATGGTCGGTGTAAACGTCGGCGTCCCGGTACCTCGGGAGCCATTTTCCTTCGGCGGCTGGAATGAGTCAAAGTTCGGAGTCGGCGACATCACCGGGCGCGGCTCGATCGAGTTCTGGACCAAGTCGAAGAAGATGACGACGAAGTGGAATCGGGAGGCGGGAGTGAATTGGATGTCGTGAGGGCGTCACGCGTCGCGAGTCGCGGGTCGCGAGTCAAATAGTCGCAGGGCTCCGTCTCTTCCGTTGGTCTTGAATCCGCATCCTGCAGACCTCATGACCCGAGACCCGTGACCCGCGACTCCCAAGGAGATCGCATGTCAACCAGATCTGTCAACTTCACCGGGATCCGCTTCGAAAATCCCTTCCTGCTCTCCTCGGCGCCGCCGACCGAATCGGAGAGCAATATTCTTCGCGCGTTCGAGGCCGGCTGGGCCGGTGTGGTCACCAAGACGATCGGTCTCCACCCCGTCGTCAACGTCGTCGGGGCCAAGGCCAAGTTCATGCGAACCACTCCCGAAGACGCCTACGTCTCCATGAAGAAGCGCCCCGGTGCGGCGCTGCACTCCTCATGGAATTGGGAGTTGATTTCCGACAAGACGCTCGACTGGTGGCTTCCCCGCATTCGGCGGATCAAGGAGGCATTCCCGGACCGCGTTCTCATTGCGTCGATCATGGCAGGCTCCGGGAACGACAAAGAGCTGCAGAACTGGCAGCGTCTCGCCCGCGACTGCCAGGACGCCGGCGCGGATGGGCTGGAGCTCAACTTCTCCTGCCCCCACATGGACCGGCGCGACATGGGGTCCAACATCGGGAAGGACGAGGGGCTCTGCTCCGTCGTCACCGAGGCGGTGAAGGAGGCTGCTAAGGTGCCGGTCTGGTGTAAGCTCACGCCTGCCACGGCGGAGATCGAGGTCGAGGCCGGAGCCTGCTTCCGCGGCGGAGCCGACGCCATCGTCTCCTCCAACACCTTCCCCTCGATCCCCTTGATCGACCCTGACACGCTCGAATTCGAGATCAACGTCGACGGCTTTGTCTCGAGTGGCGGCCTCGGCGGGCCGGCGATCCTCCCGCTCTCGCTGGCGAAGATGGCCCAGATGACTCGGGCGTTCCCCGACAAGAGCTTCTCGGGCATCGGGGGAATCTCCGACTTTCCCCAGGCGCTTTCCTATATCCTGTTAGGGTGTGGCACGGTGCAGGTGTGCACTGCTGCGATGCTCGACCAGGCGGTGGGACCCAATGTGATCAAGCGGCTGCTGGCCGGGCTCGACGCCTTTCTGCAGCGTCACGCGGCCGATGGCTGGACCGGCGTCGAGGACTTCCGCGGCCTCCGCCGCGACCGCATCGTCGCCCAGGCCGAGATCCGCCGCCCCGATTCCGCCGATTACCATTCGGGATACGAGACGGCCGAAGGGTACGCGCCTCCCCAGGTCGGCGCGGAAGCCTGACACCTCATCCCGAGAGCTTGCCCCGAGCGAAGCGGGGGGAGCGAAGCGACGAGGGACCTACCCCGCGGGTATCGAACTGGGCAGAGCAGGTCCCTCGCGGAGCCTGCCCTGCGCTTGTCGAAGGGCTCGGGATGAGGCGGCAATCACATATCCCGCTGAATCACGGCCTCGATTCGGCCGTACGGCTCGCGAGTTGCCACGAAGATCTCGTTTGGATTGTCCAGCCCGAACGGGCTCAAGTCGACCAGAAGATGGTGCCGGTTCGGTAGCACGAGCCGGATCTCGCCGATCTCCCCACAGCATGCCAGCGCCGCCTCACCCATCGCGTACAGCGTGTGCTGGACCGACGCCGATTGATGGCGGGCGAACGTCTCGATGAGGGAGGTTCGGACGGCACTCCAGGCGCCGGAATAGTCCTGGACCGGACGAGCGTACGTCCAACGGGCCTTCACCGCAGTTGCCAGGATGCGGTCGTCGGTTTCCCTGAGCGTGGTGAATCCATCACGAAGGAAACCGGCGAACGCCGAGTCGGTCGTCTTGAGCAGGCCCAGTCCCTCGAGACCCGCTTCAACGGCAACCCCGTCCTCGTCTAGGGTGACGGACGCCAGCCGCCGTTCCCCGGGTCGCTGCACGAACGTATGATCGTGCTCGGCGTCATCCACCCTCGCACGGTCCCAGGGGTTGACCGCGAGCTCGATGACGGCGCGCCGCGCGGCGGGACAGGCCCCGAGAAAATGGCGGGCCAGCCGTTCGCCGAACTCTTCGGGCGGGTCCACCGGGCCCTGGCGCCCCAGGGCGTACACGGTGTTCTTCATCGTGTCGGTGGGGAGAACATGGGTGTTGTCGCCCGCGGTGTGGGCCAGACCGAAGTCTCCCTGGAGCTGGACGGCTACCGTCAGGTCGTGCAGCACGTGCGTGGCAGCGCCGCGATCCACTTTCACCAGGCGGACCTCGGCCTTGCCGTAGCCGTTCCAGGCCAGCCGCGGCGCCATTGCTCAGCTCCCCCGATAGGTTGAATACCCGAAGGGCGAGAGCAGCAGGGGCAGGTGATAGTGCGGCACTCCGTCCTGCACCTCGAACTCGATGACCACTTCGGGGTAGAGCGTTTCGCGGCCCGCGGCGCGGAACCATGCGCCGGTCTCAAAGACCAGGCGGTAACGGCCCGGGGTCACGCCGGCTGGAATCCAGTCGCGGATCCGGCCGTCCGCATCGGTCGTAGCTGAAGCCAGCGCCTGACTGCCGGCGCCCCCGTGCGGGCGTTCCAGTCGCACTGTCAATCCTGCAGCGGGCCGGCCGGCGCTGGTATCGAGAACGTGGCTCGTGATTCGGGTCATGACTCCCCTGCGCCGACCAGGGTCCTGAGCCGAAGCCTGGTGATCTTGCGCTGCTCTTCCACGGCCACCGCGCGCTCCCGCTCGGGATCGTTCCTCATTCTCGCGGCGATATCGGCCAGGAGGTCCTCCGCGCTCCGGCCGGCGGCGCACACCAGGTAGATCCGGCCGAACCGTTGCTCATAAGCCGTGTTGGCCTCTGCCAGTGCGGCTCGAGCGGCGGCGCCGGCGGCGGCACCCTGCTCATCCGCCGACCAGGCTCGGGCGGCAGCACTCACCGGCGCCGCGGCCAGGTGCTCGCCGATTCTCGGATGGTGGGTAAAGGCCTCCTCCCAATCCGGGGGGCCGGTTGCGCGCCACGCCTCGTCCGCCATCGTGAGTAAATGGTCGACGCTCCGGAACGGCCGGCGGGCAAGCATCCCCTCGACCCAGCGGGACGACCCACAGCAGGCGCGCAGCTGCTCCGCCGCTTCCAGCGGTGGAAGCGCGTTGAGCCGAGCAAGCGTGAGGCTCACTCTATCACCTTCCCGAAGAGTCGAAGTCGGGCGATCCCGCCGTCGGGATAGATCGCGAGCCGCGCGTGGGTCGCCGGGGCCGCCGACACCTCGAATCGGTGCTGGGCATCGGGATGGACTGGTGTGCGTGGAAGCAGTGTGATCCAGGGAGCGCCGTCAACGGCGTGCTGTTTCCGCCCCAGCTCGGGAACGTCGCACGCCTCCACCGAACAGCTCTCAGGCGCATTGCCCTTGAAGTGATCGGTATCGAGCTCGATCTGGCTGATCACTCCGCGGGCCGCTAGCCGCACGACGATCCAATCGTGGCCGGGACCCCGGCGGCGCTTGGTTTCCCAGCCGTCGCCCATGTGGGTGGAGCGGCCTGGAAGGATCAAGTTGTGCCGGTGGCCGAAAAACATGTCGCTGCAGCCAACCACCAGGCCGCCGTTCTTGAGTGCGGCGAGGTCCGCGAAGGTGCCGGGTCGCAAACCGGGATCATTCACCGGTTCGCCGTATACCCGGAGTCGGGCTACGCCGCCATCGGGATAGATATTGAATCGCAGATGAGTGACACGCCTGCGCTGGGTAATGGGAAACGGATTCTCTGCGTCGCCCTGCAGAGGGGATTTGGGAAGGATTTCGGTCCAGTTCACCCGATTGCCGGCGGCGAGCGCCTCGGCGTCGTCCGCGCCCTCTACCTCACAGCCCTCGAGCGAGCAGTGCTCGGGATAGTTCCCCTTGAAGTGGCTGGTATCCACGATCACACCGTATAGTTTCGCGGGAACGCCGAGCCGGATGATGCACCAGTCGTGACCCGGGCCGCGGCGTCGGCGAGTTTCCCAGCCGTCCATCCATTTCCCGCGATCGGTGAACTCGCCTTCGCGCCAAACCGGCTTCCCCGGCTTAAGCAGATTCTCCTTCGGTGCAAAGAACTCGTCGTTGGCGAGCAACACGGTGCCGCCAAGCCGTGCCGCCGCAACATCCACTAGTTCCGTGAATCGGCTCATGAGTCGAGACGGGTAAGCAACCGCCCACGCACCTCGGGATCCGGTGCCCCGCGAGCATAGATCTTCTCGCCTCGAAGGTACGTCGCCTCTACCACCCCCGCGAGTGTTCGTCCTAGCCAGGGCGTGATCGAGTGACGATGACGGAGACCGGTCTCTTTTACCACGAACTCTTGCTCCGGATGCCACAGCACGAGGTCAGCGTCGAGCCCCGCGGCGATGGCGCCCTTGCGGCCGGCCAGACCGGCCAGCCGGGCGGGGCCGGAGCAGAGCCATGCGGCCAGCCGCTCGGGAAGGTATCCCCGCGCCCGGGCGCCGCTCCAGACGGCGGGAAGCCGGAGCTGAAGCGAGGCGATCCCACCCCAGGCCCGGAGCATGTCGCCCTCCCCTGGCAGCTTCATCGCCGCGGGCGCTGGAGAATGATCGCTCACTACCCCGTCCAACTGGCCCTGCGCCAGCGCCTCCCACAAGCCTTCACGGTGCCACCCCTCCCTGATCGGAGGAGCACACTTGTACTCGGTCGCTCCGTCGGGAATCTCCTCGGCGGCAAAGCCGAGGTAATGGGGACAGGTCTCCGCGGTCATTTGGATGCCCTCGGCCCGAGCCGCGACGACCAGCTTGAGAGTTTCCGGGGCGGAGACGTGGACCACATGGATCCGAAGATCCAACTCGCGCGCAAGGTCGACCAGGAATCGGACCGCCTCGGTCTCCGCGGCGACTGGGCGGCTGGCGAGCCACGCGGCGTATGACCGACGGTTGCTCGATTGCGCCGTGGCCTGCGCCAGCACCGCCGGCCACTCGGCGTGGACCATGAGCAGCGCGTCGAGCGCGGCGAGCGTTGGCGCGACGGCTCGGAGCTCGTCAGGCGACATCGGGGGGAATTCGTCGACGCCGGAGGGACACAAGAAACACTTGAACCCGAACACCCCGGCCCCATGCAGCGCGGCGAGCTCGGACGCGTTGCCGGGGATCAGGCCGCCGAGGAAGCCGGTGTCGACCGCGCAGTGGCCGAGCGCAGCGGCATGCTTGGCCTCGAGAGCGGCTACGCTGGTGGTAGGAGGAATGCTGTTGAGCGGCATATCGAGCAAGGTCGTCACCCCGCCTGCCGCTGCGGCGCGGGTCGCGGTTTCGAACCCCTCCCACTCGGTACGTCCAGGCTCGTTCACGTGGACGTGAGTGTCGACCAATCCGGGGAAGACCAGCGCGTCCCCCGCCTCGACCAGGTCTGCATCCGGGGAGACTTCGTCGAACCCGCTCAGCTTGATGATCCTGCCATCAACAATGTGGATGGCCGCCGCGCGTAGCCCTTCTACGGTGAGCACGCGCGATCCCCGAATGACAGGGTCTGTCATGTGAAGCTATTCACCACGGAACCACGGCAGTCACGGAACGTCACGGAGAAAGCAAGGAAAGCTTGAGGGGTGTGCTATTCACCATCCGGTCGTTCTCCGTGTTTTCCGTTGTTTTCCGTGCTTCCGTGGTTCCGCAGTTGGGGTGGCTGGGGCGGTGGTTCTCCGTGCGCTCTCCGTGCCTCCGTGGTGAGCTTTTTCGCGGTGCAGCTTTTTGCTCAACTCGCCCGGTCCCCAGTCTCCGCCCAGAACCGCCGCACCAGATTGGCCGCGACGTCCCGCCGGTAGGCCCCGGTCGATCGCAGATCGTCGATCGGATGGATGTCCTCGTCCAGCAGGCGCACCGCGTCTTCCACCCCGGCGCCATCGCTGAGCGCTCGTTCGACTCGGGAAAGCCGAATGACTGTAGGGGCGACGCTGCCCAGCGCAATCCGGGGACGCGGGCCCCGCACCGCCGCCATCACGACTTTGGAGATGGCTTGCGCCGCCCGGGTGCCCACCTTGCGGAACCACTGGCGACCCTCAACCGGCGGGATCTCGAAGGCCAGGATCAGTTCATCAGGCCTGCGGATCGTGGTTCGATAACCGGTGTAGAACTCGCTGAATGGTACCCGCCGTTCTCCGTCCACGCTTCGCAATACCACGACCGCTTCCGCTACCGCGAGAACCGGGAGGGTATCACCTGCGGGAGACCCATTGGCGACGTTGCCGCCGAGCGTCCCCCGGTTCTGGATCTGCATTCCCCCCACCTCTCGCGCCGCACTCGCCAGCATGGGGAGGCGCCTCCGGACCAGGCGCGAGCGAAGGAGCGCGGTGTAGGTGGCCAGCGCGCCGATCCAAATGATGTCATTTCGCAGCGTGATGCGGCGGAGAGGGTGCAAACCCCAGAGGTTGAGGAAGCGGGTGCTCTCCAGCGTGCCGAAGTTGAGCGCGACGAAGAGGTCGGTGGCGCCGGCCAGCGGGGTGAGCGGAGCCTCATCGCGCAGCATCCGGAGCGCGTCCTGCACCGTGCGAGGCTGGAGCAGCTGGAGGCGCGAGACGGCCGTTCTCATGAGGCGCGGTGGATTGCCCGGTAGATGGCCTCGTAGCCGGTGCAGCGGCAGAGGTTGCCCGCAAGGCCCTGGCGAATCTGCGCCAGCGTGGGACGCGAACCGAGGGTGATGGCCGTGAGGATCATGCCCGGGGTGCAGATGCCGCATTGGGCGCCCACTTCGTCCATAAAGGCGCGCTGCAGCGGGTGCTCATCTCCCAATCCCTCGATGGTCGTCACCTCGGTGCCTTCGACCTGTCCCACCGGCACCAGACAGGAGCAGACGGCCTCTCCATTCACCAGGACGGTGCAGGCGCCACACTCACCTTCGCCGCAGCCCTCCTTGGTGCCGGTGAGGCCGCAGACCTCGCGCAGCACGTCCAGCAGCCGCGCCATTGGCGAGACCTCTAGATCAACCTCGCTGGCGTTCAGCGTGAAGCGCACGCCGCCTCCCTGATCGTCTCCGGCAGCGCCGGGATCGAGCGAACGTCGAGCTGGAGGTGGCGGATGGCATTCACCACCGCCGGCGCCGGCCCATCGATAGAGAGCTCACCCAGGCCCTTGGCGCCGAACGGTCCGCCGGCGTAGGGATGTTCCAGCAGGACAACGTCCAGCTTTGGGATGTCCATGGTGGTGGGGATGAGGTAGTTGGTGAGCTGCGCGTTGGCCATGACCCCATGTCGCATGGCCACCCGCTCCAGCAGCGCATAACCCAGCCCCTGGGCCGTTCCTCCCTCGGTCTGTCCCCGCGCGAGTGCGGGATGAATCGCCTTCCCGATCTCGTTCACCACCGTGACTCGGAGCGGCCGGATCTCCCAGGTGTCGGGATCGAGCTCCACCTCCACGACGTCGCAGCCCCAGGCGTAGGCAGCGTAGGCATCCCCCCGGTAGTTGATCTCGTCCCACTGGATCCATTCCGGCTGCTCGTATTGCTTGGTCACCGCGAGCGGGCCATGCCGAGCGAAGTATTCTGCCGGCGTCGATTCGCCCAGCTTG
>JBIOUY010000366.1:0-2231 GCA_044867445.1 Gemmatimonadales bacterium
CCTCCGAACCGGACGCAGGGTCAGGGGCGAGCCGCCGGTGCCGCGCTCACGCGCGGTGGTCTGCTCGCCCCTGCCCTCCGAACCGGACTTGCCCATTCCTGAGCATCCGGCTCTCCACAGGACGTGAGGTGGCCGATCGTGACGCTGGGTTAGGCAACGGCGGTCTCCGGCCGGGTGGTGGCCCGTCCTGATCCGGTGGTCGCCGCCCATGGTGAGGGGATACGGTGGCCGCGAAAGCGGTATCGGGTCACCGCGACCTCGGCGGGCCACGCGAGCCTCGTGCCTTCAGGGCTGGTCCAGTGGCGCCCCCAGTACCGTCGCTTGATCTGTTTCCAGGTCATCCGCGGGTGCTTGGCGCGTATCCACCTGATCACTCGCCACCACAGGTAGTAGCTGAGGTAGGCGAAGCAGCGCTTGCTCGCGTTGTGGCGGTGGTAGTTGGCCCATCCACGCACGATGGGGTTGAGCGCTTGGATCAGCTCGTCGAGCGAGAGGTTCATCGTGCTGCGTTTGGTCAGCGTCTTGATGCGGTGCATGACATCGCGTAGCGCTCGCTGGCTTGGGAACGTGTAGGCGACGCGCTTCTTTACCCGCCAGGGCGCCCGCACGATGCGGAACCCGAGCAGGTCAAAGCCATCGTCTACGTGGGTGATGTGCGTCTTCTCGGGCGAGAGCGTCAATCGCATCTGCTCTGCCATGAACTCAGCCGTCTGCTGTTTGATGGCGTGGGCTTGGGCTTCGGTGCCGCGCACCAGCACCACGAAGTCGTCCGCGAAGCGGATCATTCGGTAGCTGGGCCGGCCCTTGGCGTGATCACGCTTGCGCTGATCGGGCGAGCGTGACGCCCACGCCGCCTCGAAGCGGCGGTCGAGCACCGAGAGGGCAACGTTCGACAGGAGCGGCGAAAGTATCGCCCCTTGCGGCGTGCCCGATGGCGTGTCGGTCAGGGTGCCCAGGTGGGTCATGATCCCTGCGCGCAAGAACCGCCTGATCAGCGCCAGAACCCGCTTGTCGGTCACCCGACGGCGCAGCTCGGCCAGGAGCAATCCGTGATGGATCGACCCGAAACAGTTCTCGACGTCTCCTTCTATGACCCACTCGTACGTCCGTGGGTCGTTGATGAAGAACCGCACTTCCTCGATGGCGTCCTGCGCTCGGCGCCCGGGCCGAAAGCCGTACGAGGTCGGGCAGAAGTCCGCCTCGAAAATCGGCTCCAGCACGAGCTCCGTCGCCATCTGGACGATCCTGTCGCGCAGGGCGGGAATGCCTAGCTTTCTGACCTTCCCGGACCCGCGCTTGGGGATCTGATGCTCGCGCACCGGCAGCGGGACGTAGGTGCGGTCCCGGAGCGACTGCCTGAGCTCGCCCAGAACCTTCTCCACGCCCGCCTGCTCGATGTGCTTGCGTGTGATGCCATCAACACCGGCGGTCTTGGACCCCCGGTTGCGTTTCACCCGCTCCCACGCAACGAACAGCGTCGCGGGGTCGCAGATCAGGTTGAACAGGTCGCCGAAGCGAGCCTGCTCGTCCTGGACTGCCCATCGGTGCAGCCTCGTCTGCCATCCCAGTACCCGCTCCGACGCCGACTTCACGTCAGGCGGCGCGGGCGAGTTCACGCCCGACCTCCCGAACGGCTCCTGTTGCTGCGGTCCTGCTGTCCGCCTTCGCCATGTGGACGGCTTTCCCGCCCTCGGACTACTACGCGGACTCCGCCACGCCCCGCGCCCATCGGCCGGCATCGGGCGTTGCCGGGCCGCCACCAGCGGCCCGGCGCGCACGGGGCGCTTCCCACGTTCACCAAAATCCGTTTGACCGGGTCGGCAGCTGGCTGTACCCCTACAGCATCTCCGGCGAGCACTCGCAGTCTCCCGCCGGCCACCACGCCCAGGTCGCAAAGCCAGGCGCGGAGCGAGCCGCCGTTGCACAGAGCGGCGTCGTTGCTGTCAGCGACCCGTGTCCGCCAGGTTTGGGGTCGTTGCGGAAGTGAAGGGGCTTCTACCACCAGTTTGCTTTCGCTCTACCTTTCGGTCTCGCTAGCACGCACGCGGGCGTCTGGCAGTGCCGCCCGGCCGTCGCATTGTCGGGTCGCTTGACCTCCGGCGCGCGATCCCGCGCCTCGGCCGTCCCCAGCTTCTCCGGGCCGCTGCATCAGCCCAGGGCCGGCATTCCAGCCGGCACGGATGAGATGTTGATATCCGTCATCTCCTTTCGTTTGGCGCCTCGTGGCGCAG
>JBIOUY010000367.1:0-3238 GCA_044867445.1 Gemmatimonadales bacterium
GGTGGAAAGCAGAAAGTGCAGTGGAACTCGGAGGGTCTGGTCCTCGTATGCGTGCATGACCAGGTGTGTGCTACTCGGCTGGAGCAACCTCCTCGCGTTCTGTTCTTCCGTCGCTCAGGAAGAGGATACGAAAAGGATGGAACGGATTGCAGACGCGTCGCCGCGGTTCAAGGCCAGGATTGCCGGTGCCTTTTATTTGCTCACCATACTGACGGGAGCACTCGCCCTGGTCTTCGTCAGCGGCAGGCTTGTAGCCAACCTCATCGCGACCGCATGCTACGTCGTTGTGGTGCTGCTCTTCTATGACATCTTTAAGCCGTTGAGCCGGAGCCTCTCTTTGCTCGCGGCGTTCTTCGGTCTCGCCGGATGCGCCATTGGAGCTCTTAGCCCCTTTGATCTCGCCCCACTACACATCAATCCCCTGGTATTCTTCGGATTCTACTGCCTCCTGATCGGCTACCTCATTTTCAGATCGACCTTCCTGCCTCGAATTCTGGGTGCGCTGATGGCGTTCGGCGGTTTGGGTTGGCTGACCTTTCTGTCACCCTCGCTGGCAAAGTATTTTGGCCCCCTACAATCTGGCCCCCGGCGTCCTCGGAGAAGGATTTGCTGGCCCTGTGGCTCCTCGTGGCCGGGCTGAACGCTCAACGCTGGCAGAATCAGGCCAGCGCAGCAGGAGGAATAAGCCAGCGCTAAAGCGCTAAAATGCTAGGAGTGTAGAGCGGTTCGGCGCGCCTCGCGCCAGGCGCCGGGGGCGAGCCCAGTCGCCTTCTTGAATGCGCGGCTGAACGCGGCCTCGGAGTCGTACCCGACCTCCGCACCGATCGCGGCGACCTTGGCGCCGCTTTGGGTCAGGAGATTGGCCGCGACCTGCATCCGCCATTGGGTGAGATACTGCATCGGCGGTTGGCCCACGAGCAGCGCGAACTGTTTGGCCACGTTGGAGCGGGACGAGGCGGACTCTCGCGCCAGCTCGTCGAGGGTCCAGGGGTGAGCGGGCCGTCCATGGAACAGCCGCAACACCCGGCCGACCACCTCATCACGGAGACCGGCAAGCCAGCCGGTCTGTCCCGGCGGCAGGTCCTCCAGGTAGCGGCGCAGCACCTCGATGAACATCAGCTCGGCCAGCCGAGTGAGGACGCTATCCGCGCCGGGTCGGCCCAGACGAGACTCTTCGGTCAACCGGCGGGTGAAGCTGTCCAGCCACGCGCTCGACATGCCCCGCATGTGCATCCTGGCCGGGAGCGTGGCCAGCAAGGGGTTGAATGGCCGGCGGTCGCAGCCGAGAAACCCGCAGACGAGCGACACGTCCCGCGATTCGTGGTCGCCGAGGAAGACGGTGTCGGCATAGCGTGTGGAGGCGATGATGTGGACGTGAGGGTCGACCCGAACAGCCCGCCCGCTCGACATGATGTGTGCGTCGCCCTGGGGAAAGACGATCACGTCGCCCGGGGCGAGCTCGACTTGCTCCTCGCCGATCAGACCCGCGTAACAGCGGCCTTGGGTCAGAACGTGGTACGAGATCAGGTGCTCTGCACCGGGCATGATCCGAGGCGAGAGCTCCCGGGCGGCCACGGTGTCGATGCTCCACGACCCCGCCGCCTCGACCGCGTAGAAGTAGGCGCCATCGAGGCGGACAACACGGAGCAGGTCTGAGAGGGGGTCCACGCCCGAAAAGATACTCACGCTAGGACGACCCCGCCCCGCGACGCCCGAGCAGGAAGTCGGGACGACCAGTCATTGGCGGAATCGCTTCCCTTTCGCAGACTGGGGCCGGTGACCAAACCACCAAAACCACCAGGCCGAGAGGATTTGACATGAGCACGGTGCTTCGACCCGAGCCCTCGTCGGGAGAATACCGAATCCCGCGGGTGCGCCCCACCGCAGCGACTGAGTCCCGAGTCCCCGCCGGGCGCCACCGCCTCGACCACGTGGACCTGCTCCGCGGCCTGGTCATGGTCATCATGGTGCTGGATCACGTCCGCGACTTCCTGACCAACGCCCACTTCGATCCCACCGACCTCATGCGCACCGACCCGGTGCTGTTCGGTACCCGGTGGATCACCCACTTCTGCGCGCCGATCTTCATCTTCCTCGCCGGTGCCAGCGCCTGGATCGCCGGCACCCGTCGCACCCGGGCGGAGCTCACCCGCTTCCTCGTTACCCGCGGGTTCTGGCTCATCCTGCTCGAGTTCACCGTCATCAGCTTCGGCTGGTATTTCTCCACTCGGTGGACCGTGGGCGGCAGGGCGCAAGTGATCTGGGCGATCGGCGCCTCGATGGTGGTCCTGGCCGGGCTCATCCACCTGCCCCGTCCGGCGATCGCCGGGTTCGGCCTGGTTCTGGTGCTGGGCCACAACCTGCTCGACGGGATCACGCCAGAGTCGTTCGGCGTGCTGGCTCCGCTCTGGCACGTGCTCCACGTCCCCGGCGAGCTGGGCATCGTGTCCCTGCGGTATCCGCTGGTGCCCTGGGTCGGTGTGATGGCGCTGGGCTTTGTCGCCGGACCGGCCGTCTTTTCCCGGGACCCGCGAGTGTCGCGGCGGCTCGCATGGGTAGGCGGGTTCCTGGTGTTCGCCTTCGTAGCGCTGCGCCGGCTCAACGAGTATGGCGATCCGAGTCTCCGGATTGAGGATGGTGACCCCGCGATGATGGTCATGTCGTTCCTCAACACGACCAAGTACCCGCCGTCGCTGCTCTACCTGCTGATGACCCTGGGACCGGGCCTCGCCGCCCTGGCCGCCTTTCGCCGGGCCAAGGGTCCGCTGGCAGGCGTGTTCGTCACCTTCGGGCGGGTGCCGTTTCTCTTCTATGTGGCGCACCTGTACCTGGTGCACTCGATCGCGGTCGCGGCGGGAGTGGTGCAAGGGTTCCCCGCGTCGGCCATGCTCACCTATTTCCGCGACCTTCCGAAGACCTATGGGTTCGGGCTGCCGGTGGTGTATCTGGTGTGGATCGGCGTGGTGGCGGCGCTCTACCCGCTCTGCCGGCGCTACGCGGCGCTCAAGGCGCGGAGCCGGGCGTGGTGGCTGTCGTACCTGTGAGGCACCGTGTACTTCACCTGTGCCGCCCGCAGCGACGTCGGCATCGTCAGGTCGGGCAACGAAGACAACTACCTCATGCTCTGCGAGCGCGGGATCTTCATCGTCGCGGACGGAATGGGAGGGCATGCGGCCGGGGAAGTCGCCAGCGAGATGGCGGTGCGGATCACGTCCCACGCCATCGGCTCGCTCCGCGG
>JBIOUY010000368.1:0-3184 GCA_044867445.1 Gemmatimonadales bacterium
GCTCAGGGCGAAATCGGGGCAGTAAATAACGAATTCACCACGGAAGCTCGGAAGACACGGAAGCAGGCCGGAGAATCACGTGGTGGCGGCATTAAGCCGAAGGTGGTCTCCAAGCCTTCGGGAAGGCACTCAGGGACTTGGCACGGTTCCTTGACTCGGTGGTATAAGCAGGGGAGGCAGCAATGGGGGAAACCCGGGTTGACCTCCTGCACCTCCTGGAGGACCTCCGCGATGCCTATCCCGGCTCGCTGGAGGAGACCATCCTCACGGAGATCATCGCCAACTCGCTCGATTCGCGCGCGGCGATGATACGGCTCGAACCCGATCCGGTCGACCCTAGTCTCACGGTGATAGACGACGGGACCGGGATGCAGCGACGAGACCTGGCCCGATATCACGATATCGCGTCGAGCGGGAAGACCCGGGGACAGGGGATCGGCTTCGCGGGCGTGGGTATCAAGCTGGGCCTGCTCGCGTCCACCGAGGTGGTGACCGAAACTCGGCGCGGCGCCACCCATGTCGCGACCACCTGGAACCTCGCCTCGCGGCGACGGGCGCCCTGGCACTGGATGCCGCCACCGGGGCTCGTGGCGGAACGGGGGACCGCTGTGCGGCTCCGGCTGGAGAATCCGCTCTCCGCCTTGCTCGACGCCGGTTTCATCGAGGCCGTGGTGCGGCGCCACTTCGAGCCGCTGCTGGATCCGCGGTTTCAGGAGATCCTGGCTGGCCAGTATCCGAACGGCATCAGGATCGCGATCGACGGTCAAGCGTTGCCGCGCTCGGAGCCGGCTCCGGGGTGGGCTTCGCTTGCGATCCGGATCGGTCGCAAGCGGAAGCCGTCGGCGCAGGGATACCTCGAACGGCACGACGTCCCGTTGCCCGAAGACCTGCGCGGCGTCGCCCTCTCCACCTTCGGGAAGGTGATCAAGCGAGGATGGGACTGGCTCGGCCTTGCGCCCACTGGGGCGGACCGGGTGACCGGCCTCATCGAGGCGCCGGCGCTTGCTGAGAGCCTCACCCTGAGCAAGGCCGACTTCGTGCGCACCGGTCCGCGAGGGGCGACCTACCTGGCGTATCGCAAGGCGATCCAAGAGGCGGTCTCGGCCCAGCTCGCGCTGTGGGGTGATTCGGTGGAGGCGCCGGCCGAATCGCGCCGGCGGCACACCCGGCCGATCGAGCGGGACCTGGAATCGGTGCTGGTGGATCTGGCGCGGAAGTTCCCGCTGCTGGCTTCGCTGGTGGATCATCGGCCTGGCGGGCAGAAGCGGCTCCCGCTAGGCGGGGTGGTGGCGGTGGTTGCGAAGTCGGCAGCTCGCGTTCTGGAAGAGAGCCCGACGGCCAGGCCGGAGCAGCTTGCTCCGGTGGAGACCGTGGATGGGGCGCCGAAGGCAGAGCCGCCTCCTGCGACCGTGCCGGAGCCTGAGGTCGCTCTGAGTCCGCTGCCCGGCGGGCGCGGGCCGCGTCGGCCAGCCCGTTACGGCCTCTCCATTCAGTTCGAGCGCCGGCCCGACGATCCCGCGCTGAGTCGTTTGGTGGAGTCCACGGTCTGGGTCAACGAGGCGCATCCCGCCTACGGTCGTGCGCTCGCGTCGCGGTCGGAGGGGTATCACCTGGCGCTATCGGTCGGGATGGCGCTGGCGCCACTCGCGGTGGATGCGGCGGAGACGCATGGATTCGTGACGGCCTTCCTGGCGCGGTGGGGGGAGGCGGCGGAGCCGAAACGGGCGCGGCGGCGGAGGCGGAGACCGTGATGCACGCGAGCTCGAGGGCCGCGACGGAAGGGGTCTGGGGGGCGGGACTGCGCTTGGGGTCCAGGGGTAGAGCGCTCAAGCCGAGGAACGGCGCTGCTGACACTCTCGAGCGATGCGCTCCGCAAGGAACACCTTGAGCTCGGCTGGGGGGCGCTGCGCCTCCTCCAGCAGCCGCAGGAACGCGGTGAGGGGAAAGCGGGTCTTGTCGGCGGGGATCGGCAGGGTACCCTCCGCAACGTGGAGCACGCTCTGGGTGGTGTGGCGGTCGCTGACGGGAGTTGTGGAAGACGCCGTTGTCGAAGCGGTAGCTCGAGACCAGCTCGTTGGACGACGGCCGTTCTAGGCCGTCCACTCCTCCACGCTGAGGTTGGGGACTAGAGAGAACTCGCGGATGTTGTGAGTGACGAGCACCAGCCCCTGAGCGACCGCGACGCTGGCGATGACCAGGTCTCGCTCGCCGATCGGCTGCGCCTGCAACGCGAAACGCAGCTCAGCGTGCCGCTCAGCGGCCTCGCTGTCGAACGGCAGCCGGGTCAGTGGAGCGAGAAACCAGGCCACGGACTGCTGCGCTCCCGCCGGATCGCGGCTTTGCCAGGCGCCGTACCACAACTCGGCCTCGGTCATGGTGGCGACGGCCACGTCATCCGGCGAAAGCGCCGTGAGGCGACGGAGGATCGAAGCTCGGTGGCGAAGCGCGTCGATGCAGGTGTCCGTGTCGAGCAGCCAGTTCACAGGTCCTCGACCACGCGGTCGCGGTGCGGTGCCGCGGGCAGTGGCTCGGGTCGCTCGAAGTCATCGCCCACGGGGCCGAAGCTCCGCCAGTAACCGGGCGGCCACGCGCGCTTCTCGATTGGCTGGAGCACGACCGCATCGCCCTCTCGGCGGATCGCAACCTCGTCCCCCTCGAAACGGTAGGCCTTCGGTAGGCGGACAGCCTGGCTCCGGCCCGTCCAGAAGACCTTGGCTCGCTTGGGCTTGTCTGCCGGTCGTCCCGCCATGACTGGGCTCCGGCTAGGGATGATATGCATCGTATATACCACGGCGTGATTGCGAAACTGTCGGAGGCGCTGGTCATGGATTCCTCCTCTTCCGGGAGGAAGAGCCCAGAGCGGCGGGGTCGCAAGAGTCGGGGGACGTGACGGCCGCGATTACTGAATTCGTTTAGGTTGCCCGCTCAGAGCGGCCGAACCGCCGTGCCGGAGGACGCAGCCGTGACGGGACTCACACCCGCCGAAATCCTCGAGATTCGAAGCGGCGATTGGGAGACGGCGGGGCCTATTCGGCTCGATCCCTCGCTTCCGCTCGGCGAGTTGCAGGGAGCTCCCTTTTTCCGAAGAGCCCGGATTTTTCTGCATGCCCTCCGAGAGCGGGGCCGGATCGAGGCGACCGCCGACGGCCAGCTCGATCCGCACTTCGTCGCCGACCTGCTCCAG
>JBIOUY010000369.1:0-4913 GCA_044867445.1 Gemmatimonadales bacterium
TCCCGATTCAGCGCATCGGCAAAGGTGTAGCCCTGTAGAGTGTACCCGTTCATCCACCGGAGGCCGCCGGCAATCAGCTTGCTCACCCCGGTGGAGAAGTAGGTCATCGCCAGCAGCACGTGCGCGAACTTGAGCGGCCACATGGCTAGGTTGCTCGTGCGCGAGTCATCCACTTGTTGCGCTGCGACGGCAGCTCTCCTTCGACGGATCAACCCATCCACCGACAGTTCGTCGCCGGAAGGCGCAAAGGCGAGGCTCAAGAGAAAGAAGGCGAAGATGGCCTCGTTATGGTGTCGATCGCCGTAGGAGTACAGGTGAGCGATGAGGACCCAGATCCCAATGCTAAAGAGGAAGAGCGCTGTCCGAGTGAACAGCCCTACCAGGGCCATTATCCCAACGGCGAAGACGGCCCAGTAGAAGATTGCAAACGCCGAAGGCGTGAAGAGCAGCTCCCGAGGGATGACGGCGGCGATTGCGCGGATGAGCAGTTGAGGCTGAATGAAGGTCGAGTTCTTTTCCAGGAGGTTGACGTGCTCCTCCAAGCGGGGGAAGAACCAGAAGAGCTGGGCCCCGACTGCAATGATGCGGCAGACAGCCAGATGCTTGGTGGTCGTGCGGGGGAACCAGTAAGCGTTCCAGCGTTCGAGCCATCGGTCCCACCAGCTGGTCCTCATTGGGCGACGGAAGCGTCGGCCCGGTAGGTAATGGCCGGATTGTCCTCCCTCACCACGCCGGAATCCGTCACGGTGTAGGTCTCACTCTCCAGCCGGAGCTCAACGAAGGGGTCGTCCCGTTCCCGGTTGAGCCGGCTGAACAGTTGCCGGGCCGCCGAGGAATCCCTCGTCCACATGGGCTGCAGGTAAAGCATGTTGAACGAGGTGATGCTGACGCCGGTGAGGTCCGTCGTCACCGATTCTCGCTGCCCCAGCGCAGTGATCCCCGTGATGCGCTTCTTGTAGGCTCGGATTGGTCCAGCAGGGCGCGAGTCCTTGTACATGGCCCAATCCAGAAAGGGCCACATGGTCTTCCGCTCGGCGCGGTAGAGCAGGGGAGCCGCATGGAGCAGGATCACCAGGATGATCGCGATCGAGATGAGGGTCTTGGGCTCTCGCATGGGAGCGCTTGGACGACAGTAATAGTCAGGGAGAGAACGGATGGGCCGCTGCGGGGAAGAAACCTAACCCTCCCCACAGCGGCTCACAAGAGAATTGTTGGTTGGCTACTGACAGCTCGGATAGCCCAGCCGCGCCGCCAGCAGCCCGGGAGCGAAGAGCGGCCGCGGCGTAAATCGCGTCCTTGTTCTGGAGGGGTCGCCGAGGTCGGGGCGACCATCGGAACCTGGGTCCAGGGTACTCCGGAGCGGCTAAAACGCCGTCAAGGCGGGATTCTCACTGGAAAGTGTTCTGCGGGCTGTACCTAGATCGGCTGTTGAGCCTGCTCCTGCCCCCGCCACCGCGCCGGGAGCATAGCGAAATACTTGTTCAACCAGGCCCGCCACCAGGTAGGCGCCAGGAAGAGCAGCAGCACGAACAGGAGAATGATGTGCTGGAAGAAGTCATGCCCGCCCGCCAGGTACAACGAAAGGTGGAAGAAGATCCCCCCGATGAAGAAGAGAGGCGCCGTCCACGGCAGGAGGACCGACACGAAGAAGAAGGTCTCGAACAGGACGGTAAAGATGGAGAGGGCGATGGCGAGGGTATGCTGTTGCGCCAGCCAGACTCCGAAAGGCATTCCCCGGTTCAGGGCGTCGTTGAAGGTGTAGAGCTGCAAGGTATAGCCGTTCATCCATGCGGGCCCGCCGGCGATCAACTTGCTCACTCCGGTGGAGAAATAGGTCATGGCCAGCAAGACATGGATGAACTTGAGTGGCCACATGGCTGTATCCACGACTCTTGGCGCTTCGGTCGGCGCCCCGGCAAGCCGGGCCCGCCGCCGGCGGAGGAGCGCATCAACGGAATAGCTGTCGCCCGAGGGCGAGAAGGCATAGCACATCAGCAGAATGCAGAACAGCGCCTCCCCGTGGTGCCGGTCACCATAGGAGTATTCGTGGGCGATGAAGACCCAATTGAGCAGCGCGAACACAAACGCTGATGGCCGAGTAAAGAGTCCGACCAGCGTGAGCAGCCCTGCGACGAACGTTATCCAGTAAAGTGCAGTGAAGATCGAGGGCGTGAACAAGGCCTCGCGGGGCACCACGGCCGCGATCGCACTGATGAGCAACTGCGGGTCGATGAACTCGGAGTTCTTGGTCAGGAAATTGATGTGCTTCTCGAGCGAAGGCGAGAACAGCAACAGCTGGGCCGCGACAACGACGATCCGGGAGAGAGCGAGGTTCCGGGTCGTCGTCTTGGGAAACCAGTAGGCATCCCAACGCTCGATCCATCGCTTCACGGTCTCACCTCAGCGCGAAGGTGCAGGGCCGACTCGATAGGTCATTGGCGGGTTTGCTCGCCTGACGAGGCCGGTATCAGTGGCCGTGTAGGTCTCGACCTCGAGCCGGACCTCGACGAAAGGATCTTCCCGCTGCTGGTTGAGCCGGAGGATCAGTTGTTGAGCCGCGGAGGAATCACCCACCTTCATGGGCTTGGCATAGAGCCGGTCGAGGGCAAACGAGCTCAGCCCCACAAGCTCTTTGCTGATGACTACCCGCTGCCCACTCGCCGTTATGCCGACGATGCGCTTCCGGTCGGTCTCGATTGGTCCGGGAGGTGAAGCATCCTTGTACATCGCCCAATCCAGAATGGGCCAGATGCGCTTCCTCAGGCCGGCGTGCAGAACCGGCACGGCATGCAGCGCGATCACCAGCAGGATCACTGTCGAAATCCAGATCTTAGACTGGCGCATGGGACGGTTCCGAATCCGAATGCTGCGGTTCGCCTGGGGGAGGCATCGGGCGCTGATGCCGCAGTATAAACCCGACGGTCAATTCCCGAAGGTGACGGCCGCCACTTGCCCCCTACGCCACCCCCCCGCGCGGCAGCCACACCGGTTCTCCGTCGATACCAGAGGGAATAGAGATGCCCAGCCAATCAGTCATGGCCGGGAACAGATCGATCGTCCGGAGCGGTCCCAGCGGCAGGGGATGGCTAGTCCACAGAGGCGTGTGCATGTGAGCCCGGAACAGGCTCCCGTGTCCGGCCCGGTGCTCCGGGATCTCGAACCTGCCCCGAAAGTCGTAGCCCTCGTTCGCGATGACCACGAGATCGCCGGTGCGCTTGGACCTGAACTGGTCTAGCAACTGGTATGCCGCGTCGGGAAAGGGAGCGTCCCACGCCGCAAGCAGCCACTCCCGGTCACTGGCGCCCCAGTGGCCGCCAACATCCAGGGGATCGCCAGTAAGCGGCTGGTAGCTGATGCATCGCCCATCGCGACGCAATAAGGCCGCGCCGCCTTGAGCCCCCGCCCCCGCCTCCACCCACACCCCACCGTCCTCCGACTCAGCCGCTACCAGCGCCACGCCGGGTTCGGCGAGCAGCCGGCCGATAAGGTCGTCGCCGGCGCCAAACGCATCGGGCTGCCGCAGGCGCTCGACCGGCCAACGGTGCTCCCGGGTCTCCCCCGGCCGGGCGTACACCATCGCCGACCCGTTGCCCGCCACCATGACTGCGGCTCGGGGCGCGCGCTCCCAGATCACGGGATGGGAGAGTGTGGGTACTCCTTGCTGCCTGAACCAGTCGGCCAGGTCCAGATGAGTGTGTACCGGTGTAGCACCGTGATCGCTGACCACCAGGATCAGTGTCGACTCTAACTCGCCGCGCGCGCGCAATCGCTCTCGCACGCCGCCGATGAGCCGGTCCACTCTGCGAAGCGCCCGGTGGACCGGGGCGGAATCGGGACCCGCCTGATGACCGTAGCCATCTACGGCGGGAAACTGGGCGAACACAAATCTCCAGGATCCATCGATCGACCCCAGCAAGTGCCGGCCGACGACATCGTCCGACGGTTGGTGCCAGAGGGCATAGTGCCCTACGGCGCCCCAGAACTTTCGCTCGCCGCGAGAGGGATCCCGTTGCGCGGTGAGCCCTCGAGCCACTGGGGTGAAGATGCCCATGCTTTCTGGGACCAGCTCGAACATGGTCCGAACGTCGTGGGCAATGTCCCCGTCGAGCAGGGGTGCCTGATATCCGCAATAGCTCCGCACCGCATGCCGATCGCGCCACCAATGTCCCTGGTAAGCGGTTCGATCCAGCCAGCGAATCGAGGGCACGTTGCAGTGTCCCGGGGTGCAGCCGGTCAGGAAGGGGAGATAGGCGACGCTTGTAGTCGAGGGAAACGCGGTTATCGCCCGGGTTCGGCCGCCCGCCTGGAGCATCTCTCCCATGTGGGGGAGCTCGCCGGCGGCGAGCCGGTCCTCGGCCACATCGGCCCGTAGACCGTCAATCAGCAACAAGATGCAGCGCCGCACTCCGTTCCCTCCATCCCGTAACTCAAGCCGTCTTCAAGCTATCGTGGGCCTGCACCCCGCGGCAGCGCCTGGCTCAAGCAGCTGACAGCTAACGGCTAACAGCTAACGGCTAACGGCTAACAGCTAACGGCTAACAGTGTCGCTACACCTGTCTCACCTGTCACCCGTCACCTCTCACCTCTTAACTGTCACCTTCTTCCGGCCATTCTGGTGGAAAAGTGGATATGTGGTGCGGTCAACCGTCACAATCGAGCGAGGCCACCGATTGACATGTGCTTGGCGAAGCCCGGGATGACAAGCAGGAGACCGGTGGCGACCAGCGTAAGGAGAAGGGCGTACGGGAGTGCGGGGCGCGAGCGATGGGAATTGCAAGTGGGGGGTGCAGCTTGCGTGCCACCGACCAGGCGGGACGTCAGACGGCTGTCAGCGAGTCGGTCCAGTGGCTCCGAGGGTATCTGCCGGCCTGGGCACAGGAGGAGAGAGCTCGACGGTGTTGTAGTGGCCGTGA
>JBIOUY010000370.1:0-74488 GCA_044867445.1 Gemmatimonadales bacterium
GTGACCTATCTCACCGACCACCCCAACCGGATTCATGTAGTTGTTCGATCCGGCCGTCGTTGCCGCCATCTTATGACTGATTCCGCAGCTGGGCCTCCTGCCCGCGACTCTCGCGGCCCAATCCTTATCGTCGATGACGAGGAGGTCATTCGTCATCTGGTCGCGCGCGCGCTGACCCAGGCGAACTATGAAGTGCTTCAGGCGGCTG
Organism: Gemmatimonadales bacterium; assembly: GCA_044867445.1. Classification (GTDB taxonomy): domain Bacteria; phylum Gemmatimonadota; class Gemmatimonadetes; order Gemmatimonadales; family GWC2-71-9; genus CAVVWJ01. Next base: position 209 of record JBIOUY010000370.1, read on the forward strand.
ACGGCTTCGAGGCGTTGGCCTTTCTCGCCGCTCATGCTCCGCGACTCCGGCTGGCGATTTTCGACCTGGTTATGCCGGGCCTGACCGGAAGGGATCTGGCCGAGGTGACTGCCGAGCGGTGGCCCCAGCTCCCCATTCTGTTCATTTCGGGGTATCCGCGAGCGTACCTGGAAGAACACTCGTTACTCGACTCCGATGTACCCCTGCTCAAGAAGCCTTTCCTGCCTTCCCGTCTCCTGGAGATGGTGGAAGAGACCGCACGTCCTCATCCCATCACCACGCCCTGAGCAGGACCCAGATCGCTCCCACTGGTCGCTTCAGATTTCCCAGTTGGACATCACGATGCCCTCGCGCGGGGGGCGTTGGGGATATCCCTCGAGCAGCATCCGAAGATCGGTCCAATGAACCCGGTAGCCGAGGCCGACCAATCGAAGGTAGGAAGTCGCGAACTCCGTCTGGCATCGGACCGCGATGCGTCCGACTCGCTCGGTCGTGGCTGCCGACGGAAGGGCGCTCACCAGCCGGTCGAAGGCGGAAACATCCCGAGCCACCAGCTTGAGCACTCGCAGCTCATCTTTGGGACGCCCGGCCGCGAGCGGAGTGGAGTGCCACAAGGCAAAGGCGGTGAGGATGCCCTCGTCTCGCAGGAGGGTAGTGTCTCCAATCCCGAGCTCCCGGGTGAGCATGAGTTCGCGCGTAAAGTCGACACCGGGAAGCAGGCTGTCGGTCAACCGGCGGCATTCCGCGACCCGCTCGGGCATCCGCGGCCCGGCGGCCGAGAGGAGCTCCGAGCGAGGCCCGGCGACCCGTCGAGGCACCTCCTGCACCAGGGTGACCGTCAGATGCGCCGGCACTAACCCAATGCGACTATAGAAACCGATGTTGTCTACAGTGCGGGGCATGGTCTCCAGGCCGATGGTGGTCGCATGCTGTCCCCGAAGCCAATCGATACCGATGCGGACCATCATGGAGCCGAGCCCTTCTCCCTGGCGGTCCGGCCGGACGGCCAGCGGGCCCATCCACCCTTCGGTGCCCGACCGATGGACCATGTTGAAGGCAACGATCTGCCCATCCGCATCACGCCAGACCATTGAGCCGTCGCCGGCATCTTCCAGGGCATAGCGCCAGACGAGCGGATTGAGTTGGGGCACCCGCACGCCCACTAGTCCGTCGCGACTGTAGCGATCGGTAAAGGCCTCGGCGAACACCCGGTTGAGCTGATCTACATCCCGCACCGTGGGGCGGTCAGGCCCATGCACGCTCCGGTCAGGCCGCCACATCCTGACCTCCCACCGGTTCATCCCGAACGGTAGCAACTCCGGTCGCGAGGTCGAAGCCGACCCGGACGACCCGATCGAATCCTTCACGGACCGAATCGATATGAGTGATCAGGATGACCTGGGGGAATCGGTCTGCCAGACTACGGAGCAGGTCGACCACCGCCGCTCGCCGATCTTCATCCAGCGATCCGAAGATCTCGTCGAGGATAAGGAGTGAGAGCGGCTGCCCTGCCCGCTCGGCAATCATCTGACTGATGGCGAGGCGAAGCGCCAGATTGGCCACGTCCTCCTCGCCGCCGGAGATCACTGCTTTGGGATCGCCGTCATCCAGCAGGGTCGTGGCGTACTCCTCGTCGAGCTCAAGATCGGTATAGCGACCGTTGGTCAGATCGCGCAGGAACCCGGAGGCCAACTCAGAGAGATCGGGCCGAAGGGTCGCGTTGAGCTCGGTGCGCAAATCGGTGAGCGCCCGATCGAGCTCTTGATGGAGCGCCAGCTCGGTCGCGGCCGTGCTGGCTTCGCGCTCTCGCGCCGCCCGTTCGGTGCGCCGGCGCGCGACCGCATCGATGGCCTCGGCGGCGGCGGCCGTCTCCGCCTTGGCCCGGACCAGGCGAACCTCGGCTTCCTGCCGCGACTGCTCGGCAGCCAGTGCGGCCATGCGGGTATCGCGGTAGGCCTGTTCGGTGTAGTCGATGGCCGCAAGCCGGGCGCGCTGTTCGGCGGCACGGCGAGCAGCCTCCTTACGCTCGCTCCGCGCGGCCCCGAGCTCCTGAGCAATGACCGCACCACGACCGGCCGCGACTCGAAATCCTTCGGCCTGGAGTTCCAAAGGTTCCAGGGCCTTGATCTGTTTGAGCACGCCTTCGTGGCGGGCCTGGTCATACGCAACGGCGGTGCCTTTCAGAGAGCCCTCCAGGCCGACGAGCCGCTGCCGCAAGCCTACCTCATCCCGGCGAAGCGAGCTGGACTCCTGCATCTGGGCCTCGAAATGGCCCAGCTCGGCCGTGCTCTCGGAGAGATCGCGCTCGAGGGCCACCCGCCGGCGCTCCATCTCGTCCAGGCCGGCCGGCTCCTGCTGGAGCTGTTCGATGCGCTGCTTGTAGAAATTCCCGTTGGAAACGACCTCATCGATCTGACGCTCCAGCAGCCCCAGGACTTTCTCGTATTCGCTGCCCAGTGGCCGATTGCAGGTGGGGCAGTCACCCAACGGACCGGCCTTGACCAGCCGCAGCCGCTGGTCCTTGAGCTCCTGGTACTGATCCAGGAGAGCCTGCCGCTTGGTCTTGGCGTCCTGGGCGTCGCGGACCCACGCAGTGCGCATCGCCTCGATATCGAGCGCCAGGGCCGTCAGTGTTGCTCTGGTGTCGCTGGCTCGGGCACGCGCGGTGGAGAGCGCCGACTCGGAGGGCAATCGCGCGATCCGCTCCTCGACCGAACCGAGGTGCGCTCGCACCTCTTTCATCTGGGCGAGCACCCTGACTCGGGTTGCGTGAGACTCGGCGTCCCGGTTCAGCGCTTCGGCCTCTTTACGCAGTCCTCCCAAGGATGCGACACGTTGCTGTACCTCCTGCAAACGGTGCCGGGCAGCTTCGGCCTCCTTCATTTCACGCTCGAGCCGTTCTACCCGCTCGGCTGCCGTGGCGGCACGATGGTCGGCCACCCGGGTCTCAGCCTCGAGTGCGAGCGCGTTCTCCCGAAGCTGCTGGATGCGCTCCCATCGGGGACGGATCTCACCAAGACGCTGGTCGGCAGTAGCAACGCCGTCCAGGGCCGAGGCTTCGGCAAGTGCCGCGGCCGCGGCTCGCTCGCGAGCTCGAGCCTCCGCGGTCTCGAGCTCGCCGAGATCAGGCAAGCTGGCTCGAAGCGCGTCCAGACGAGCCCGAAGGCTGGAGCGGCGTTCCTTGAGCCGGTCCTGGGCGGCGCGGATACGCTCGTAGCCCAGCACTCGGGAGAGAAACTGGGCCCGCTCCGGAGCACTCATCGCGGCCATGACCGCGAGCTCCTTCTGCCCGGTGAAATAGGTATTGAAGAATTCGTCGCGGGTCATCCCCAGGATGCGGGTCACCCGGTCGGTGACCGAGCCAATCGAGTTGGCGATCGGCGCTGGATCGGCATCCTGGTACAACTCGGCCGAGCTCAGGGACCTGAGGATGCGATACTGATGTGAGCCGAGGGTGAATTCCAGCTCGACTTCGACCTTGGCGCGAGGAGGCGCACCCCGCCGTCGAATGGTCTCCCGGCTGCCCCGCGCAGCGGGCATGCCGTACATCGCCCAGGCGATGGCTTCGAGCAGCGTGGTCTTGCCCGCGCCGTTGGGACCGATGATGCCGGTGAGACCGGGACCCAACTCGAGCTCCGTGTGCTCGTGTTGGCGAAAGTTGGAGAGCCGGAGTCGATTGATCTGCATCAGGCACCGGCCAGATCGCGCTCAACCGCATCCATGAGCTCAACGCCCAGGTGGACAAAGCGTTCACGGTCGAGATCGGCCGGCAGCGGCCGATGCTCGAGGTAGTAGCGGACCATCTCGGGAAGGGTCTGCCTTCGTCCCGGAGAGCCGACGCCAACGGTTCGAAGGATCTCGGGTCGGCGCAGATCCAGACGGAAGTGGAGGGCGGCGGTCTTGAGAGCTCGAATGGCGGCGTGATCCAACTCTCTGGCCACGTGGCGGGGCACGTTGTACACCACGAGGCGCACGATTTTGTCCGCGATGCCGCCCGGAATGCGTGCCACCTTGGCCGCGATCTCGGCACTCACCGCCGCCGCATCGAGGCCGTCGGCGTATAGCGGGTCGAGATCAAGGATCTCCCGGGCTCTCGGCACTCGCTGAGGGGTGACCTTGCCGGAGTCGAGGTCGACAAGGAGCCATCCCTTCCCTTTCAATCCCAGCTCCTGCTCGACCCGCAGGTCGCCCCAGAAGTTGGGGCTCACGTACTCCAGCGCGCCCGCGTACCAGATCGGCGGACCCTTCTTGTCTTTCTTGTCGTGGCGAACCTGGTATTGCACGTGAAAGTCGCCCAGGGCCACATAGCTCCACCCTCCGGCCCTCAGATCCTGCGCATCGATGAGCGCTCCCCCGTAATCGGTCGCGCTTCGGTCACCAGGGTAGAGGCCCTCGACTTCCCCGTGCAGCACTAGCACCTGGTTCCGTTCGCTCCCGGCGGGCCGAAGCGAAGCCCGCTCCGCACCGACCACCGCCTGGTGCGGCACCGCGAGTACGGCAAGATCGAGGGTGGGATAGACCAGGCGTCGCGCCTCGTCAGTTGCCACGTCCACGCCCAACTCCTCAAAGAGCCGCAAAATGCTGCCGGTGTCGGCGGAGCGGGGCGTGTCATGGTTGCCGGCGATCAGCACGATGGGCGCCTTCGGCAGAGCCTCATGGAGGCGCTGGAGCTGCCGGAAGGCGAAGACGATCGCTGAGTTGGTGGGACGGACAGAGTGGAACAGATCGCCGGCAATGAGGATGGCGTCGGGTCGCGCCGCGATGACACCGTCGATGGCGGAGCGGAACGCCTGGGCGACGTCCGCCTCACGTTGGTTGACCCCAGCGGGGTTCAATCGCTGATACTGCCGGATGCCGAGATGAGCGTCGGCAAGGTGTGCAAGCTTCACACCCGTAATGTCTCGTAACTCCTTGTTTAATCAAGTAGCTAACGGCTAACGGCTAACGGCTAACAGCTAACGGCTAACGGCTAACGGCTAACGGCTAACAGCTGATCGGTCCAGGAGAGCCAGAGCAACAGTGCCGCCGCTGTCAGCTGTCAGCTGTTAGCCTCCGTAGGAATCATCACCGCGCCGCAACGCGGGGACCCCGCGGCGAGATGTCACGACTTCTCCGTTGACGCGGCGGCCGAGGCAGGCTTTGAAGAAAGCGAACGGATCGGCCGCGCGCTCGCGCCGCGTGGCCGCCACGGCGCGCCGCACGTCATCCTCCCGGCGGCCCTCCAGCAGCGCGCGCACCGCATCCAACGAGACCTTGCGATCGAGGACGCGAAGTTGTCGGGCCACCGCATCGGCGAACGGGAGCTCCCCCGATGGGGGAAAGCGCTCGATGCCGTCGCGGCTGGCCAGCACGGCGGGGCGAGGGAACTTGACGAAGATCGGCTGAGTGAAATGAGGGTGTCGCACCATGAGCTCACCCTTCGGCAGGGTCGCCAGCTTGATCTTTGTCGCTGGCGACAGCGTGGCGTATCCTGGTGTGGCCAGCTCATCCATATCCATCCGCCCGTAGATGCCGGTCCCCGCGTTGCCTACGACTCTCCGCTGTACCTGAGAGCGAAACTGCTGGGCGGAAAACAGGACCAGGCCGAGGTAGCGACCTCGCTCGGAGAGATCGAGGAGCATCTTCCGCACGTAGGTGTCGGGAGCCTCGGCCGGCGCGTACTTGTTCAACTCGTCGACGAACACCACGACGTGATCTACGCCGAGATCTCGGCGCTCCAAGTGCTCTCGGAGCTTGGATACGATTCGCGCAAAGACCAGGTCCTGGGCTAAGGAGTCGAGGCCGGCGACATCTATCACGTGAATACTGCGGTCTTCGAAGCGGCCCCAAGGGAGATCGTGCGCGATGCCATCGTCAGTGACCAGACCCTTCGATCGGGTCGAGATGTTGCTCAGCCGGTTGCGAACCTTCCGGATGGTGGCAAGGTGATGGGTCTTCCACACCTCGCCTCCCTTCCCCAACAGCTCCATGAAGTCGAAGATGCAGCGAAAGAATTCCTCCAGGTCGGCGAAGCTCTGCACGCAGAATGGCTTCCCCCGGAGCATCTCGTCCTGATACTCCCGTCCCACCACCCGCTCGGCGAGAAAGTCGATGAACGCATCGGCCTTGGCGTCGATGTCATCCCGGTTGAGCACGACCTCGGCATAATCCAGCACCTCGCGCAACCCCCAGACGAGAGGCTCGGTGTTGGCGGCAAGAGCCTCATTGGTGCGGAGGGTATTGAGGTTTACTCCATCGGCCTTGAAGGGCGCGTGGTACCGGACGTGGGAGAATGGTTCGGGGCGAAGACCTAGCCGGGCATAGACTCGACGATCCTCATCGCTCAACTCGGCAGGCTGATCCAGGAAACAGAGATCAGGTCCCTTCACGTTGAAGCAGAGGGCCGCGACCGAGCCTTTGTGAGCAGGAAAGGTCTGGAAGATGCTGGTGAGCAGGAATTCGACCGCGCTGGTTTTGGTGGCGAGACCCGACACGCCGGTGATATTGAGGTGGGCGGCCTCGGGGCCCACCAGAAAGTCGCAATCCAGATAGACCGGAGACTCGACCCCGCCGGCGGCATACAGGCCGACAGGGATCCCGGTGGCGCGATCGTGCCCGGTATAGGCATCCATTCGCAAGGCGAGAATCACATCGGCGTCCGAGGCGAGCCACACCGCGCCGAGCGGCACCGGCTGGAGCGGCTCCTCGGGGATCTGCCGGAGCACCGCGGCGGAATAGAGCCGGATTTCCGCTCGCTGACTGGGCTCGAGCCCTGCTGCCACTGGATCTCCGTCTGCGCCGAGCACCGCATGCATGGGCGTCATCAGATCGGAATAGGCGAACCCATCGGTCACGACACCGTACACGACCCGCCCGGCTTCCTCGACCCGCACAATGGCACCGATGCCGATCGGCGATTCTCGGGCGGTCCAGAAGTGGAATTGATGGGGCGTGGAGGGCTTGAGCTCGGTGGCGACGACACGGCCGATGGGAGGAAGAAGTTGCGGCATGATGCCAATGTGTCTCACTGGGTCGGGAAAGGGAAACGAGCGCGGACGTCGCGCAGTTCGGCCTCCGTCTGGGCTGGGGCCCAACCCAGCTCACCGGCGGCGAGGTCGGCCGCGGTTCGCAGGGCCTCGTCGCCCGGATTGCCGGCGGTGCAGAGATCGGTTCGGCGGAAGACGCAGTCGCTCAGGCGAAATGCCATCTCGTGCCGGACCGCATGGATCATTTCGGCTCGAAGAATTCCGGTCTCGCCGATGGGCTCACCCCAGCCGGGCAGCTGGCGCACGATTCGAAGTACCTCGACGTAGGTAGTCCCGTAGTTGTGGGCCAGTCGCTCAGCGACTCCGGGAGGCAGGCCCTCGGGTGCTTCGGTGGCGACCTCACGAACCAGCGCATCGAACTTGGGAAAGTCGCCACCATAGAGAAGTGTCTCCGTGGTACGGCATGGTGCCACGGCGCGCCCCAGCTTCCTGAAGGCAAGATCGACGGCTCGCTCGGCGACGCCCCGCGCTGTGGTGTAGCGATTCGCGATCGCGGTGATCAGCCCTTCCACTCCCTCGAACCGCCCATTGTCGACCACCAGGGGCCGTTTGCCGAAACTCACGTCTTCACCCACCAGCTCGCCTTTCGCGATCGGCAGGAGCCCGGCCATGACGAGGCTCACATCCGCGAGCGACAACTTCAGCTGAGGGGCAGCCTCGTTGATTTCATCGAGAAAGCCCTGGACCTCTCGCTCGGATATGCGAAGCTGGTCAGGGTCGTCGCGGAAAATGGCGCTATTGACCCCGATCAGGGTAACCCCGTGCCAAGGGACCAGAAAGATGTGGCGGAAACCCCGGCTCAGTACCGCATCGGGATCGCGATAACGAGTCTGTAAGGCGAGTGCTCGGTTGGTGCCCGGTGGCCTCCGGATCACCACCGCCATATCCCTGGAGAAGGGGACGGCACGTCCAGGGCGGATGCCCGCGTGCACCAGCAGGGACTCGGCAAAGGGGCCGGTCGCATTCAGTACCACCCGGCTTCGGATTTCGAACAGCCCTCCGCCGAGGCGATCCTTCACCGTCGCGCCGCACACTCGCCCGCCCCGGCGAATCAGGCCGGTCACCTCGCAGTGATTGGCGGCCACCGCCCCGGCTCGCAACGCGGAGCGCACAAAGGACCAAACCAGACGTGGGGGATTGTACATCTGCCCGTCCCAGAACATGCCGGCGCCAGTGAGGTCCTTCTGGTCGAGCTGGGGAAACCAGCCGAGGACCTCCCGTCGAGACACGATGCGTCCACGGGGGACTCGGCGCTCCGGGTCGGCGATGCCGCGGTTTCGATCGGCGCTGAGAACTGCCCATGCGGCAAAGGCCGCGGCCAGCGCTTCCGGCCCACGCATGCCGTGGCCGTAGGCTGGGACCACGAAGGGAAAGGGATGAACCAGGTGAGGAGCGATGCGCAACAATGCAGACCGCTCCCGACTGGATTCCCGGACCCGAAGTACATCGAGATGCTGGAGATAGCGAATCCCGCCGTGCACGACCTTGAGCGATTCAGCGGAGGTGGCTCCGGAAAAATCGCCCCGTTCGACCAGCGCCACCGAGAGGCCCCGCTGGGCGGCATCCCAGGCCGCCGCCGCTCCGCAGATCCCACCACCCACCACGAGAAGGTCAAACTCATCAGTAGAAAGTGCCGACAAATCTCTTCGCATATCAGTGCATGTTCCGCGCTTTTGATCGGAGATACTGCTCGACCGAGTGTACCCCATACAGCAGGCGGTCCCAGCGAGCGTCCGGCGTGCTCAGCGGCGCGCGCTCGGCCAGCAATCGTCGGGACAGCAGGTCTGCCATCTCCGGGGTGCCATTGGCTGGGGCCACCTCGACCTTGACCAGGCCATGAAACAGATCTCTTCCCTCCCAGGGCCAGAGCCGAAGGGCCCACGCATGGACCGGGGCCATGCTGCGGGTTTCGGGCGAAAAGATCGAGGAGCGATGGCCGAACGGGAGACGGAGATAGTGGTGAAGCTCGGAACCGTCGAAGGGGAGAGTGGAGTGGCTCTTGGAGATGCCCAGCATCCGCTGGTCGAGCGACCAGGCCGGGCTTTCGCTCAAGGCCCCGTCGACGATCAGCCAGTCGTGCGACCGCGCGCGGTAGCGTTCCGCGACCTCCAACTCCAGCCCACCCCGAGCCCGATCGAGTGCCCTGGCAGCCTGAGTAAAATCTCTGACCGGGTGCGCCGTCTCATCCTCGGGCAACCCAATCGACCGGAACTGGTCCAGGACGTCTCCGGCGGCGGCCAAGGCGGATGGACGGGCAATAGCGAGCCGCCGCCGACTCTCCACCACGGTGTGGAGTCGGCGCTCGTGGCGTTCCCGCACCCCGGCGGCGATCTCGGCTACGATGATAGGGCTGGAACCGACATAACCCACCAGCTCGGCATGCTGGACTCCATCCAAGAAGGCGACCGGCGCAAGCCAAGATTCAGCGACACCCACCGAATGCCACGAAAGGGATGAGTCCTCCAGCAGGCGGGCGGGCCGTATGGTAGCTTCCTCATTTCGGCCCGCACTGGCCTCCGGCACGGCTGAAGCCGGAGTGACGCCTCTCACGGCCAGGGCGCGCCGCACCTGTGACAAATTGGTAAGGGGCATAGGGGATGAAGGTAGGCCGGTGCGGGCACCTTGTGAACCGCGGAGCAACAGTACATTTACTATGGTCTTCAGGCTTAAACGCGGTGAGCGTCGACATGGTCGATGGCCCGGTCGAGACAACCTTGAGCGGTAACGGAGCGGAGTCCCCCAGCCCCGCGGTGCCCCCCTTCCCGCTTTCGCAGCACCGCTGGATCGCCGCACTCTCTACGTTCAGCACTCTGCGACGGGACAGCCAGGCCATTCTTGAGCAGATCCGGCGCTCGATCACCGAGATGCGCGCACTTCGGGCGCGGCTAGTCCAGGGTCCGGGCCGACGGGCCGGGAATGGAGCTCCTGCTGCCGAACGGCCGCGCGCAATTCACTTCCAGCTGGAATACGGCCTGACAGCCCGCGAAATGCAGGTCGCGATGCTCCTTGCCGAAGGCCGATCGAACGAGGATGTCGCCGCCGCGCTGCGGGTCAGTCCGCACACCGCTCGACATCACACGCAGCACGTACTCGCCAAACTCGGGGTGCATTCCCGAGCCCAAGCCGGCGCCAAGATCCGCGATTGGTAAGCGGTGCTGGGGGATGGGCGATCACCGAGATGGGAACCGCGAGGGTTATTGCGGCTGGTGGGAGCTACATCTCCTCTTCGAAGGCGGTAAACGGCGGCACATTGGTCAGCCAGAAGCCGGCCAGGCCTCCTTCCTGATCCATCTCAACGTAGAAGTTGTCCGCCACTCTAATCACCTCGACCTTGCGCCGAGAGCCAATCCGCAGATGGAAGACGCTCTCGGAGGAATCAGTCTGAACCGAGAGGCTGGTGTCCACCTCGACCGACGAGACGCTCCCGCTGCGGGACGTTCGTGAGGGAAGGACCACGCGGCCGTCGGTGAGCTGAGCCGGGACCCGGAGCTCCGCCGCCGTCGTCACTTCGGGCCAAACCACTACATCGAGCCCGCAGATAACCCCATTGTTCACATCGAGCACCGCCACCGAGCCTTCGGCGTCGGTGAGCTCCACGGTGCCGGTGAGGCCGCCACTCTTCCGGTTGCCCTTGAACGACCCGGAGAGGATGTCGGTCTCCGGATCCCAGCGCCAGGCGATGCTCGGGAGCTGGCCGGTGATTGGCTCGACCTGCGCTTCGACGCGCGAGGTACCGGCTCTAGGCGGCACGCGCCGATGCCAGCCGCTGAACGAATCGGACGATTCGATCCAGCGCCTGCTCCAGCTCGGAGTCGGAGACAGCATAGCTCAGACGAACCCACCGATCGTCAGCGAAGGCCCCGCCGGGGACGAGCGCAACCCCTTCCTGCTTCATCAGCTGCTCGCAGAAGGCCTGTCCGGTAACCGGGTCTTTCTCCCGGATACCATCCACCCGGAAGAAAAAGTAGAACGCGCCGTGCGGCTCCACGAACTCGATGCCGGGCAGCTCGGCACGGAAGCGGCCGACCAGGTAATCCCGCCGGCGGCGGAAGGCGGCGACCATCTTGACCACTTCGGCCTCGACCCGTTCATCACTGAACGCGGTCGCCGCGGCCCACTGCGCCGGGTGGTTGGCGCCTGTCGTGGTGTGCGATTGGAGTGCGGCCATGGCCTTGGTGACCTGTGGCGGCGCCAGTGCGGCGCCGATGCGCCAGCCCGTCATCGCGTAGGCCTTGCTGGCGCCGTAGATGATTACGGCGCGCTCGAGCAGCTCGTCGGGAAGGTCGAGCAGCGACGCGGCTGGTCCCGGTCCGAAGTTGATCCTCCGGTAGATCTCATCGGAGATGATCCAGATCTCATTCTTTTTGGCCCACTCAGCGATCGCCTTGAGCTCGGCCAGAGTGTAGACCGCGCCGGTGGGATTGCAGGGGGAACAGAGAATGAGCCCGCGAGTCATCCGATTGGTCTGCCGGTCGAGATCCTTCACGCTGACCTTGAGTCCCCATTCGACATCTCCCGGCACTAGGACCGGCTCCGCCCGGCAGAGATGGACGATCTGGGGATAGGAGACCCAGGCGGGGGCCGGGATCAGCACCCGATCCTTGGGCCCAAAGAGCGTGAAGCAGGCATTGAAAATCGATTGCTTGGACCCGGAGCTGACCACCAGCTGATCGGGGTCTACCGGCCGACCGCCGGAGAGTTGGCTCAGCTGCTGTGCGATGGCCCGCCGAAGCTCGACGATACCCACGTTAGGCGGGTACCGCGTCATTCCCCGCTGGATCGCCTGAACGCCCGCCTGAGCAGCGGGGATGGGAGTATCGAAGTCGGGCTCGCCAACGCCGAGGTCCAGGACGTCTTCGCCGGCGGCCTTCCGGCGCTTCGCCTCGTTGCTGATGGCGACCGTCTCTGAGGCCTTGAGGTGCTGTACGTTGAGCGAAAGGGGGTCTGGCATCGATGAGAGTCCGGGACGATAGAGATGGATGAGTTTGGAAGAAAGTTCGCCGCCGGATCGGCGATGTCAACCACCAGGCCAGCGTTGGCTAGCGATGCAAGGAGGCTTGGTTCGGGAAGTCCCGCCACTTAGCTTGGCGGAGCCGCGAACCCAGAGGATCCCCGTGCCGGTGCTTGAGTCGCTGCATCTGTCGTCGTCCCTCGCTGCTGCGCTCGAGCGGGTCGGTTGGACGGCGGATGATCCGATGGTGAAGGAGGGCCTGCCCACTGCCGCAAGGGGGCACAATTTGGTGGTGGTAACGCCCCCGGCTCCCCCATACGCTGCGCCGGCACTTGCGGGACTCCTGACCCGGGTGGGGCCGAATGGGCTGGGCCTGGTACTCTGCCCGGCAGCCCAGCTCGATGAGTGGGGTGCGCTGGCCAATGGGTTGGGCGGGGAGGTCGGTCTGCGTATCCATGTGGCGCACGGCGAGGCACGGGCAATCCGCCGCCTCCGTGACGGCGCGGTCGACCTCCTGATTGCGACTCCGGATCTGATTCAGGACCTCCAACGCCGCTCGGCAGTGCAACTGGATCGGGTGATAGGCATCCTACTCGCTTGGCCGGAACAGTGGGAGGAGGAAGCCAGCCTCACACCGCTCATGCAGGACCTCTCCAAGGATACGCAGCGTCTGGTGCTGACGGCCTCACCGTCCCGAGCCGCCGATCTGGTTGAGCGCTACGCGCGTCGGGCGCTTACGGTGGGAGCCACCCAACAGGAAGCGGGCACGGTAGGCCCGGTGCGAACAGTCAGCGTGGCATGGGCGAATCGGTCGAGGGCCGTCACCGAGGTCCTGGAGCTGTTGGATCCGGCGTCGCTGGTCATCTGGACCGCCGATCGCAGCGCGCACGCCGCAATCCGCCGGGTCATCCCGCAGACCGAGCCCGAGATCCAGCTCACCTCCGGCGACGCACCCAAGGCGGAATTGATCCTGGCCTTCGACCTGCCCAGCGCTCGACGTCTTCGTCAACTGCGCGAGGCCGGAGACGTGGTCCTGCTGGTGCCTCCGGGCGCCGAAAGCTATGTCGCAGCCATCGCGGCACCGGTCCGGCCGCTTCGACTATCCGGCCTGGTTGACCGGGTTGCGGCGGAAGCCGGCGTACGGCGCTCGGCGATCGTGCGAACCCTGGAGACCGCTCCGCCGGAGCGTGCGCTACTCACGCTGGCGCCGCTGTTCGAGCGCTACGATCCGTCGGCGGTTGCCGCTGCCCTCTATGAGTTATGGACGGCCTCGGGTCGCGAGCTCCCGGCAGCGACGCCGGACGTCCCGGCGGTGGCCAAGATCTACGTGGGCATCGGAAAGCGGGATGGGGTGACCGTCAACGACCTCGTTGCGGTGCTCACCAAGGAGGTTCGAGTCGAGCGGGGAAAGATCGGCCGAGTGGAGCTGCGCGATGGGTACGCGCTGATCGAAATCCCGGCGCAGGACGCCGAGGGTGTGGCCAGCGCGCTCAACGGAAGAACCATTCGCCGGAAGCGGGTGACGGCGAGGGTGGATCGAGGGGGGCCGAAGGGGACGAGGGTCGCGGGTCGCGGGTCGCGCGCCGATCGCAAGCTTACCTGACTCGCGACCCGAGACTCGCGACCCTCAGCGCTTCTTATTCACCAGCTCCTTCAACGCCTTTCCCGCCTTGAACGCCGGCGCGGTGGAGGCCTTGAGGTTGATGGTCTTGCCGGTCCGAGGATTCCTCCCCTCCCGTGCCGCGCGGCGTCGGGTCTCGAAGCTGCCGAAGCCAGCGATGGCAACTCGACCTCCGCGCCGCAGCTCCGAGGCGATGATGCCCGTGCTCCCGAAGAACGTGTCGGTGATGTCGGCCGCCTTGCCCTTGGTGATCCCCAGACGTTCGGCGACGGCGTCGATCAATCCCTGTTTGTTCACGGAGAGGTCCTCGGTTGGTCCGCAGGGGCACGAATATCGCCGAGCCAGCGAGAGCGCCGCAAGATGGCTGGAGTTTCGCGCCCGAAACTCTAGATTTGCGTCCCTCACCCAATGACGCGGAGACCCGGCCATGAACTATGGGACGCACCCCGGCTGGATCGAGGTGATCAGCGGTGTCATGTTCAGCGGCAAGAGCGAGGAGCTCATCCGTCGAGTGCGCCGCGGGATCATTGCCCGCCGGAAGGTGCAAGTTTTCAAATCTCATCTCGACAGCCGATACGCCGGGCTCTACAGCGTGACCAGTCACGACGGCACTGAACTGGATGCTTCCCCGGTTGACTCAGCGGCCGAGATCTACCGGCTGGTGCGGCCGGATACTCAGATCGTGGCGATCGACGAGGCCCAGTTCCTAGACCCGGACGTGGTGACCGTCTCGACCCTTCTGGCCGGCCGGGGGATGCGGGTCATCCTGGCGGGTACGGATACCGACTTTCGGGGCGAGCCTTTCGGCTCGATGGGCGAGCTCATGGCGGTCGCCGAAATGGTGGATAAGCTGCAGGCCATCTGCGTGGTCTGCGGCGATCCTGCGTGTCGCAACCAGCGCCTATTAAACGGCAAACCAGCCCGATACGACTCGCCGACCATCATGGTGGGAGGGCGGGAGAGCTACGAGGCCCGATGCCGGCACTGTCATAAGGTGCCGAGGAAGGATGAGGATCAGACGGCGTTGTTGTGAGGTCGCGGGTCGCGGGTCGCGGGTCGCGGGTCGCGGGTCGCGGGTCGCGGGTCGCGGGTCGCGGGTCGCGGGTCGCGGGTCGCGGGTCGCGCAGAAGGTAGTACCAGCGATCGTTTCTAGGGTTGGCGGACCTCAAAGATCCGACAGATTTTGGGGCACCTCGCAATTGTGGGCATGCTCTTGGGTGAGTTCAGGAAACTCGAGGTCTGGCAACGAGCGCACGCTCTTACACTCGCCGTATACCGCGCAACCGCTCGGTTCCCGCGTGAAGAGTTGTATTCCTTGACCTCACAACTACGCCGGTCGGCCGTTTCCATCCCGGCCAATCTTGTGGAAGGCACAGGGCGCCAGACAGATGCGGAGCTTCGCCGTTTCATTCGCATCAGTCTGGGCTCCGCCGCAGAGCTGGAATATCACCTCCTCCTCGCACACGATCTCAGCCTACTTGATACTGGTGCCTTCGGAGATTTGAGCGCCCAACTTCACTCGATTCGAGGAATGTTGGTATCTCTGATGCGAGCACTGAACGGCAAGCGGAACGCCTGCGACCCGTGACCCGCGACCCGTGACCCGCGACCCGTGACTCTCTCCATCGCCCTGACCGGCAACATCGCCTCCGGTAAGTCCACCGTCGCCGAGCTGCTCCGGCGCTGGGGAGCAACGGTCATCGTAGCCGATGAACTCGTCCGGCAAGCACAGGCGCCTGGCAGCTCCATTTTGCGAGACATCGCCGCCCGATTTGGCCGCGAGGTGATCCTGCCCGATGGCTCGCTGGACCGGGCCGGCCTCCGGCGACGGGTGATGGGAGATCGCGCCGCGCTGGCCCAGCTCAACCGTATCGTCCACCCCACGGTGCAGCGCCGTCGGGCGGAGCTGGTGGAGGAAGCCCGTGCCAGGGGCGATCGCATCGTGATCAACGACATCCCCCTGCTGTTCGAGGCCGCGGACCCGACCGAGTTCGACGCCGTGGTGCTGGTCGACGCACCCGAACCAGTGCGGCGGGCCCGCCTCATCGCCGAGCGGGGTCTCTCACCCGATGAGGCCGATCGCATGCTTGCCTCTCAAGACCCCTCCGGACCCAAGCGAGCTCGCAGCGATTACGTGATCGACAACGATGGTGATCGCGCCGCGCTCGAGCGGGCCACGGCGGAGGTCTGGCGGGCACTACTCGCCCGCGCTTGACCTCGCTCTCTCCCCCGCCTATCCTCCCACCCGCCACCCATCGGGAGCGTTGTGCGTGTCCAATGTGCCGGACGACTTGGTTTACACTGCCGAGCACGAATACGTCGCACGCACCAGTGATCCCGCGATCGTCCGTGTCGGGATCACCGACTACGCCCAGGGAGAGTTGGGCGATGTCGTGTTCGTCAACCTGCCCAAGCCGGGCGACCGGCTCACGTCGCATCAGTCGTTCGGCACCATCGAGGCGGTGAAGGCGGTGTCCGACCTGTACAGTCCGGTTGCCGGAGAGGTCACCGAGGTGAACGGTGCGCTCGAGGGTGACCCAGCCGTCGTGAACCGCGATCCCTATGGAGATGGCTGGATGGTCAAGCTCAGGGTGTCCAATCCGTCGGAGCTAGACGCATTGCTTTCGCCCACCGCCTACCGCTCGCATATCGGAGAATGATCCGCTCGTCCCGATGACTTCCGTGCTTCCGGCCGGCCCGGCCTCCCCGCCCGCAGACGTGCTCCAACCCGGTCACTTTGCCTATCGCCACATCGGTCCACGCCGGGAAGATGTGGCCGACATGTTGGAGTTGTTGGGCTATCACTCCCTCGACGCGTTCATCGACGCCGTCGTCCCCCAGGAAATCCGGTTGCGCCGGCCCCTCGCGCTTCCCCCCGGTCGGAGCGAGCGCGAGGTCCTTCAGGCTCTGCGGGGCCTGGCCGGCATGAACCGGGTATACCGGTCCTACATCGGCATGGGGTACGCGGGCTGCTTCACGCCCCAGGTGATCCAGCGGAATGTGTTGGAGAATCCCGGCTGGTACACCGCCTATACCCCCTATCAGGCGGAGATATCCCAGGGGCGGCTGGAGGCGCTGCTCAACTTCCAGACGGTGGTGTCCGACCTCACCGGCCTGGAAGTGGCCAACGCGTCCCTTCTAGATGAGGCGACCGCCGCCGCGGAGGCGATGAGCCTTACGCTCGCCGTGAGCAGCGTGAAACGCGACCCGGTGTATCTGGTGGATGAGTACTGTCACCCGCAGACCATCGCCGTCGTGCGGACCCGTGCCGAGGCGCGCGGGATCAAGATCGTGGTGGCGGAGCCAGAGACCTTCACCTTTGAGCCTGACGTCATCGGGGCTCTGGTCCAGTATCCATCGACCGATGGGGCAGTTCGCGACTTCCGCACCCTCTGCGAGCGGGCCCATGCAGCGGGAGCACTGGTCACCGCTGCGACTGACCTTCTGGGCCTCACCATGCTGGTGCCGCCGGGCGAGTGGGGCGCAGACATCGCGGTCGGGAACAGCCAGCGTTTCGGCGTCCCGATGGGTTATGGCGGCCCTCACGCCGCCTTCTTTGCCACTCGCGACAGCTACAAGCGATTCATGCCCGGCAGGATCATCGGCGTTTCCCGGGATCGCGACGGCCGCTCCGCGCTCCGGATGGCGCTGCAGACGAGGGAACAGCACATCCGCCGCGACAAGGCGACGAGCAACGTGTGCACCTCGCAGGTGCTGCTGGCGGTCATGGCCAGCATGTATGCTGTCTATCATGGGCCGGGGGGGCTCCGGCGGATCGCGGAACGAGTGCACAACCGGACGGTCGTCCTGGCCAACGCCCTCCGGCGACTGCGCTATCGCATCGTTCACGATTGGTATTTCGATACCATCTGCGTGGAAGTTCCGGAATGGGCCCTGCCGCGGCTGTTGGATGCGGCACGCGCCCGGATGATCAATCTGCGGCCGCTCCCGCCGACGCGGCTCTGTGTGGCGCTGGACGAGACGGTGACCCTGGGCGATCTCGCCGATCTGATCGCGGTGTTCTCGCTCAACGAGGCGCTGCCGTTCATGCTGGAAGACATCGGCGTCAAGTCTGAACGGGCTATTCCTCCCGCCCTCGAGCGAACCTCGAACTACCTCGCCCATCCGGTCTTCCATCTGCACCACTCGGAAACCGAGATGCTGCGGTACATCAAGCGGCTGGAGGCACGCGATCTTTCGCTCACGTCCGCGATGATCCCGCTCGGCTCCTGCACCATGAAGCTCAACGCCACCACCGAGATGATGCCGGTGAGCTGGCGAGAGTTCAATCGGCTGCATCCGTTCGCGCCAAGGGATCAAGCGGCGGGCTACGAGCTGCTGTTCCGCCAACTGGAGTACCAGTTGGCCGAGATCACCGGCTTCTCCGCGGTGTCTCTACAGCCCAATGCGGGCTCACAGGGCGAGTTCGCTGGGCTGCTGGTGATCCGGGCGTACCACCGTTCGCGGGGCGAGGCCCATCGCCGAACCTGTCTCATTCCCCAGTCCGCCCACGGTACCAACCCGGCAAGCGCCGTGATGGCGGGGATGCAGGTGGTGCCGGTCAAGAGCGATGCCCGCGGCAACATCGATCTGGATGATCTGCGCGCCAAAGCCTCGACCCACCGGGATACCCTCGCGGCGCTGATGGTCACCTACCCATCGACTCACGGAGTGTTCGAAGGCTCGATCCGGGAAATCTGCCGCATCGTCCATGAGCACGGCGGCCAGGTCTACATGGACGGCGCCAACATGAATGCCCAGGTCGGGCTCTGCCGTCCAGGCGACATCGGGGCCGACGTCTGCCACCTGAATCTCCATAAGACGTTCTGCATCCCACATGGAGGTGGCGGTCCCGGCATGGGCCCGATCGGCGTGGGCAAGCACCTGGCGGATTTTCTCCCGGGCCATCCCGTCATCGATCTCAGCCATCCCAACGCCTGCGGAACCATCTCGGCGGCAGCCTGGGGCAGCGCCGCGATCCTTCCAATCTCCTGGGCGTACATCGCGCTGATGGGATACGATGGCCTCGCCGAGGCGAGCAAGATTGCGATCCTCAACGCCAACTACGTAGCCAAGCGGCTGAGCGGTCATTACAACGTGCTCTACGCCGGGCCTCACGGCCTGGTGGCTCACGAATGCATCATCGACACCCGTCCGTTCAAAGCATCGGCGGGAGTAGACGTCGAGGACATTGCCAAGCGGATCATCGACTACGGCTTTCATCCGCCCACGGTCTCCTTTCCAGTCGCCGGCACCTTGATGGTCGAACCCACCGAGAGCGAGTCTCAGGAAGAGCTCGACCGGTTTTGCGACGCGCTGATTGCCATCCGGGAGGAGATTCGGGAGATCGAGGAAGGGCGGGCGGACCGGGAGCATAACCTGCTCACCAATTCGCCTCATACGCTGGAGCAGGTCATCGCCGACAGCTGGGATCGACCTTATCCTCGCGAGCGCGCCGCCTACCCTTCTCGAGCGGTTCGGGAGCACAAAGTGTGGCCCACCGTGGGCCGGGTCGACAGCGCGTACGGTGATCGGAACCTGGTATGCGTGTGTCCCCCGATGGAGGAGTATTCCTGAGGACGCAAAGGACGCAAAGGACGCAGAGGACGCAGAGGACGGAAATGACGGAAAAGGCAGTCAACCTGGAGGCCGCCCCGCGGCCGGAAGAGCTTGCCCCGAGCGCAGCGAGGGGGGTCGGAGCACGGCGTGAGTGTCGGCCCCTTTCCCGCTTCGCGCTCCAGGATGACAGCAGGTCCTCTCCGTCTTCTCCGTCCTCTGCGTCCTCTCCGTCCTGGTATCTCTGGATTGATCTCGACGGTCGGCCTGGCTTCGAAAACATGGCCATCGATCAGGCGCTGCTCGGGCGCGCGGGCCGCCACGGTGAGCGATGGCTGCGACTGTACCGCTGGCAACCTCACTGCCTCTCCTTCGGCCGGCATGAGCCCGCCGCCCGGCGATACGACCCCGCTCGGATCGCGCAACATGGCCTGGATGCCGTTCGCCGGCCTACCGGCGGTAGGGCGGTGTGGCATGGTCGTGAGGTGACCTACGCGATTGCGGCGCCGGCGAGCGCCCTGGGCCAGCTCCGGCACGCCTACCTCGAAATCCATCGGATGCTCCGGCACGCATTGCGCGCACTCGGCGCCCCCGCCGAAATGGCGCCACCTCAACCACCGGCGAGATTGGATGCGGGCGCCTGCTTCGCGCAGCCGGTAGGTGGTGAAATCATGATTGGCGGTAAGAAGATCGTGGGGAGCGCGCAGCTCCGGGAAGGCGAAGCCCTGCTCCAGCACGGCTCCATCCTGCTGCGCGACGATCAGGCGGTGGTTCAATCCGTCGCTCGCGGAGCGACGACAGGCGAACCCATGTTACGCGCACCTGAATGGGTGGAGCTGGAGGACAGTGACCGTCAGATAGCAGAGGCCGTGGGCGACGCTGCCGCTGCCCGCTGGGGCGGAGTCTGGGAGCGGCAGCCACCGATCGAGTCGGTGCTGGAGCTAGCCACCACCCATGTGCCTCGGTTTCGATCGGATGCCTGGACCTGGAGGCTGTAGAGTTTCTCCTGTTCCACGCCGCCGCCCTCCCCTACTACATTCTCTGCATCCCTGCCGAATCGACTCCGGAGTCTCTGTGACGCACTGGACGCCACGGATGGTGCCCTCGCCCCTGCTCGGCGCTCGCCTCGCCGCCACTGTGTTCGCTATGGGCTCCCAGTCGTTCGCCGTTGGTCAGTCTCCGAGCGTTCAGAACAGCATTGTGATCGTCACCGGGCAGGAAGCACCCATGCCCATTCCCACACTGATGGAGGGTGCTCAAGCCAACGTCGCCAACTTCGAGATTGCCGACCAGCTGTTCCTGCGTCTCGCGGGACTGGGAGCAGATCTGACGACGGGAGGAGACCGGGGATTCGTCCCGCTGCTCGCGCGCCGGTGGACCCGCCGGGACTCGGTCACCCTCGCCTTCGAGCTGGATCCGAGAGCCCGTTGGCACGACGGTACACCGGTGACAGCCAAGGATGTCCTCTTCACCTTCGAGCGAGCGCGGGATATTCAGATCGCGCCGCGAACCGCCAATCTCCTACGTCAAGTCGTGGCCGTTACGGCAGAGGGTGACCGCCAGGTCGTCTTTCGGTTTTCGCGTCCATATGCCGAGCAGCTTTACGACGCAACCTTTCACGTGGCGATCTTGCCAGCCCATCTCCTGGCATCGATCCCGGCCGCCGAGCTCGCTCGTTCAGAGTTCGTGCGGCACCCGATCGGGAGCGGTCCCTATCGCTGGGTCCGAAGTGTCCCTGGTCAGTTCATCGAGTTGGTCGCCAATGATGATTTCTTTTTGGGACGACCCAAGATCCAGCGAGTGATCGTGCGGGTGGCGAGTGATCCCAACGCCCGGATCAACCTGATGCTGGGCGGCGAGGCCGACGCCATGGACAACATTCCGCCCCCGCTCGCCAATATTCAGCGGCTCGCGGCTCGGCCGGAGCTGCGGCTGGTGCCGGTCCCGTCGCCGGCGCTGGGCTATCTCCTGTTCAATCAGCGTCAGCCGGGCGACAGCAGTCGGGCGCACCCGATTCTGGCCGACCGTGATATCCGGCGCGCGATCGGGCTTGCGCTGGATCGCGGGCTCTTGATTCGCGTGGTCTTCGGGAATTACGCTGAGGTGCCCTTCGGTCCCACCTCACCACTGCTCTGGATTCGCCATGGGGCCCCGCCGCCTTTGACGCAGAACCAGACCCAGGCGCGGCATCTGCTCGCGGCGCACGGGTGGAGCGATCACGACGGCGACGGCGTGCTCGACCGAGAAGGGAAGCCTCTCAGTCTCAAGCTCAACTTTCCCAATACCAGCGCGATCCGTCGCCAGATGAGCCTGCTAATCCAGGAGCAGCTTCGCTCCATCGGGATCCGCGTCGAGCTGCAGGAGCTCGAGGCCCCCGTGTGGGTCGAACGCCGAAGGTCCGGCAACTTCGACATCGACTTTTCCGCCGCCAGTCTGGATCCCTCGCCGTCGGGCCTCACCCAGAGCTGGTCGTGTGCCGGGGGCAACAACGTCGCCCACTACTGCGATCCGGTCGTGGACTCGCTGCTCGACCAGGCTATCCTGGGCCGCGGCGAGCTGCGCGCAGCATGGCACGCAGTGCTCCGCCGAATCGAGGAGGATGCGCCGGCCGCCTTCCTGTACGCACCGACCTACGTCTACGCCGTCAATCGCCGGTTCCGGGACGTTGTCATTCGGCCGGAATCATCCTGGCTGGACCTTTGGCGCTGGTCGGTGGGCCGTCCAGCGGGTTCGCGCGAGACGGGATACTAAGGTGGTCCGCTGGTTGATTCGGCGGAGTGCCCAAGCCGGGGTCACCCTCGCCGTCGCTGTGATGTTGATGTTCGTGCTGATGCGGGCCGCCCCGGGTGATCCCCTGTCGCGTCTCAGCGGCGACCGTCCGTTGTCTTCCAGGGAGATGGCCGTTCTCCGCGCCCGTTATGGTTTGGATCAGCCGCTCCTGGAACAGTTGGGTGCATTTCTGAAGGGACTGCTGCGCGGAGACCTCGGCGCATCCATCGAATACGGCCGCCCGGTCACCCAGCTTCTTGCCGAGCGGCTGCCCGCGAGTCTCCTGCTCGGCGGCGCCGTCCTCCTGGTCAACTTCTCCGTGGGCCTATGGCTCGGAAGCAGGCAAGCCCTACGACGAGGGAGCGCGGAAGACCGGTGGCTCACGGTGCTGTCGCTGATCGGCTTCGCCACGCCATCCTTCTGGCTCGGACTGGTATTGGCCTGGCTACTAGGCGTGCACTGGCGGCTGCTCCCGCCTGCGGGCATGCACAGCCCCCTGTTGGATCCCACCTCCGGGCCGCTGGCCAACGCGACAGATTTGCTGCGACATCTGATCTTACCGGCTTTGACGCTCTCCCTGGTGAGTATCGCGGCGACTATGCGATACCAGCGGGGGGCCATGCTCGAGGCCCTCCGCTTTCCCTATATAGTGACGGCTCGGGCGAAGGGGCTCTCCGACTCGCGGGTGATCTGGAAGCACGCCTGGCGCAACGCGATTTTCCCGGTGATTACCCTCTTCGGATTGTGGCTTCCTATCCTGGTGGCGGGCTCGGTGTTTGTTGAGTCGGTCTTCGCTTGGCCGGGGCTGGGATCACTCGCGGCCGCCGCGGTTGGCAATCGGGACTACCCGCTTCTGATGGGCGCGTCGATGCTTGCCTCCGGCCTGGTGGTTCTGGGTAGCCTGCTCACCGATCTGGCATACGCGTTCCTCGATCCCCGAGTGCGTCTGTCGTGACGCCGGCGATCGACACGCTGCGCCGAGCCTGGCAGAATCCTCGGGGGCGGACCGGCGCGCTGGTGCTGGCAGGAGTCGCTCTGGCGGCGCTGCTGGCTCCTCCCCTGCTCCCCGATCCCCTGGCCCAGCCCGATTTGCTGACCGGGGTCAACCTGCCACCCGGCCTCGGCCATCCCTTCGGCACCGATCAGTTGAGCCGAGATGTCTTTGCCCGAGTGGTGACTGGGGCCCGGGTGTCATTGGCGGTATCGGTGCTCGCGATGGGCTTGTCGATCACACTTGGCGCTGCAATCGGCTTGATAGCCGGATATTGGGGAGGGGCGACGGACATCGTCCTGATGCGTCTGGTCGACGGCGCGCTGGCGGTGCCGCGCCTGTTTCTGCTCTTATTGGTGCTTGCTGTCTGGGAACGGGTTCCGATTGGTGTGCTCATTCTTCTGATCGGAACCACCGGCTGGTTCGCGACCAGTCGACTGGTCCGCGGCGAGGTCCTCAGGCTACGGGAAGAGGCGTACATCAACGCCGCGGAGGCGCTGGGGGCACCTCGGCGCCGGATTATCTTACGCCACCTGCTGCCGAACACCCTGGGCCTGCTGCTGGTCGCAGCTACTCTTGGCGTCGGCGAAGTGATCCTGCTCGAGGCCGGACTCTCCTTCCTGGGCCTCGGCGTTCAACCACCCACGCCGTCGTGGGGCGGCATGATCCTGGATGCCAAAGAAGTCCTGGTGACCGCACCCTGGGTCGGCGTGTTTCCCGGCCTCGCCATCGTGATCACGGTCCTCTCTGCCGATCTCCTGGGCGACGCGCTTCGAGATTCCATCGATATGTGGCGAGCATGAGCGCGGTCCTCCAAGTCGAGAACCTCCGGGTCTCCTTCCCGGACCACGAGCGCCGCCGATTCTATCCCGTGGATGGAGTGAGCTTCACGCTCGAGCGGGGCCGAACCCTGGCCCTCGTCGGTGAGTCAGGCTGCGGGAAGAGTCTCACCAGCCTCGCCCTGCTTCGCCTGGTTCCGGCCCCGGGCCGCATCGAGCCGGGCAGCAGCATTCGTCTGGGGGACACCGACGTTCTCTCACTCGAAGGCGACGCGCTCCGGCACATCCGTGGTCGTCGAATCGGCATGATCTTTCAGGATCCGATGACCAGTCTCAATCCCGTGTTCACGGTGGGTGACCAGATCGCGGAGGGCGTGCGGGCCCACTTCGAGGTCTCTCGCGCGGAGGCGCGGAAGCGGGCATTGCGGCTCCTGCAAGAAGTGGGAATTCCCGACCCGGCCGAACGCCTGCGGGCTTATCCCCATCAGCTGAGCGGCGGCATGCGCCAGCGAGTGATGATCGCTATCGCGCTCAGTGCTGAACCTGAGATCCTGGTCGCGGACGAGCCCACCACTGCCTTGGATGTCACTGTGCAGGCCCAGATTCTCGAGGTGCTCGATCATCTTCGAGCCACCCGTGGTATGGCGGTCCTGCTCATCACCCACGACCTCGGGATTGTCGCCGGCCGGGCGGACCGGGTAGCGGTAATGTATGCCGGCCAGATCGTGGAGCAGGCGCCCACCGCTCGACTCTTCGCCAACCCCTCACATCCGTATACGCAGGGCCTGTTCGCGTCGGTGCCCCGCATTACCGGCCCGGTCGGCCGGCTCACGCCGATCGGAGGCAGTGTGCCGCCGCCAACTGCCTGGCCCGAGGGCTGTCGCTTCCGTCCCCGCTGCCCCAAGGCCTTCGAGAAGAGCGAGCTTCCGCCGCCTCTGCTGCCGGTGGGACAGGATCACGAGATGCGTTGCTGGCTGGCGGAGGATGGGCGCGGATGAGCGCGCCGGGGGCGAAGGTTGCGACGGCGTCGCGCTTGCTGGAGGTGCGGGACCTCGTCAAGCACTATCATGCCGGTGGCCTGTTCCGGGGCGCATCGCCACCCGTACGAGCAGTCGAGGGTGTCTCGTTCGAGGTACGCCAGGCCGAGACCCTCGCGCTGGTGGGCGAATCGGGATGCGGCAAGTCATCGGTGGGACGGACTATTCTGCGGCTCCAGGAGCCTACCAGTGGCAGCGCGATATTCGAGGGCGTTGATGTCTTCTCTCTGGAGCGCCGCGCCCTGCGACAGCTCCGCCGACGGATGCAGATCATCTTTCAGGATCCCTACAGCTCGCTCAACCCGCGCATGTCCATCGGCACTGCCGTGGCTGAGGGAATCGAGATTCACAAGCTGGCTCGCGGCGCCGAGGTGCGCCGCCGAGTCGCCTCACTGCTGGAGGAAGTGGGCCTCGATCCGGGATACGCGCGGCGTTATCCTCACGAATTCTCCGGGGGGCAACGACAGCGAATCGGGATTGCCCGCGCCCTCGCGGTGCAACCTTCGTTCATTGTGTGCGATGAGCCGGTGTCCGCGCTGGACGTCTCGGTCCAGGCGCAGGTGCTCAACCTGCTCGCCGATCTCCAGCGCGAACGGGGTCTCTCCTACCTCTTCATCGCACATGATCTCGCGGTGGTGCGGCAGATCGCGCACCGGGTCGCGGTGATGTACCTGGGACGCATTGTGGAGGAGGGAGCGACCGAAGCCCTGCTGGCCAGTCCTCGCCACCCTTATACCGTCGCTCTCCTGTCCGCTGTTCCCGAGCCTGATCCGGCTCGGCAACGGTCGCGCATTGTGCTGAGCGGCGATCTGCCCAGCCCATCGAATCCACCCTCGGGGTGTCCCTTTCACACCCGCTGCTTCCATCCGCTGCGGAACGACCGCTGCCGTATCGAGCGGCCCCTGCTTCGGCAGGTGGGCGCCACGGCCGCCGCCTGCCACTATGCGGAGAGCACCCCCGCCCCTGAGATGTTGGCCAGCGCCTGACAAAACATCGCCCCCCTGGGGCGGCGTTCCGACGGTTCCCCGGCCTGGAGCGCGGGCTGCTCGAAGCGCTCCCGGGACTGGTCGCGTTCAGCGCCAGCAGATTGGTCTGCTGCACGCTCGGGGAGTTGAGTGCTAAGCCGACGGCCCCACCGAGCCTCGGGCGTGGTTCTCGTCCTGCCGTAGGATTCTGCCGCACCCGAGCTTACGTTGTTCAGCACCCTGTTCTGCTCTCGAATCTTCCGGGACTCATGGAACCGCCGGCGACGACCGACGCTGACCTCCTACTTGCTGCCAACCGGGCGGATACCCTCGAGACGGTCCTTCGATGGCTGCTGCACGACGTACGGACCCCGGCTCAAGTGTTGACCCTGCTGCCTCAGCTTCTGACCAGCGAATTCGGTCAGGCCTCGGACTGGCAAGACGCGGTGCGGGACGCCTGCACGCAGCTGAGCTGTGATCTCCGCCTCCTCGACCGAGTACTTCTCCGTCCCAAAGAACGTCGCACAGCCCAGCCCGTGGATCTCGGCGCGGCGCTCAGGTTTGTGAGTGAGGTGTTTGCCGCTAGACGGTCGCAATTCCTGACTGATATCACCACGGCTGCCGATTTGGCCCTCCCACCGGTATGCGCGGTCCCAGAAGATCTCGAGAATGCGTTGATCAATCTCGTCCTGAACGCGGCAGAGGCCGGTGACAACGATGAGGGGTACGTTCGCTTTCGAGGCGCGGTCGATCGCGCAAACGTCCTGCTGTACCTGGAGGACGACGGGCCCGGCATGCCGGCGAGCATCCGAGAGCGCCTGTTCCAGCCCTTTCTCACGACGAAGCCCAACCGACGAGGCTTGGGACTCTATGCTGCCCGCACCTTGATCTCTCGCTCTGGCGGCGAAATAGCCTGCGAGGCCAGCGAGCCCCAAGGAACTCGCTTTGTGCTCCGGCTGCCCATCTGGCGTTTGCGGTCATCCTAAGAAGACTTGCTGCACCAACGCTGCGCGGGTCTCGATCGCTCGGTCGAGCACGCCCTGCTGGTCGGCAAGCTTCCGTACCAACGAGAGCGCCTCCCGGCGAACCCCATCGCTTAACGCCCTGATCGCCATCGAGTCTTCCCGACTCCAGCACGGCACCCCGCTCTCGCCCTGGCCCGATCCCGCCAGGCTCGCCAGCATCAGCTTCTTGCGTCCTACCTCCCGAAGGGTGAGCACGGTGCGCTCGAGTGCCTGGATGCTGTCTGCCAAGCCGCTGAGGGCTGGGTCGTCGAGCGCGGCGCTCTGTTGCGCCAAGCAACGATGAACCAGTTCCAGCGAAAGGCACTCCTCGGCAAGGGCGACCCCCAACTTGCCGGACCATCCTGGGACTCCAGAGCATTCTGGGGATGCCACTGGGGTTTGGAGCAAGCCGTGCACTGCTTCCAGAGCGACCCGGTTAATTGAGTGGGCCCGTCGAATCGCGTCTCGCGTTGAGGATTGAGGACCCGCCTTCGGCTCAGTCATCCGGCGACCCAGCGAGGGCCGCCTTCAGCCGCTTCATTGCCCTGCTCCGAATCTGGCAGACCCGGGACTCGGTCACGGCCAGCATCACACCGATCTCCCTCAGGGTAAGTTCTTCGTAGTAGCAGAGTGCCACGACCATTCTCTCTCGCTTCGGGAGACGGGAAACCGCCACTCGCAGTCGGTCCACCCGCTCTTGCTCGACCAACCGTTGATCCGGCGCTACGGTTGCCGCTTTGGCCTCAACCATTTCCAGGTCGGCCTCCTCGAAGGGCGTGAACCCACTACCAGAGATCTCGACTTTCTCACTGAAGCCAATCGCATCACACCATTCCCAGTACACCTCGAGCTCGATGCCGAGCGCGTGAGCTATTTCCCCGGGAGTCGGAGCGCGCCCGAGTTTCCCTTCCAGCTCCGCCCGAGCAGCAAGCAGCCGGCGGCGCTTCGCCCGCAGGGACCTCGGCCTCCAGTCATTTCGCCTAAGATCATCCAGAATGGCGCCCCGAATTCGCTGGACCGCATACGTGCTGAAGGCCAGGCCTCGGGAAGGATCGAACGTGTCGAGAGCGCGGAGCAGTCCCATGGTCCCTGCGCTTACCAAATCTCCCACCCCAAGGGTTGGGGTCCGGCGATGCATCTCTCGAGCGACATGGTGGACCAGACCCAGGTACTGCTTCAGCAGCAGCTCCCTTGCCTCCGCATCGCGGGTGGTCTTATACCGCGCCCAAAGACTGGAGCAGGACGCACGAGACAGCCGGCCGACGCCTGAAGTCACGAGACTCTCCTGGCCATTTCCTGGGAGACATAGGGGTAGGCAACCATCAGACTCCGGAGCCGCAGTCCCGCCCGGGTATGCGAGACCGCATCGCGAAGCTGTTCCGCACTACGCACCGACGCTTGCAATGCCGGATCCTCCGGCAGCGCGCCAAGCCAACCAATCGGGTGGTACAGAAACTGACGGCAGGCACGTTCGAGCCGTTGGAATGCCGCCATACCCTCGGCATCGTCCATCGTTCGGTTGAGCAGAATGTCAATCGGAAGCCCGGTACTCTGAGCTGTGATTACCTTGAGCAGCGCGTACGCATCTGTCAGCGCTGTAGGCTCCGAGGTCGTGACCAGGAGCATCCGCGATGCGCCGAGGGTCGAAACCCGCACGACGCTCTCGATCCCAGCACCCGCGTCTACGATCACGGCATCGAATCGCAGATACAGCTCGCTGAGCCGGCGTTGGAGCCGGGCACGCTCGGTTGCTTGGAGGGAGTACACCGACTCGGTATCCGGGTCCCCTGGTAGAAGCCACAGGTTATCTCCCACCTGCCGCAGGAGAGACTCGGGCGAGATGTCCCCAGAGAGAATCGCTTCGGTCTGGACCACCGGTTTCATGCCCAGGAGCACGTGCAGATTCGGCAAATTCTGGTCGGCATCACAGAGGAGCACGCGCCGGCCGTGCAGTGCCATGGACTCCGCCAGCAAGATGCTGACCAACGACTTGCCTACTCCTCCCTTGCCGCTGCCGATCACGAACGTCACCGGTGCCGAACCCTTGGCGTGCGGCGGCCGGTCTACTGATTCGGAGGACGTCTCGGTGTCCCGCGGGCCCTCGGCTGCGTTCATCGAGATTCGACCTTTCCCAATCAGTGCCGCTGTGCGGTTGGCTCCACGAAGTGCGGAGCGTCCAGGGAAGACGGAGTTCCCTAAGGCAACCGGTATGCCAACGAGCATCTCAGTTCACCGGTTGGCTCGGGCTGCTCAGCACCAGTACGCATGTGTCGCTGCTCTCGGCATTTGGGAGCCGAGGACTGAGACCGATGGCTGTGTCGGCCAGGTCCGGTGCAGGCGGGATCCCGGTGGGGCGGCTGAAGCGATCGGAAGAGCTTACCGGGATGTCGGTCGAAATTGCCGGGTACTCGCGAGAGCTCGGCGCACCGCAGTTGACGCGCGCCAACGCGCGTCAACCACGGCGTACATCAGGACTGCGGAGGTGCTGAGGTGCGGGGAGAGGACCGCAACGCCTCATGGTGGGCGTCAGCCAGCTCGGCTGCTCTCGCGGCAGTCGAGCTGCCAGAGATTTCAGCGATGTGGTCATCCAGAAAAATCAGAGCACGCCGGCGGCCCACGACCGCCGCGAGCGCTTCGTGTACCTCGGGAGCAGTGGTCGTCCCAATCAGCTTGCCCATTTCGGCCACCGCACTCTCGGGGGAGATCGGCTGGCGATACGGCCGTTTGGTGGTGAGCGCGTCATAAATCTCGGCCGCCCCGATCAAACGCGCCCCCCAGGGGATGGAGTCCTCCACGAGCCGGTCGGGGTACCCCTGGCCATCCCACCGCTCGTGATGGTGACGCACGAAGCTGCTGATCGAGCCGTACTCGGGCAGGGGCGACACGATCTCCGATCCCACGATGACGTGACGCTTGATCTGCTCGAACTCGTCCTGGGTCAGCGGCCCTTCCTTCGAGAGGATCCCATCGCCCAGGCAGATCATCCCGATGTCGTGCAGCCGGCCCGCAATGCGCACCGCCTCGATCTCTTCGTCCGTTCGGCTCATCTCTGCCGCTAGCGAGGCCGCCATCTGGGCAACTCGCACCGAATGGCCCGCCAGCCACGGATCCTTAGCCTCTACCACACAGACTAACGATTCGAGGGTGGCGAGCGCGAGGTGCTCGACGCGCGCCCGTTCCTGACGAACCTCGCCGGATAGCCTCCCCACCTCCTCGCGGAGTGAGCGGGAGATGGCTTCCTCGCGTACCACCGTCTGACGGCGCTGTAGGGCTTGTCTGACAGCCGGCTCGATCTCTGGCGCTGTATCTCCTTCGCCGAGGCAATCCAGCGCCCCACGCCGCATGCACTGTAGACCGGTTCGAAGGTCTTGGTCTCTTGCGACCACGACAACCGCGAGTGCCGGCTCATATTCCAGCATTCGAGCGACCATATCGGGAGCGCTCTCCAGCCCTGCTTCCATCAGCACGCAGCCGATCTTGAAGCGCGCCAGAACGCGCAATGCTTCGTGGGAGCTTTTCGCCGACAGCACTTCGAGACCGCGCTGTCCGAGATAGTCGTGGATATCTGAGCGGGCTGTCAACTTCTCTCCAACCATCAGCACTGAGACCACCGAACCATCAGCCATTTAGCGACGTTCTCCTTCGGTCCGCATACCCTATCGTCGGGCACAGCCGGGCGTGAGCAAGGAAGCAGGCAAGACTTTCCGGGCCAAGCGCCCAGTGGCAAAGTCCATGCCCCATTACAGTGCACCTGGGAACAGGCGAGGAAGGTCAGGCAGATTCTAGGCTGGTTCGGAGGCTTTCGTTGCTTTCAATTTGTTGCGGAGGGTCCGCTCACTGATGCCCAGAAGTTTTGCGGCGCGCACCCTGTTCCCGCCGGTTGCTGCCAGAGCGCGCTGTATGGCGCGGCCTTCAAGCTCCTCCAAGTCGAATGAGACTTCGGTTGCCGCCGAGGCCGCATCCGAAGTGGGGATCACCTCCCGCTCGACCTTCTCGGCCGCGGGGGCAGGTTCGGTGAGGGCGTGCTCGAAGTGTCCCTGGAAAGCCGATGGGCGAAGCGCCTCGCCACGGCAGAGAATGACCGCACGCTCCACGGCGTTCGCCAACTCCCGGACATTTCCGGGCCAGCGATAGGCGTGCAGCAGCTCCATGGTCTCAGGGGCCACGGGCGGGACTGGTATGCCTAAGTGCTCCGAAGAGCGCTGCACAAAGTAGTGCACCAGGCGCGGGATATCATCGGCCCGCTCGTGCAGGCTAGGGGTTCGGATGGGGACGACCTTGAGCCGGTAGTACAGATCGCTGCGGAACTTGCCGGCATCCGCTTCGGCCTTCAAATCGCGATTCGTGGTCGCAATGAGCCGAACATCCACCTTCACGGCCTGAGAGCCACCGACCCGCTCGAACTCCTGCTCCTGGATGACCCGAAGCAGCTTCGCTTGCAGATCGAGCCGCATCTCCGAGACCTCATCCAGCAAGAGGGTGCCGCTGTGGGCTCGCTCGAATGCCCCGGCGGTACGGACTGTCGCACCGGTAAAGGCCCCCTTTTCGTGGCCGAACAGCACGCTCTCCACCAGGCCCTCCGGAAGGGCAGCACAGTTCACTGTAATGAACGGTGCGGCGTGCCGTGGGCTCCGGTCGTGGATAGCACGGGCGAACAACTCCTTTCCCGTGCCCGACTCACCCTCGAGCAGCACCGTCGCTCGAGTCGGCGCGACCGCATCGATCAGATCCATGACACGTCGAAAGGGCTCGCTGTCACCGACGAGCGTTCTGGACGATCGTACCTTGAGGAGCTCGCGCCGGAAGCTTTCGTTTTCGCGGCGCAAGCGCACGACCTCGAGCGCCTGGCCCACCGCAATCTCGAGCGTTTCCGGGGTAACCGGTTTGGTCAGGTAGTCGATGGCGCCACTCTTTATGGAGATGACCGCATGCTCGATGCTCGAGTAACCAGTCATGATGATGACCGGGATGCGATGGCCCTCGGCTTCCAGCAGGGCGAGCAGATCGAGCCCGGTCTTCCTGGGCATTCGGTAGTCCGCCAGGATCAGATCAAATGGCGAGCGGCCGACCGCCACCATAGCCTCTTCGACGCTGGGCACGATGAGGCACCGGTGGCCCATCTGGGTCAAGGCATGCTCGAGGATGACGCCGACCGCGGGCTCGTCATCCACGCAGAGGATCATTGCCATCGAATTCAGCCGTCAGGCGAGCAGTTGACAGATGTGAGGGGTTGGTAGAAGATACGGCCGAGACCGCCCGGTTGGCACCCCGTACCCCGGGCAGGTGCGCCCGTCAAGCTTGAGGGGGCGTGGGCCGATACTGGGGATTATGGTGAACCGAGCACTCATGGACCTCGAGCCTTCCCTGCCCAGCCAACCGCCCGCCCTGCCCGAGGCCCCGATTCCGGCGGACCCGACGACTGAGCTCACGCCCGAGCAAGTCCAGATCATACTGCGCCGGCTGAACGAAGGGTTCTACGATACGCCGGAGGCCCTGGAGCAAATCGCTCGCCGTCTGCTAAAGGATCTGGGCGATTCGCCCTGAACGGCAATCCCGCACGTCAATTTGACCTTGTCTCAAACCTCGTCCGCCAGCCCGCGGGAGCGGTAGCCGCCGGCACGCCGTGGCTGCAGAAGTCCGGATTCGGAAGGACTCAAGTCCGGCTCCGTTGGGGCCGATAGTTCAAGGAGCGCCAAGAACTTTCGCCTAGGCCTTCCGAAGACGGAGCGATGCGGTATGAAGTGCCTGGTGATCGACGATTCCGCCACCATGCGTCGCATCGTCGTCAATGCGCTCAAGACCATTGGGTACAACGATGTTGTCGAGGCGGGTGACGGCAAAGAGGCGCTGACTAAGTGTGACGGCACGATCCAGATGGTCATCACCGATTGGAACATGCCCATCATGGGCGGTCTCGACCTGGTGAAGAGCCTGCGCTCGGACCCGCAGACGGCCAAGCTGCCCATTCTGATGGTTACCACCCGCAGCGTGAAGGAAGACATCCTTCAGGCGGTGGAGGCGGGCGTCAGCAGCTACATCCTCAAGCCGTTCACCCCTCAGGTGCTGAAGGAGAAGCTGGACCAGATCTCCTCTCCGACTTCCGGCTCCGCCTGAGTCATGGCTCCGGGTCCCTCATCCGTCGGCACCGAGCTTCAGACCACGATCGAACTGCTCCATCGTCTGTTTCTCGAGGTCGAGGGGGCCGACGCTTCGATGCGCAAGTCCTCCCGGATTGAGGAGATCCTGCTGGCCCTGCGGCGCCAGCCCAACCTCGCCGGCCTACCCAAGAAGCTGCTTCGAGTGTACGCCGAGCTGGCGGAGGCCTTGAATGGCATCCGCCTGACCCGGGAGACGATCCAGGCGTACTCGGTCGAGCGGTTGCGTGACACCCAGATGCGGCTGAATGCGGTGTCGAGCACGACCGAGAGCGCGGCGATCGAGATGCTCAACGGACTCGATCGCACGCTCGCGATGATCGATCAGCTCGAGGGGTCCCAGCGGGAGGCCCCCTCTCATGAGATGTGCGACGCTCTCCGCTCAGAGGTGAATCAGCTTTACGGCTGCCTCCAATTCCAGGACATCATCGGCCAACAGCTTCGGGGCGCGGCAGGGCTCCTGCTGGAAGTGGAACAGCGGGTGGAGACGGTCGCCAGCCTGTTCGACGAGTCTCACGGGGCGCGGAGTGTGGACCTGCCCTCGGAGGCCCCGGCCAGCTACAACCCCGACGCCTCCATGCGTGACACCGCCAGCCGCCAGGCAATGATCGACGAAGCCTTCAGTCTCGCGCGTCGTTCAGCCCCCTCCAACCCCTTCGTCACCGGCTGAGTCGTCGCCGTGGCCCGCGAACGACCCACTGTGCTCCTGGTGGACGACGAGCCCGGTATTCTGCTGAGTGTCTCTCGGCTCCTCCAGCGCGCCGGCTTTCAGGCGATTACCGCGACGTCCGGATATGCGGCTATCGAGCAGGTGCGAGTCCGGCGGTTGGACGCGGTGGTGTGCGATCTCTGCATGCCAGGATTGAGCGGCGCCGACCTCTGCGCCTGGTTGCGGCTGGAGGCACCGGAATTGGGCGACCGTATCATCATCACCACCGGCGATCCGCATCAGGCCGATCGCTTCGGCGCGGCAATCGCCGGCCTTCCCGTCCTCGCCAAGCCGTACGGCTTCGGCGACCTGCTGGCTGCCCTGACATCGTTTGGCACCGCCCCGGACGCTATTCGAGCGGCCTCATGAGGGTCCACCTTGCCGGAGCCCCACTGGCCACCCGCGCCCACTAATACGCCCCTTCACTTCCCGCCCACCAGGCTCATACTTCTCTAGCGCCAACCGCCGTCCTTTCTCCATCTCAGGCCAGCACCGATGAAAATCCGGCAGCGATTTACTCAGGTGGATGCATTCACCGATCAGCCGTTCTCCGGAAATCCCGCGGCGGTATGCCTGCTGCCCACCGTACGGGATGCCGACTGGATGCAGCTGGTAGCGCGGGAGATGAACCTGGCCGAGACCGCGTTCCTGGTTCGGCGGCTCGACGGATTCGATCTGCGGTGGTTCACTCCGAGTTGTGAGGTGGATCTCTGCGGGCATGCGACACTGGCGAGCGCGCACGTGCTCTGGGAGCAGGAGCATCTGTCGGCCGATCAGGTCGCGCGCTTTCATACTCGAAGCGGCGTGCTGACGGCTGAACGCCGCGATCGGTTCATCTGGCTCGACTTTCCCGCCACACCCGCGACTCCGGCCGAACCACCGGCAGAGCTGTCCCAGGGACTCGGGACCAGCGGTCGGTTCGTGGGCCGCACTCCTTTCGACTACCTGGTGGAGCTTGATTCCGAAACCACAGTCCGCAACCTGACTCCCGACCTCGCCATCCTCGCCTGTGTGCCGGCTCGAGGCATCATCGTCACCGCGAAGGCCGCCACACCGGATTACGACTTCGTCTCCCGATTCTTCGGCCCCGCGGCTGGGGTGCCGGAGGATCCGGTGACCGGCTCAGCGCACTGCGCTTTGGCTCCGTACTGGTGCCCCCGCCTCAGCCGGAATGAGCTGGTGGGGTACCAGGCGTCGGCGCGCGGGGGAACGGTTCAGGTCCGGCTTGCCGGCGATCGGGTGAAGTTGGGAGGAGAGGCGGTAACGGTGCTCAAAGGCGAGCTATTGTACTGATGGACCCGCTCACGGCCTTCGAGGTACTCGATCTCCGGGTCGGCCGAATCATCCGTGCCGAGGCCCACGAGCGGGCGCGCAAGCCGTCGTATAAACTGTGGCTGGATTTTGGTCCGTTGGGAGAAAAGACGTCGAGCGCCCAGATTCGCGCCCTCTACCATCCGGACGAGCTGGTCGGACGCCTGGTCGTCGCAGCCATCAATCTGGGCACCCGGAACATCGCCGGCTTCGCCTCGGAGGTGCTGGTGCTAGGCGTCCCGAGTGAGCAGGGCGACGTCGTGCTGCTCGCAGTGGAGCGCGAGGTACCGCTCGGCGGCCGAGTCTACTAGCCCCGCACCCTCGGCGGGCTCACTGCGAGTCGGAGAGCTCCGGGCGCACCACCAGCCCGGTCACATCGCCATTCTTGGCGAGGGTCCACTCGATCAGCATCCGATGACGCGACTTGTCGAAGGAGGCGGCCCGGCTGTATACCGGAAACGGCTGAGTCACGTCGACCCGCTCGTCGACCACTCGCCTCTCGACGCCCAGCCGAGTCACCGCCCGTCCCGCAAAGCTGGCCAGGTCGGCCACACTGCCGAACGTCTGGCGCATGTCGGGTGAGAATCGGTCCCACAGCTTTTCGTATTGGCTGCCGTAGAGCCAGGCGGTGTAGAGACGCCCCTGCTGGAGCAGGTTGCTGTCTCGCTGGTCACCACGGGGAGAGCAGGCGACCACGATCGCCGCCGCGATTCCCCACACAGGTGCAGCACGCATCGTTTGTCCTCGTCGAGTCACCGGTCACCCACCACGGGAGAAGTCATGCGGGTCTACATCTCCGTTGACATGGAAGGCATTGCCGGCGTCGTTCATGAGGATCAGACTGACCCGACTGATCCGCTTCACGCGGGGGAGTATAACAGGTTTCGCCGTTTGATGACGGCGGAAGCCAACGCGGCCATTGAAGGCGCCCTCAGTGCCGGCGCGACGACGGTGCTGGTTAATGACAGTCACTGGTTCATGCGCAACCTGCTGGCCGAGGAGCTGCATCCGGCCGCCGAGCTACTGAGCGGCGGGCCGAAACTCCGTTCCATGATGGAAGGCGTCGAGCAGGGTTTCCAATCGGCGATGCTGATCGGCTATCACGCGCGAGCAGGCGCCGCGGCCGGCATCATTGATCACACCTATACCAGCCGAGTTTACGAGGCCCGACTCAATGGCCGGCCGGTGGGCGAGCTGGCCATCAACGCCGCCCTCGCGGGGACCTACGGTGTGCCGATCGCGCTGGTGAGTGGCGACCAAACACTGGCTCAGGAGGCGAGGGATTTCCTGGGCGAGTCGGTCGAGACGGTCACCGTGAAGCACGCCGTGGGGCGGTTCGCGGCGCGCAGCGTGGCCCCCGTCGAAGCCTGTCGTCTCATTCGGGAGGGTGCGGCGGCTGCGCTCCAGCGCCGCCACCGGCCGTTCACGTTCCCTGCGCCCATTCGGCTGGAGGTGGACTTCGCCCTCACCCAGATGGCCGACATGGCAGAGCTGGTTCCGGGCTCGGTGCGGACCGCCGGGCGAACGGTCGAGTATGTGCACCAGGACTATCAAGAAGTGTTCCGGGCTTGGCGGGCATTGTACAATCTGGCCGGAGTAGAATAAAGTGAGAAGTGAGAGGTGAGAAGTGAGAAGGTGAAGCGTGAAAGGTGAAAGGTGAAAGGGAGGGTTCGGGGCTCCGTTCATCTTCACCTTTTACGTTTCACACTTCACGTTTCACGCTTCCACGTCTCACCTCTCACCTCTCACCTCTCACCTTCTTACTTCTCACTTCTCACCTTCTTACTTCTTACTTCTTACTTCTCACTTCTCACTTCTTCCGGCACTCGCACCCACCGCGTGATCTCCGTCTGCCAACCCTGATCCTTACGCCGGTCGAACGAGGCCTTGAGATAGGGGCTCGCCTTGTGCTGCTCCAGTGCCTCCGCATTGCGCCAGACCTCGAGCCGCATGAACTCACCAGGATGATCGGCGGACTGATAAAGATCATAGCCAAGGTTCCCCGGCTCGGCTCGTGTGGGCTGCGTCAAGCTCAATAGCTCATTCTTGACTTGCTGGTCCGCTCCGGGCTTGCCCCGGATGAAGGTGACTGCCGTGAGCACCTCACTCAGCTCACCCTGACTCCTGCCACCCTGCACCGCTTGCCGTGCAGCAGCCGTTTTCAACTCCACCAGGATCCCGTGGGCGTCGGTATCGCCGATGTTGGTGGGCGAGTGCATCACGGCATCGCTGTAGAGGACTTCGCCCGCCTTCGCCTCGCGAATCGCCGTGCGCCCACCCGGCAGCTTGAACCTGATCTTGAACGGCTCCAGGACGTAGAGCACATGGGCAGGATGGGAATGGAACGCTTCGGTGTCGCCCTTCCGCAGGCGGAAGTCGAGGACCCGAACCCGATCATTGTCGATCAGGACCTTGTAGTTGCCCGGATAGCGGGGCACAGGGTCCTCACCTGCCGGTAGCTGAGCCACGGCGACACCAGACAATGCGAGGAGCAGAGCCGCGGCGGCAGCCAGCGAAGAAATGGCCTGCATGGTAGACCTCCACTGCGGGTGAGAGTGCGCTCGACTGTACCTGCGGCGGATAGCGGTGTAATGCGGCGGGCCTGCGGGAGGTTCCGGAGAAGCTGACAGCCAACAGGTAACGGCTGACAACTAACAGCTGACGGCTATCAGGCTGCTGAAATAGCGTGGATCTGTGACTCCGTCTGCTCGCGATGCGATCCCATTTGCCCCGCCGGCCGTGGCGTGGTGGCCCCGGCTCTGGCGGCACTCCGCTCGGTGCTCCAGGGGGGCCTCAGGGGCTCACTCCCGCACCGATCAGGGTCCGCAGCCGCACCAGATTGTACGCGGCCATCGTGAAGGTGAAGATCCAGTCGACCAGCTCTCGACCTCGATGCCGCAGCTTCCGCAGGAGCCCGATGGTCTTGCTCCAGCCGAAGCTCTCCTCCACCCGTTTCCGGCGCTGTTGGCTGGTGGCATAGCCGGCGTGACGAGTCGTGCGTCCATCCAAGACACTGGTCGGGCCCGGTGCGATATGCGGGGTCCAGCCCAGGGTGCGCAGCCCGGTGATGAGACTCTGCTGATCGTAGCCCTTATCGGCCCCCAGCGTGCGCCGGCCGACGCGCGCCGGCTGGGTCGCACAGAGCTCGATCGCCTGGTCCACCTCCGCCGTCCCGCTCGGCGCACTCACCGTGGTCGCCACCACCAGGCCATGCCGGTTGTCCAACAGCACACTCGCCTGATAGCTCAGCTTGGCTTCCTTGCTCGGCCCCTTGTTCGCCAGCCCGGCAAGAGCGCGCTCAGCTCCTCGCGTCCAACTGCGAGACACTACGTGAGGCGCAGCAAACGGCTGCGGCGTGCTCGTCACTGCGCACCCCTTGACCCTATACCCTGGTACAGGGTCTATGTTGCATCAGCCGCAAGGAGGGCTGAAGGATGGCGCTGAGTATCGGTCAGATAGCGACGGCGGGCAACGTGAACATCCAGACGATCCGCTATTACGAGCGGCGGGGTCTCTTTCCGGCTCCCCGGCGCACCGCCGCAGGCTATCGGCAGTACCCTGATGATGCGGTAGCGCGTCTCCGCTTCATCAAGCACGCGCAGGAGCTCGGCTTCTCCCTCAATGAGATCCAGGACTTGCTCGGACTGCGGGTCCGGCACGGCGCCGCGTGCGATGTGGTCGAGCGCAAGACCAGGCAGAAGATCGAGGTTGTCCAACAGAGGATCCGTGACCTCCAGCGTATGAAGCGCACTCTGGAGCGGCTCGCTGCGGCATGTGCGGCCAGACGGCCGACGGACGACTGCCCGATCCTAGAGGTGTTGGAAGACGATGACGACACCAGTCACTAAAACGGCACTCGCCACGACCGGGGGCGTCGCCGCCGCCATCGCGTCGGCACTCTGCTGCGCCGGGCCGCTGGTCGCGGTCGCGCTCGGCCTGAGCGGCGCGGGGCTGGCTGCGACGTTCGAACCGTTGCGACCCTACTTCGTGGCCGCCACCATCCTCGCCCTCGGCTTCGGCTTCGTCGTGCTGCGCCGTGAGGAGAGGAAGGCGTGCGAGCCCGACACCCTATGTGCCTCGCCGATCGCCCGCCGCCGCATGAAGCGGTCGCTGTGGATCGCGACCGGGATTGCTGTCCCGCTCGCCACCTTCCCCTGGTGGTCGAGATTCATTCTGTCTTAGGAGAAGACGATGCTGTCCAACACGGTGGTACTAGCCGCCTTCACCGCGCTCGCTGGCGCTGGGGCACTCTGCCCATTGTGTGATGCAGGTGCCAGCCCAGTTGGAGCTCCGCAAGTCTCAGTGTGGCACGAGGCCACGGACACCGCAACCGTGAAACTCCACATCTCGGGGATGACCTGCGGAAGCTGCCCGGTGACGGCGCGGACCGCGCTCAAGCGGCTTCCCGGGGTTCTGGATGCCAAGGTGACCTTGGATGACAGCCTCGGCGTCGTGACCTACGATCCGCGCAAGGTCACCCCTGGGCAGATCGCGGCCCACCTCACACGGCTCACCGGGTACGGCGCGCGGATCATCACCGAGAGCCCGAAGGCGGAGCGTCAGGGAGCGTAAACGCAGTGTCTGATCGTTGGACTTTGGGCCTTGTCGTCGCGGCAATCGTCTGCTGCGCCGTCCCCGTGTTGATCGCCGCCGGGATTGTGGGAGCGGCGTGGGCGCTCGCGCGCGAGCACTGGGGCTGGCTCGTGGTGGGACTTGGGCTCGCCGGACTCGCTATCGTCATAGGATCGCGGCGCGCGCGGGAACCGTGACCGTCTTATGACTGAGTCGGATCATACCGGAGCGCCGACACCCTGGTGGCAGAATACAGTCGATGCTCGCCCGATCGACGGGTGATTGCGATGGAGGCAACGAGGTGAACGTGACCCGAGAAGTGACCCTCGAAATCCAGGGTATGACGTGCGACCACTGCGAGCGCACGGTGGCGAACGCCCTCAAGGCCGTGCCTGGGGTGGCGGAGGTGCTGAGCGTGAGCTCGGCGTCAGGCCTGGCGCGCATTGCGGCCGGGCCCGAGGCCACGGCCGAGCGGATCGAAGCGGCTGTGGCGAAGGCGGGCTACCGAGCCCGCGTGCCGGAGGCTCGGACCGGGTCGGCGCCCGCCGTACTCGTGCGTACCGACACCGATTTTGATCTCGTGATCGTCGGGGGCGGTTCCGCCGGGTTCGCGGCGGCCATCAAAGGGGCGGAGTTTGGGGCCCGGGTGGCGATGGCCGAGGCCGGCACCCTGGGCGGGACGTGCGTCAACGTCGGCTGCATCCCGTCCAAGACGCTCATCCGGGCGGCCGAGGCGAACCACCGTCGGGTTAACCACGGATTCGCCGGCATCCCGGCGACCGATGGCAGGCCGGACTGGGAGCGCGTCCGCCACCAGAAGGACGACCTGGTCGCGCAATTGCGGCAGGCCAAGTACTGGGACGTCCTTCGCTCGTACGAGGACATCACGCTCTTCGAGCAACGGGCCACTCTCGGCTCGGGCCGCGCGGTGCGCCTGGCCGACGGCCGCACCCTCACGGCGGGCAAGATCGTCGTCACGACGGGGGCCTCGCCGTGGGCACCCCCAATCCCAGGGCTAGCCGAGGCCGGCTATCTCGACAACGCCAGCGCGATGGCGCTCGACCGGCTGCCGAGCTCCTTGGCCGTGATCGGGGCGAGCGCTGTCGGGCTCGAGCTGGCACAAATGTTCGCACGCTTGGGGGTTGAGGTCACGGTGCTCGAGGCCTTGCCGCGCGTCGTCCCCGCGGAGGACCCGGCGATCGGGGATGTGCTCGGGGAGTACCTGCGCGCGGAGGGGCTGGCGGTGCACGCGGGCGTCCAGATCGAGCGGGTGAGTCGTGGCGGCGACGGGTATGCCGTCGCCTTCCGCGGCCAAGGCGGACCCCAGACGCTCCGGGCAGAGCAGCTCCTCGTCGCCACTGGCCGGCGGGCCAACACTAACGGGGTCGGCCTGGAGACGGTTGGCGTGGGGCTCGGCAAGAAGGGCGAGATCGTGGCCAACGAGTTCCTCCAGACCGCGAACGCGGACGTCTACGCCGCGGGTGACGTTCTCGGCGATCCGATGTTCGTCTACGTGGCCGCCTACGGGGGAACCGTTGCGGCGGAGAACGCGCTGGGCGGCAACTCCCGGCGCTATGACCTCTCGGCGCTCCCCAAGATCACGTTCACCGATCCCGCCGTGGCCTCGGTAGGGCTCACCGAGGCCGACGCGCGGTCGCGGGGCATCGAGCCGTTGGTCTCGCAGCTCCCGCTCGAGCACGTGCCCCGCGCGCTCGCGGCACGCGATACCCGCGGGTTCGTGAAGCTCGTGGCCGACGCCGCGACCCGCAAAATCATCGGGGCCCAGATCCTGGCCGCCGAGGCGGGAGAGATGATTACCGAGCCGGCGTTGGCGATCAAGTTCGGGCTGTCGGTCGAGGACATCGCGTCGACATTCCACCCCTATCTCACCTTGTCGGAAGCGATCAAGCTCGCCGCCCAGACCTTCGACAAGGACGTGGGGAAACTGTCGTGCTGCGCCGCGTAGCCGGGGACGAAGGAGAACACGGGTGGGAGAGTCGTTCGACCTCGTCGTGATCGGGACGGGCAGCGGCGGCTCGGCGTCGGCGAGCCGATGCCGCGAGGCGGGCTGGCGGGTCGCCGTCGTGGACGACCAGCCGTACGGCGGCACCTGCGCCCTCCGCGGGTGCGATCCCAAGAAAGTGCTGGTAGGCGCGGCAGATCTCGTGGACTGGCACCGGCGCATGGCGGGGCACGGCGTCGCGGCCGACGCCCGCATCGACTGGCCGACCCTCATGCGATTCAAGCGCAGCTTTACCGACCCAGTGCCCGCGAGCCGCGCCGCGGCGTTTGAGAAGGCCGGCATCGCCACCTACCATGGTGCGGCCCGGTTTATCGGCGAGGACTGCCTCGTGGTCGCGGGTCGCGAGCTCGAGGCGCGACACGTCGTGCTTGCCAGCGGGGCCGAGCCCAAGCGGCTCGACATCCCGGGCGAGGAGCACCTGCGGACCAGCACTGACTTCCTCGAGCTCGACCAGCTTCCAAAGCGAATTGCGCTCGTCGGGGCCGGCTACATTGCATTCGAGTTCGCGCACATCGCTCGCCGCGCGGGCGCGGAGGTCGTGATGCTCGGCCGGGAGCGGGCACTCCCCCAGTTCGACCAGGATTTGGTGCAGCGACTCGTGAGCCACACGCGGACGCTCGGTGTAGACGTGCGGTTGAACGCGCCCGCGACGGCGATCGAGGCCCGCGGCAATGGATACCGGGTGCACTTTCGCGGACCGAGCGGCGACGAGGCGCTGGAGGCCGACCTCGTGGTGCACGCCGCCGGTCGCGTGCCGAAGACGAGGGAACTCGACTTCGGCACGGCAAAGGTGAGGACGGACGCGCGGGGTGCGGTGGAGGTGAACGAGTACCTGCAGAGCGCCTCCAACCCGAGGGTCTACGCGGCTGGCGACTCCGCGCTGCCACCGGGATCACTCCCGCTCACGCCAGTGGCCGCTCACGAGGGCTTGGTCGTCGCATCGAATCTCCTACACGGCAATCAGAAGAAACCTGACTACCGGGGCATACCGAGCGTCGTCTTCACGATCCCGCCGCTGGCGGGTGTCGGGCTCACCGAGGCCGAGGCACGGCGGCAGCCGCTCGATGTCCGGGTGAACATGGAGGACACATCGCGGTGGTACGCGAACCGGCGGGTGAACCAGAGCTGCGCCATGTTCAAGACCATCGTGGAGAACGGGAGCGACCGCATTCTTGGCGCGCACCTGCTGGGCCCGGATGCAGACGAGGTCATCAACCTCTTTGCCCTCGCCATTCGTCACGGCCTCACGGCAACGCATCTCAAGCATGAGATCTACGCCTACCCGACCAGCGGGTCGGATGTACCGCACATGCTCTGACGAGCGTAGGACGCTCGAGGCAAGGAGGAAGTCTTGAGCGACTGTTACGCGGTTTCTCGGAGAGATCGGGATCCTGCGGCGAATCCCGCGGGCTTCGGTGTCGGCCGGCCGCTTAAGACACTCGACGTCGCCGGCTTTCGACTGCGCGACGCGGTCTACGGCCCGGCGCTGGAGATTCCACGGCAACCGTCCCCCTGGGCGGGCCTGTGCCTCGTGATCGAGGGCGGGTACGTGGCGGACTGGGGGCGGGTCCGCATCCGCTACGGTGCCGGATCGCTCATGTTTCACCCGCCGGACGAGGTATTCGGTGGCCGCGTTTCGGATGCTGGAAGTCACTGTTTCACGGTGGCGATCGCCCCAGAGGTCTTCCTGGCCGCGGCCGGCGCCGTCCCGGCGCTGACCAGCCTTCGGGCCCCGCTCAGCGCCTCGCCCAGCTGGATCGCTTTCCGCCTCCACGCGGAGCTTGAGTTCGAGGACGACCTGTCGCCGGCGTCCATCGAGAGCGCGGTGCTCGAGCTGCTCGCCGCTTTCGTTCACCGGCCCGCCCTGGAGGTTGGGGGTGCCCCGCCTCCCTGGCTCGAGCGCATCCGAGAACGCATCCACGATGAGTTCACGCGAACTCTGACGTTGGCCACGCTCGCCGAGACCGCCGGCGTCCACCGCGTGCACGTCGCCCGCGCGTTTCGGCAACATTACCGGTGCACCGTTGGCGACTACGTCCGCCAGCGCCGCGTCGAGTTCGCGAGCCACCGACTCGCCGCCTCACGCGAGCCGCTGTCCGAGATCGCGTTCGACGCCGGGTTCGCCGACCAAAGCCACTTCACCAACACGTTCCGGCGGCTGGTAGGAATGACGCCGGCGGCCTTCCGGAGCCGGTTCAGCCCTCACCGCGCGCTCGCGCGGCGCTAATCCGCTTCAATCGCGACGCTACGGGCTTCCAAGACCGGGCGCACTGACCGGCCTAGGTTGCGTTGGGGGTGTTCTTTGAGCCCCTAGCCGTAATCCACTACTCAGGCGAAAGGAGAGTCAGATGACAGGGAAGAACTCGAAGGCCCTAGACCAGTTATGGGAGGCGGCACTGCCCACGCCGTCGCCCGAGGAACAGCGAGCCGGGCTGGTGCTGCTCGGCGAGTTGGCCGAGGGCCAGCCCGTGACGGTCGCGCAGTTCGCCGCGGCGCTGGGCGGATCGGTGGGCGCGGTGGAAGCGATGCTGAACGCGTGGCCGCTGCGCCCGCTCGTGTACACGGACGAGGATGGCCGACTCGCGGGCTTCTTCGGCCTCTCGACCGTCCGCACGCACCACCGGTTCTCGATCAACGGTCGCACCTTGTGGGCGAATTGCGCTGGGGACAGCCTCTCTCTGCCGGAGCTCCTCGGTGAGACCGCCCACGTGGAGTCGCGGGACCCGGAAAGCGGCCAGCAGGTCCATCTCACGATCTCGCCGGCGCGCGTCGAGGCCGTGGAGCCGAAGG
Source organism: Gemmatimonadales bacterium (assembly GCA_044867445.1). Lineage (GTDB taxonomy): Bacteria > Gemmatimonadota > Gemmatimonadetes > Gemmatimonadales > GWC2-71-9 > CAVVWJ01. Next base: position 44,467 of record JBIOUY010000370.1, read on the forward strand.
ACGTCGTGGTGTCTTTCCTGGCGCCGGACACAGTCGACTTCACGTCGGCTACGCGGATCGTCGCGACGGCCTGCCACTACGTCTTCTTCTTCGCCTCCCGAGCGTCGGGGGAGCGCTGGCTGGCCAAGCACCCCGGCAAGCTCCTGCTGTCGCTCGACGAGGCCTTCGCGCTCGTGAAGCGGATTAACGCGCACGTCTTCGGGCGGGGACTCGAGCGGCGGCGCCGAGCGGGCGCGGCATGACGGGAATGTTTCGAGGGCTCAGCGGGATGCACCAGCGAAGCCATGAGACGATGGACGTGCCCGTGACCGGGTGCGGCCCCTACAGTTGCTGCCTCCTAGCGATGACGATTGCCAGGGTGAGGAACCTGCCGGGGGTCGAGCATGCGAGGGTGAAGGTCTTCCCCCTCACGTTCCTCAGTAAGACCCTCAGGGTCACGTACGATCCCAGCCGCGTCTCGCCCAACCAGATCCGCCGCTACTGTGAGATCTGAGGGAGCGCGCGACAGTGACTGATCCGTCGTACTGGTTCGAGTACTGGTACATCTTCCCGGTCGCCATGGCGATCTGCCTAACGGTCTGCACCGTGGGCATCGAGGGAGCTGTGCTGTTCGTCCCGTTCTTCACCCTAGTGTTCCCGCTCCTGATTGCGCCGCTCGAGCCGGTGCAAGCCGTCGCCATCGGGCTCATCACGGAGGTCTTCGGGTTCATCAGCGCCCTGATCGCCTGGTGGCGCGCGGGGCTCATCGACCTGACGATCGGCAAGCGCTCGGCGCTCCTCTCCGTCCCCTTCGCCCTGGTAGGCGGGTTTGTGTCTTATCTCCTCCCCTCCTGGCTGCTCCTCGCGGTCATCGGGCTGGCAATGGCGATGATCGGTTTGCAGCTCTGGCAGTTCCGGATGGACGCAGCGCTGGACGGGGAGGAGAGCCCTCCAGCGCCGACCGAGCGCGTTCCGTCTAACCCCACGTCCACCGCGGCCGCGTTCGAGCGCCGGATGCGAGACCGCTGGGGGAGGGAGTACGTGTACCGTTACCGCGAGGATGGCCGCCGCCTTGGGGTCGTAGGTTTCGGGGGTCTGTTCGAGGGGCTAGCGGGGTTCGGCATCGGCGTCATGGGCGTGGGCGACCTGATCCTGCGGCGGATCCCCATCCGTGTCGCGATTGGGACGAGTCACGCCATCATCGCCGTTACGGCGATCGCCGCCGCAGTTCCGCACGTGTACGAGGTGACGGTGGCCGAGAGGCCTCTCCCCTGGAACGTGATCGCCATGACCGTGCCGGCCGTCACCATCACGGCCCAGGCAAGCTCCTACGTGGCGGGCTATCTGCCTCAGGATCTCATGAAAAAGATCATCGCTGCCCTCCTCGTGATCCTGGGTTTGTTCACCATCGGGCGCGGCCTCTACCTGTTCTTGTAGGGGCGGCCGAAAGGGACCGGTAGGCCGCAGTTCGGACGCTGGAAGTCACTGCCTTACCGTGGCGATCGCCCCAGACCTGTTTCTGGCGCGGCCCACGCCGTCCCGGCGCTGTGACCAGCCTCGAGGCCCGGCTCAGCGCCCCGCCTGACCTCCTCGCCCTTCCGAAAGCCGTTTCAGCCCGCCCCGCGACGCTCGCGCGGGCTAATCCGCTTCAATCGCGACGCTACGGGTGTCCAAGACCGGGCGAGCCGCCCGGCCTAGGTTGCGCCCTAGGTGTGCTATGCGTGGCGCAAGCTCTGTAATCCACTTCCGCAGCGAGGGGAGAGAGTCCGATGACGCGAGCGAACATTCCCACCGTGGATCAGTACTGGAACGCGCTGGCGAGCGTATTGCCGACGTTCACGCCCGAAGAGCAGCGAGCCGCCCTGACGCTCTATCGGGAACTCGCGAAGGGCCAGCCAGTCGAACTCTCCCGGTTCGGCCAGGCGCTCGGCGTGACCGCGGCCGAGGCCCAGGCGTTGCTCAACCGGGACTCCCTGAAGTGGTTGGTCTACCCTGACGACCAGGGCCGGGTCGTCGGCTTCGGCGGGCTCGCGGCCTCGCCGATGCACCACCGCTTCGAGATAGCCGGCCGAACCCTGTGGACGTGGTGCGCATGGGACGCGCTCTTCATGCCGGAGCGACTGGGGCAGCGGGCCCGCGTCGTGTCGCCCGACCCCGAGTCCGGCGAGCCGGTCGAGCTCGTCTTGACGCCGCAGGAGATCGAGGCGGTGCACCCCGAGGAAGCGGTCGTTTCCTTCTTGCTACCCGATGCCCGCGACCTCACGTCGGCCAGCAACGCGATCGCGAAGTGGTGCCACTTCGTCTTCTTCTTCACCTCCGGGAGCTCGGGGGAGCGCTGGGTGGCGAAGCATCCCGGGACGTTTCTCTACTCGGTCGAGGACGCGTTCGCGCTCGCCCGGCGCGCCAACGCGAAATACTTCGGTTCGGCGCTCGCCCAGCGCGGAGCGGCGGTACCGTGACGACAACTCATCACAGATTAACCATGAGATGCCACGGACGTCCCGTGGCAAGGAGGTAACTATGACGGCCACCACTGACCTACCCGCGCACCTGGCGCGCACGCTCGAGGAGAGCTCCGGCGCAGCGGCGATCTGGGGAGGACCTGACCGCGACCTTTGACGCGTACCTGACGTAGTCGGAGGCGATCAAAGCCCACGGCGCACACGTTCGACAAGAAGTGGCGTGGCGTATGTTGCGTTTGGTGCGCAGGAGACACCCTGTTTCTGCCGGAAGTCCTCGGTGAGACCGCCGCGGTCGAGTCACGCGACCCCGAGAGCGGCGAGCTCATCCGGCTCACGATTTCGCCCACCCGCATCGAGGCCGTGGAGCCGAAGGAGGTCACCGTGTCCTACTTGCGGCCGGACACGGTGGACTTCACGTCGGCGACCCAGATCATGGCGACCGCGTGCCACCACATCTTCTTCCTCGCCTCGCGAGCGTCGGGGGAGCGCTGGGTGACCAAGCATCCGGGAAAAGTGCTGCTCTCGCTGGATGAGGTTTTCACGCTGGCGAGGCGGCACAACGCGCAGGTGTTCGGAGAGGAGCTGGCGCGGCGGCGCGCAGCCCGGGCGTAGTCACAGCCCGCGTCCGGATCGGGCGTCTGCACACGCTGTACGTCTCGTGCGCACCGGATGTCCTGGTACTGCCCACGATCCTCGGTCTCTCCGCCCGACTCGTGTCTCCCTGTCACACGACTAAGGAGCCCATTACGGTCGACGTGGGGCTCGAAGGCATCGACAAGGTAACGCCGCCGTCGGCGGTGGTGTCCTGGTGGCCCGACGCTTTCAACTCAAGCGACATTCGGAACTCCAGTTGCGTCAACCAGAACCTGTTTCGTTCCGCGCCGCTGCGTAAGCAGATGAGTCGGTGGATCGAAGAGGCCTGCGCTACGCCCCGATCTATCTCCGGATCGCCCTGGGCGTGACGTCTCTCGCGGCCGTGACTGACCGGTTCGGGATGTGGGGGCCACCGGTGGTTCGTGACCGCCGCCGAGACCGTCCTCGCGGTGTGGCCCTCATTCTCGGGTATCGTACGAGGACGGCGCGATTCTGAGCGGCTTGCTCGGTCTTCTCTGCTTCAGCAGGGGCGTTCCTGCTTGCCTAGTGCATTCGGCGTGAAGGAAGGACGCGCGATATGCATTCGGCGGACCGGGCGCCCGCGTCACTCGCATGAGGGAGTACGTCCTTGGTTCCCTCCATGAACGCCGCGCCGCTCCCAAGCAGCCCAGACCCGACCCCTTCGTTAGGCACTTGATCTGACCGCTTGCTGATACGCTCCTAACAGCCCCGGGTCATCTATGGAGCCATGGTGATGAACCTGCCGCGATTCTCCATCTATCCGCCGGAAGACCCTAGTCGTCCTGATCGCCATGTCCAGCACCGCTTCACCAGTTCTGTACTCTCCTCGCTCTTTGCCCACAGCATAGAAGATCCCTCCAGTTTCATGATAGCTGTAGTCATAGAACTCGAACCAATATTGGCTAGAGTTGCTGAAGATCCGCTCGTATACTGTTCTGATCGCTTCCCAGCCGCGAGTAATACCGCCCACAGGATTGTCATTACAGCCTCATCCGTGTGCGCCCAGTTCCGCGCCATGAGCTCCATGTCTCGGTTGTTAAGGGCCTGATAGAACTCGGCCAAGGCTCTCAGCTGTGGGGGTCAGTTGCTCCTTCTGTTCTCTCCCTGTGATGGGCGCGTCTTCTACTTTCACGATATGGAATCCTCCCACGGACCAACGTGTGAGCACACTGGCGCTCTCTAGCAGCGCACAGCCGCAAGCACCATCCTCATCCTGAGCAAAGCGAAGGATCTAACCAACGACCTTCCGGGACCTTGAGCCAGATCCCTCGCTGCGCTCGGGATAAGGAGTTCGTCACTCCCTACTCCTACTCCTCACTTCTTACCGCTTACGCTCACTGCTCACTTTACACTTCTCACTCACTTCTCACTTCTCACCGCACTCCGGGAACCATCTGCGCGCTCCTCGCATTAGAGCCAGCATCACTGGAACCTCTCCCCAAGACGAGGAGCAGCAGATCATGAAGATCACCGGTTCTCTCCTGGTTGCGCTGGCGCTGATCGCGTCGGCAGGCCAGGCTCATGCACAGGCCACCCAAGGGAAGAAGACCCTGACCCTCGAGGGCGCCAAGGTGGTCGCCGCGGCGGCCGCGGCTGAAGCGAAGAAGGGCAATGAAGGCGGTTCCATCGCAATCGTGGACGACGGCGGCAACCTCATGTATCTCGAGCGCATCCAGCCCACCTTTCCCATGGGTGCCACGATCTCCACCGAAAAGGCGCGGACTGCCGCGCTGTTCCAGAAGCCCACCAAGATTCTCGAGGATGCCATCGTCGGGGGCCGCACCCCGCTTCTGAGCGTGTGGTCGGCACCGCTCAACGGCGGCGAGCCGATCGTCGCCGACGGTCAGGTGGTCGGCGCCATTGGAGTGAGCGGCGCATCCAGCGCAGCCCGGGACGCCGCCATTGCAATCGCCGGCGCAACCGCACTTAACGGCAAGACCAGCGCGGCCAAGTGAGGAAACCGATTATGCGACCGATGATTCTGCTTTTCGCGCTCGTGCTGCTCCTGGGCGCTGCCCTCGGACCCCAGGCAAACGACGGTGCCGTGACCTACATCCCGGCAGAGCAGGTGAAGGCGAACTTCGCCAAAGGCGTGCCGATGCTGGAGGTCGGCGACTACAAGATCCACGCGAGCCGGCGCGAGGGGCCGGGCATGGCGGAGATCCATACCCGGGACACCGATATCGCCTACGTCCTCCAGGGTTCGGCGACACTGGTGACCGGCGGTACCGCGCTGGCGGTGAAGTCGATCGGGCCCGAAGAGCTCCGCGGAAGCGCCATCCGGGGCGGTGAGACCCGGCAGCTTTCCCCCGGCGACGTCGTGGTGATTCCCAATGGCACGCCGCACTGGTTCAAGGAGGTCAAGGCTCCGTTTCTGTACTACGTGGTCAAGGTCCGTCAGGCCGAGCGCCAGACCGCCGCGGGGGCGATGTGATGCCGGGCCGATTCCCTACCCTGCCGTGGGCCGCACTGGCCAGCGTTCTCATCCCAGTGGTGGGATGGGCGCAGGCCACTGTGGACTTACCGCTCGTCCTCCCCGCGGCGGTGGTAGATCTCCGCACCAACGAAGGCGCCGCGTTGGTCAAGGCCCAGTGGCGTTACAGCGATGTCAAGCTGGTCGAAGTCGATCACCATGCTCCCGGTTCGGATCTCCGACCGTCGGGCACTCCCACCCGTACCCATGATATCTCGCCTCACGCCGGGGCGGCCGACTTCGATGATTCGGCTTGGGAGGGGATCGAGCCCGCGGGCCTGGAGGCCCGCCGCTCCAATGGCAGGCTTGCCTTCAACTGGTACCGGACCAGAATCACCCTCCCCGAACGCGTGGCCCGGTTCGACGTGACCGGGTCGACCGTGGTGTTCGAGCTGGTCATCGACGACTACGCCGAGGTCTGGGTGGATGGCAAGCTGCCGCTGGTGCTCGGTCAGACAGGAGGCCAACTGATCAAGGGATTCAACGCACCTAACCGGGTGGTGCTCACCCGGCACGCCCGCCCAGGTCAGCAAATCCAACTCGCGATCTTCGGGGTCAACGGTCCGGTGTCCAATCCACCGGGCAACTTCATTTGGATCCGTTCCGCGACACTGGACTTCTATCGGCCGGACCAGGTGGGCGGAGCAGCCACGGTTGCTGCCAAGATCGTTCGGCTCGACCCCGCGGTCGATCGCATCGTTGCGCCGGGCGCAAAGCTGGAGAAGCTGGCCGGAGGGTTCCAGTTCATCGAGGGGCCGGTGTGGCATCCCGATGGCTACCTACTCTTCAGCGACCCCAATGCCAACACCATCTACCGCTGGACACCCGACGGATCGGTCTCCGTCTTCCGCAGCAAGAGCGGGTACAGCGGGTTTGATATTGGCCAGTACCATCAGCCTGGCTCCAACGGGCTGACCTTGGACCCGAACGGGCTGCTCACGATCAACGAACATGGTAATCGCCGGGTGACACGGCTGGAACGCACCGGCGCGATCACCGTCCTGGCCGACCGCTACGACGGCAAGCGACTCAACAGTCCCAACGACCTGGTCTATCGGTCGGACGGCACGCTGTACTTCACCGACCCACCGTTCGGTCTGCCGAAGGCATTCGATGACCCGCGAAAGGAGCTCCCCTTCAGCGGAGTCTATAAGGTGAAGGACGGCCAGGTGTCGCTGCTGACCAGGGAGCTGAGCGGCCCCAACGGGATCGCCTTCTCTCCCGACGAGCAATACCTCTACGTCGATAACTGGGATCTCAAACGCAAGGTGCTGATGCGCTACGAAGTGAACTCGGACGGGACGATTGCCAACGGGAAGGTGCTCTACGACTTCACCAAAGAGCCCGAGATGGTTGCGCTGGACGGCATCAAGGTGGATCAGCAGGGCAACGTCTACGTCTCGGCGCCGGGCGGGATCTGGATTCTCTCGCCCTCAGGCAAGGCCCTGGGCCGGATCGCACCACCGGAGCACGACGCCAATTTTGCTTTCGGCGATGCCGATGGGAAGTCACTCTATCTGACGGCCAGCACCGGACTGTATCGGATTCGGGTGAACGTCCCAGGGATTCGGCCGTTGCCCACGGTGCAAGCCGCGGCCCGCTGACCCGGCTCCAGATCGATCCCGTTCACCACAGAGGCACAGGTCACAGAGCTCACAGAGGAAACAACAGAAAACCAGTTGCAGTTCTCTCTGTGCCCTCCGTGTCCTCTGTGCCTCTGTGGTAAGAAGCGACAGGAACTTAGCAGCTTACGGAGCGTCGACGACATGAGACGGACCTGGTGCGGCACTCTATCGTTGTCGGTTGTGACACTGGTGGCCGTGCTCACGGTCGAGGCGCGTGCCCAGCTCCAACCCCGCCCCACGCACGAGCCCATCCTCACTCGCCTTGACCCGCGTTTCGATCGCCTTGTGCCGCCCGGTACGATCCTCGAGAAGATCGTGGACCATCACGGCTGGGCCGAAGGACCGGTGTGGGTTCGCGACGGCGGCTACCTGCTCTTCTCAGACGTGGTCCAGAACGCGATTTACCGCTGGAAAGAAGGCGAGGGGGAAACGGTCTTCTTGCGCCCCAGCGGATATACCGGTTCGGCGCCATTCAGCGGCCCCGAGCCCGGCTCCAATGGCCTTGCCCTCGATCCGATGGGCCGGATGGTCTTCTGTCGGCACGGAGACCGCAGCATCTCGCGCCGTGAGGTCGACGGCCGAGTCACGACTTTGGTCGACCACTTCGAAGGCAAGCGGATCAACAGCCCCAACGACCTGGTCTTCAAGTCGAACGGTGACCTCTATTTCACCGATCCGCCCTTCGGCCTGCCTCGCACCTTCGATGATCCGGGTAAGGAGCTGCCCTTTCAGGGAGTCTACCGGTTGACCCGCGACGGCCAACTGACCTTGCTCACGAAGGAGTTGAGCGCGCCGAATGGGATCGCCTTCTCTCCCGACGAGCGCACCCTCTACGTCTCCAACGCCGATCGTCAGCGGCTGGTGTGGATGGCGTTCGCCGTGAACCCTGACGGATTGCTGGGGAGGGGCCGAGTCCTCTATGACGGAACCAAATCGCTCGCCGGTCGCAGAGGCACCGCCGACGGCATGAAAGTCGATGCCCAGGGAAACGTCTTTGGAGCAGGACCCGGCGGTGTCTATGTCTTCGCGCCCGACGGTACCATGCTCGGCTGGTTCGATTTCGGCGGCAACGTGGGGAACGTTGCTTGGGGGGAAGACGGCTCAACTCTCTTCATTGCGGCGAATGCCGCGGTGTATCGCGTCAGCCTCGCCACCAGAGGCGCGGGATGGCCGCCCACGCAGGCAGTGAGCAGTGAGAAGTAAGAAGTGACACCTCCTCACTTCTTACTTCTCACTTCTTACTTCTCACTTCTTACTTCTCACTCCTGCTCACTGCTCACTGCTCACTGCTCACTTCTTACTGCTCACTTTTCACTGCCCTCTCCATCTCCACCTCGGTCTCCAGACTTTCGCGATCGCGATAGATGGTCGCAACCGCTAGAGTCTTGGGCCCGCGGCGAAATCGAACCGTGCAGTCCCGGGCACTGATATCACCATCCACCTCGATAGCGTCCCACTTTTCCGCGTGCCCCACGTAATTGATCGGGACATCGTAGTGCTGGCTCCAGAAAAACGGGATCGCATCGAATCGCTTGCCAAGGCCGAGGATGTTCCGCGCCACGGTTTGTCCCTGGCGCTCGGCCACCACCCAGTGCTCCACCCGGATCCGGTCGCCACTGTGGGGGTCGGGCCATCGAGCGAGGTCGCCTGCGGCGTAAATCCCCGGAATGCTGGTTTCGAGATACTCGCTGACCGCCACCCCGCGATCGATGGCAAGCCCCGCCGATTCTGCCAGATCCAGATTGGGTCGCACTCCGATCCCCGCGACCACCACGTCCGCAGCGAGCCGTTCTCCGTTCTTCAGGATCACTCTTCCGCCGGAGATCTCCGTCGCCGTCTGACCCAGATGAAAGATCACGCCGTGCTCTTCATGCAGCCGGCGAAGAAAATCCCCTAGCTCCGGGCCCATGACCCGCTCCAGTGGCCGTGACTCGGGAGCGACGACATGCACCTCGAGCTTCCTCGCCCTGAGCGAGGCCGCGACCTCCAGTCCAATGAAGCTGGCGCCGAGAACGACGGCCCGCTGAGACCCGTCTGCAGCCGCGATGATGGCGCGGCTATCCGCGAGCGAGCGGAGGTAGTGAATCGTCGGGGTCCCTGACTCGAGCTCGGGAAGCCGCACCGGGCTGGCTCCCGTTGCGAGTACCAGTGCACCGTAGGCGCGGGCGTCGCCATTGTCCAAGCGCACCCGCCGTTCTCCCGGCTCCAGGGCGACAACCCTGGGGCCACGAAGCAGCTCGATGCCCCGATCGCGATAGAACTCGGCTGGATGGAGAGGGATCCAGTCTTCGGGTGCGTTTCCGGCCAGATAGTCCTTGGAAAGGTTGGGCCGGTCGCAGGGCGCAGCCGGATCCGGGTCGACCATCGTGATCGGACCTGCGTACCCTTCTCGCCGGAGCGTCTCCGCGACGCTGTTGCCGGCCGCACCTGCGCCAATGATGAGCACCGACGAGGGTCCCTGCCCCCGGGCCCGTGCGCCAGCCTTGGGTTTGGCAGGCTCGACCTTCTCTCCGATGTAAACTTTTCCGCCTCGCTGTTCGACTCGCCAGCATGACAGATCGTTCAGCGCGGGGGGGTGGATTGCTGCACCGGTTCGAAGACTGAAACAGGCATGGTGCCAGGGGCAGCGCACGGTGTCGCCGACAATGATCCCCTCAGCCAAGGGGCCACTGTAGTGGCTGCACGTGGCGCCGATGGCAAACCACTCCGAGCCTCGGCGGACGAGCAGGACCGCCTCCCCGTCCACCTGGCCTGCGAGACTCCCGCCATCCGGCACGTCGGCGGCGGAGATGCCCAGCTTCAAGTCGGGTCCGGTCGGACCGGTCTGCTCGGCGGCCATGGTGGCACCTCCCTGTCGTAACCCGGCCTCCAGGGAAGGGTAACCACTCGGGCGACCCTCGGCAGCTTGCGGACCGGCGGGAACCTTTTGAGGATTCGTCGCATTGCACCTGTCGAACCCACGCCCGGAGAACCCCTCGATGGCCGAGCCTCGCCCGCTGAGCATTCCCGTGATCCTGGGCACCGCCCGCAAGGGTCGGATGAGTGCCCATGCCGCCCGGCTGGTCCATGGGGAGCTGGAGAAGCGAGAGGGCGTAGTGACTGAGCTAATCGATGTGGGGTCGCTTGCCGTCATGCTGGACGACAATGGTCAAGGGACGGGCGATCCCAGCTTTGCGGCGAGCATGAATCGCGCTGATGCGATCGTGCTGGTTGCCCCGGAGTACAACCACGCCATGCCGGGCCTGCTCAAGCACGTGCTCGACAGTTGTCTGCAGGAGTACATCCACAAGGCAGCCGGTATCGTGGCCGTGTCCGCCGGACCATTCGGCGGGACTCGGGTGATCGAGACCTCACTGCCGGTCCTTCGGGAGCTTGGGCTGGTGACCATCTTCTGGGATGTGAACTTTGGCAGCGTCGGCAAGATCTTCGACGAGAAGGGCACTCTGCTCGATCAGTCCTTCATTCGTCGGACCGACAAGTTCCTGGGCGAGCTGATCTGGATGGCGAAGACTTTGCGCTACGGGCGAGAAAACGTCACGGTGTAGTAGGTGAGAGGTGACAGGTGAGAGGTGACAGGTGAGAGGTGACAGGTGAGAGGTGACAGGTGAGAGGTGACAGGTGAGAGGTAAGAGGTAATTATGGCTCCCAGCCCGATGCGCTGCCCCAAGTGCGGCGCCACCATGAATCAACATGCCGAGAAAGTGGTGTACGGCAGCCAGGGGGCCAAGACCGATCCCGAGCTCGGTGGCGTGATCGAGGAGATGCACGCCTGCCCCCGATGCGGGTACGTCGCCTCGCGCCCGGCGACGTGAGCTATGCGGTTAGCCCGAGTCGCACCGTGGGTCCTGCGCCCGATCTCGCTCCTCCTCCCCGATCGAGCCTCAAGCAACTCTGAAAACGGGCCGCGGGATTGCACCGGCGTGACGCTCGGTGTCGGCTTGCTCGGCGCGGCCGTCGATGGAACGCTGGGCCATTTGGTTGGACGGGCAATTCCCAGGAAGTAATCACGCGGCTGGTCCCACACTTCGAGTGTCTGTGCCCGAAACGTCTGCCGCTATGTCCGGCTCTCGAGCCGCCCACCCCACACCGGCGCCCGCCCCGGCAAGCTTCGAGTCGCTCTTCGGGGCGCTGGCCAACTCAGCCTTTGGGGTGGCGGTGCGCCTGACGCGAAACAAGGCGGACGCGGAGGATCTGGTCCAGGAGGCCGCGCTCCTCGCGTTCCGAGCCTTTGAATCTTTCGAGCAGGGGTCCAACTTTAGGGCCTGGTTCTTCAAGATCCTGACCAACTGCTATTTCTCCAAGCGGAGGCGGGAGAAGAGCCGGCCGGTCACCTCTGACCTGGACGACACGCCCGATCTGTACTTGTACGCCCGGTCAGGTGAAGCAGGCTTTCCTACCACCGGGCCCGACCCGGCCGGCCAACTCCTGGACAAACTGGGAACGGAGCGAGTGGTGGCTGCGATTGATCGGCTGCCGGAGGAGTATCGAGTCGTTTCCACGCTGTATTTCATGGAGGACCTCTCCTACGAGGAGATCGCCCGGATGCTGGACTGCCCCATCGGCACGGTGCGGTCCCGGCTCCATCGAGGACGCAAGATGCTACAGAAGGCCCTGTGGCAGATCGCCACTGAAGACGGTATCATCGCCCCAGCATTCGGGGGATTGCAATGAGCGATTCACTGGACCGGATGACCTGCGAGGCGGCCTTCCGCCGACTGGACGATTTTCTCGACCGTCAATTGAGTGCCGAGGAGATGCGGCTGGTGGAGGAACACTTGCACATCTGCGAAGCCTGCACCCGGGAGTTCACCTTCGAAGCCAGCGTACTCGCGGGAGTGAAGCGCAAGCTCAGGGCGATCGAGCTCCCCGCCGATCTCCTTGCCCGCATTTCGGGCCAACTCGGTCGCGCGAAAGAGGACTCTGCGGAGGGTCAGAGCTGACTGACGCCGGTTCCTGTCTCGTGAACCACGTTCGCCACAGCCCGCTCGATTCCAAAATCCTTCAGTACCTCGTCCGAGGTCTGCCAGAGACTGTGCCCGACCGTCTCCAGGTCCACCGATGAGGGGTGCAGGTGCTCCAGCAGGTCCAGTCCGAGCGCTTCATGCAGGTCCCGGCACCGCGCAAAGACCGTGCGTGACAGGTGCGCCCGGGTCAGGTCCGCGCCCCTCAGGGAAGCCCCATTCAGCACGGCGAAGGTGAGATCGGAATGGCGGAGCGCCGCGCCTCGCAGGTCCACGGCGGTGAACAGCGCGTCCAGCAACATGCAATAGCCGAGATTCGCGTCGCGCAGGTTGGAGTAGCTGACATTGGCTTCGGTGAGATTGGCGCCGCTCAGGTCGGCTCCAGTCAGGTTTACGTGGGTGAGGTCAATACGCCGCATCTCGGCGTCTCTGAAGGTCGATCCCGAGAGATTGGAATTCTTGAGCGTGACGCGGGTCAGGTCAGCGCCCTGAAAGTTGGTCCGTGCCAGCCCGCTCACCTCCAGTGTTACGGCCTGAAGCCGAGCGTCGCCCAATCTTGCGCTGATGAAGCTGGCGCCCGCGAGATTCGCAAGCGTAAGGTCCGCACCTTCCAGGTTGGCCCCCTCCAGAACCGCTCCCCGAAGATCCGACTGACACAGGTCGGCCCATCGCAAGTCGGCGCCCCGCAGATCGGCATCGCGCAGGTCTGCTCCGAGCAACATTGCATGAGTGAGGGATGCTCCGGTCAGCACATCGGCCTCTATCTCCCGAAGTGCCTCGCCAGTCTGCTTGTGCCTGATCGTGATCATTGCAGCCTCCTCATCGATGCTCCACCTGATCGCGCGTCGAGAGCCTCCGCCGTCTGCAGTAGCGTGACTTCCTGGCGAGTCCGCGATCAGGCGGCCAACAGCACGTGCGCCACCCGCATCACGCCGTAGGCGAGCGGTGCGGCGATCGCGATTCGGGGAAGCAGTGACAGAAGAGGCTGCCGGTGTGCCAGGCGGGCGTGAGTGGCACCAGTGCAGGTGGTGGCCACTGCGAGCGCCGCATTGGTCGCTGTGGCGCCGGCCACCCATCGGACCAGGAGTTCACTGGTGACGAGGCCGCTCAGGCTTCCGACAAATACCGCGACCAGGAACACGGCGAGCTCCCGTGCGATCGGTCGAGTAGGGTCCATGAGGGCCACTGCCTGGCTCAGTCGCTGCTGGGAGGCGGCCCGGCCCGGAGCTGGGTCTGCCGGGCCAGGAACCAATCGGCGTAGTACTCCGACCAGTGTGACTGGGACGCTCCTGCCCGATATTCCGCATCCAAGCCATGGAGCTGCTCCGCCAGGGCCTCGACCGGCGGCACCTGATGAAGCAGCCCAGCCATCCGTGGAGCGAGATAGCGGGCGTACCAGACCGGCCACTCCGGGTCGTCTCCGTTGGTGGCCGCGAAGGCCTGGTGATGTGCTGATCCGGCTGATCGAAGCAGCTCCGCCAACGCCGCCCTGGCGCTGCCGACCGTTCCTCCAGTCACGGGCGTATGGCCGCGCGCTCTCCGAAACGCGCCCTCCCACCGCGAAACTCGAAATGGCCCTCCACCAGCACCCTGCCCCAGATCACGTCATCCCGACCTCGAAGGAGGTGGCCAGCGAGCACCCGGTCGGCGAGGATGGCAGCAGGTTGCCACTCCCCCGGCCGGATCCAGGGATAGCGGTGCGCCTCCTCCGGGCGCAACCGGGCCTCCCGGGTGCTCTCTGCGCTGGACATGACCAATTGTTGGCGGTCGGGTATCCCTGGCGCAACCACCTCAGTCCTCCGCGATTTCGCAGTACACCTTGATAGCGCTTTTAGCGTTGGTCAGGGTATCAATCAGTTGCTTCCAATTCTCCAGTCCCCTCACCGGATGGGTGAGGAGCTGCTGGAGCCAGCCGGGGTACTGGGCTTCCGCCTGCGCGAGGTCTTTGACCCCCAGCTCGAAGTACTCGCGATTGGCGTTCACGGTCCCGACCATCACCTTGTTGCCCAGCACGAACTCGAGGTTGATCCGGTCAGCCGGCACCTCGATCATCTTGTCTCCACCGGTCACACTGGAAAGCACCAGCACGCCGTTCTTCGCCAGCGCCTGCATACTCTCGAACACCACCGGCGAAGCCCCGGTCGCCTCGAAGATCAGATCGAATGGCCCGTACTCCTTGGCGCCCTCGCGAATGGGCAGAGCCACGGTGGACTCATATCGCGCACCCAGCGCCTCGATCAGGTTCGAGTTGAGATAAGGCTTCGCGGTACGCCCGAAGACCGTCACGTCGAGGCCCCGAAGTCGGAGCGCCAGCGCAGCGAGGAGACCAATCGTTCCGGCTCCCATTACCGCCACCTTGCGAGGCCGCCAGACCCGGAGCCGGCGCTGGATTTCGAAAGCCTGGGCAATGCCCTTCTCCACCACCGTGGTCGGCTCCAGCAGCACCCCAACGTCCTTGAGGCCGGCCGGCACCCTCACGATGTACTCCGGATCGTCCACGTAGTACTCGGTGAGATAGCCGTGGCGCAGGTTGATGCCGCGCTCGTAGTACACGTCATCCGTGGTCATGTCATAGGTGCCGATCCGGTCGTAGATGCTGGATCCCGGACGGCGGACCGTGGCGACGACGTAGTCGCCGACGGCCAGTTGACACTCGCTGACGTTGGGGCCGACGGCCTCGACCCGTCCGAAGCTCTCGTGACCGGTGACCAGGAAATCATATCCTGGGGGCGCGGCGCCGTATTCGGCGGCGTTGATCTCCTTGTCGGTCCCATCCACCCCAACCCGAAGGACCTTGACCAGAACCCCTCGCCCATCGGGAACGTCGCCGAGCGACGGCTTGGGCAGTTGTGCCAGATGCATCGAGTTCGGCTTGCCGGGAAACACTGCGACCGCCTTCATCATGGTCTGTTGCGGCCTGGGTGAAGCGTCGCTGCGATTGGCGGTGGCGACCCCGGCGCCACTGGCGCGATCAGTGCTGCGCATGAACCTCTCCTTGGGTCTCAACCAGTTGAATGACGTGGCCGTCGGGATCGCGGACCAGGATGCCCCGCTGAAAACCGAGGGTCGTATCGGGCAGCGTTACCGGCGTGGACGAGAGCAGGCGGAATTGTCCCCGCTTAACCACCTGCGCCGCCGCGGCGACGTCGGGGACCAGTACCGTGGTCTGCCAGTGGACCAGATCGTTGGGCCGTTCGTCTGCCGGGAATGGCCGACCATTCCGCGGGTTCAGGTACTCGAGAAACTCGACGCCGGGGCCCGACGGCGCTCGGAGACCTGTGATCTGGAGCCGCGCCCCAGGCACACTGTTCAGGTTTTCCTGCTCCGTCCCGAAATTCATGCTCTCGCCCGCGACTCGAAAGCCGAGCGCGTCGCGATAGAACGCCAGGCTTGCCTGCGTGTCCCGAACCACAATGGCCGTGTGGTCGATTCCCAGAAAGAGCCGGTCGCTGGCCGAGTGCCACTTAGGGTCGCCCTTGTCGGGCGGGAACTGCAGCACCTCAAGCGGATGGCCGTCGGGATCGCGGAAGTAGAAGGCGCGGATGCCCGCCGCATTCGGGATAGTCTTTGGGAGCAGCTGTGGCCCGGCCGACACCTCGTGCACCTTGAACCGTTGCAAACGGGCGTAGGCGCTGTCCATGTCGCTCACGATCACGGCCACATGCTGAAACCAGCGATCGTTGCTCTTGGCATCGGCCGGCGCGGGCCGACCTCGAGGGATCAGATACTGAGAAAGCTGGAGATACTCATCGCCCAGGCGCAGACGAACCACGCGCACGTGCGCTCCGGAGATGCCGCCGAGCTGCTCGTAGGCTGGGCCGGCGATCTCGTCGTCGGTGAGCTTCTCGAAATCCAGCACCTTGGTGTAGAACGCCACCGAACGGTTCATATCAGAAACGGTGAGCCCCACCATGGCTACCGCCTGCGCCCGGCTCGCTTGGTTGGTCGGCTCAGTCGCCTGGGTGGCCGCGTACCTGGGAACGGCACCCTTTCCTTGCCAGGGGTGGGGCGACTGGGCGGGGAGCTGAGGCGCGATGAGGAAACTTGCGAGCAGCACAAGCACCGTCAGCCCGAGGAGGCACCGCGCTCCCGTCATCCCGAGCGGAGCGAGGGACCTTCTTAGCCGATCTCCGGAGCTGGCCGGCAAGGTCCCTCGGTCGCGTTGCTCCCTCGGGATGACGGCACAGCGCATCAAGGCGCTCATGCCGCCACCCCAGTGGCCTCGGCTGACACCCTAGCCGCGTTTCGTCCGGCACCGAGTCGCTCCAGCAGATGATCCCCCACCCGGAGCGCGTTTGCCATGATGGTGAGCGCCGGGTTCACCGCGCCGCTCGAGGGGAAGAAGCTGCCATCCACGACGTAAAGATTGTCCACCTCGTGGGCCCGGCAGTTCGGATCGAGCGCCGACGTGTTGGGGTCACGGCCGAATCGGACGGTGCCGTTCTGGTGCGCCACGCCGGCCAGCGGAATGCGTTGGCCCAGGAAGAGATTCCGGGCGAAGAGTCCTTGATGACAGCTTTTGCCGTGGATCGAGCAGGTGGTCTGCTGCTGCATCAGGGCTTCCACCTTCTTGATCAGCCGCTTATGCCCCTCGCCATTGTTCGGAGTGTAGGCGAGAACGATCTTGCCGTCGCGATCGAGGGTGACCCGATTGTTCGGATCCGGGAGGTCCTCGGAAGTAAGCCAGAAGTCGATCGAGTGCTTCCCCATGAGCTCCAAGGTCCAGCCTGGCGCGATGGCGGGAGCCCCCGCCGAGAGCGTCGCCCCGTCGAGCTTGCCGACGAAGGAGATGTGCCCCATGGGGAATTCCCACTCCGGTGAGCCGAAATAGAAGTCATTTACCGCGAGCGTCTTCTGAAAGATTGTGGGGTTGGGACACTTGGAGAGCGCCATCAGCACCGAGTTGACGTGCCCCATGTAATACCGGCCCACCACATCGGAGCCGTTGGCTAGCCCGCGCGGGTGTTGATCGCTCACCGACCGGAGCAAGAGCGCGGCGGAGTTGATGGCCCCGGCCGAGACCACTACAATGTCGGCCGAATAGATCTCCCGCGCCCCTTGGCGCTCCACCAACACCTTGGTGACCTCGCGGCCCGACGCGTTGGTTTCCAGGCGGGAAACGTAGGCCCCAGTGAGCAAGATAGCGTTGGGGTACTGGAGCGCGGGCTCGACGCAGATCACCTGGGCATCGGACTTGGCCTGGACCAGACAGGGATGGCCGTCGCAGGTCCCGCAGCGAATGCAGCGACTCCGCCGCCGATCCGATTCGTCGAGCATGATGCCAAGCGGGACATGGAACGGACGCAAACCCAGGGCGGCGAAGTCATCGCTCAGCTGCTGCATCCTCGGCTCGTGACTCACGGCCGGGAACTTGTAGGGTGCGCTCGCGGGCGGCTCGGTCGGATCGACTCCGCGCTCCCCGTGCACTTGGTAGAGGTGCTCCGCCGCGGAGTAGTAGGGCTCCATCTCGTCGTAACTGATCGGCCAGGCGGGCGAGATTCCCTCATGGTGCTTGAGCTCTCCGAAGTCCGCCTTGCGTAGCCGGAATAGAGCAGCGCCGTAGAACTTGGTATTGCCTCCTACCCAATAGTTGGTGTGAGGATGAAGATCCTTGCCATCCTTGTCGCGCCAGTGCTCAGTCGTCTGGTACTTCCCCTCCACGTTGACCGCGCGGGTATTCCAGTTATCCGTTTCCCGGGGAACAAAATCCCCGCGCTCCAGGAGGAGGATTCGCTTTCCCGACGGCGCCAGGCGATGGAAGAGCGTGCCTCCCCCAGCGCCGGAGCCGATGATGATGATGTCGTAGTGAGTTGAGGGGGGCATACGACCACCGCCTGATCAGTGAGAAGTAAGAAGTGAGAAGTGAGCAGTTAACAGTGAGCGGTGAGCAGTGAGCCGTAGGAGGCGGTAGGGGCTCTCTTACTTCTCACTGCTCACTTCTTACTGCTCACCGCTCTACTTGCTGCTCATCGCCTCACCCGCCGGCACGATGCTCACCCGCAGCACATCGGCCGTCCGGGGATAGCTGAAGTGATCGCTGACGTGAGCCACCGCGTTATGCTCGGCCACGCCGGCATCCGGCGTCTTCTGGCGGGGGCCCTGATTGGGACCCAAGCCGGGCTCTTCGTTCACCTCAGTGCCCGCGTCCCACAGCGAAAGCTGCAGCGTCATGTCTCCCGACTTGGGCTTGCCGGCGGCGTCGAACAGCGCGATCGGCCGATCATTGGAGTAGAACAGGTCGTTGGACTGGCCGAACATCCACGCCACCGATAGGGTCTGCCCCGGTGAGGCTGAAACCTCGAAGCTGTAGCCTTGGCCCGGAGTGAGTGGCCCCTGAGCCGTTGCACCGATCGGGCTCGCATCCGCTCCCACCGAGACAATTCCCTTGGCCCCGGTCAGCGACTTGGCGAGAGGCTCAGGATTACCGGTCTCGGCGAGGGCCTCGAGCCCCTTCCCCGCGTCCGGCTGGCCGCCGGTGAAGATGGGATTTGCGGCGCCGCTGTGAATGACCCAGAGAACTGGCGCCGATACGAAGGGCGCGGTCTTGGCGTTGGACAGCTGCAACACCTCACTCTTCGAGATGTTGTCGACCTTGACGGTGAACTTGGTCGGCTCCGCCGAGCTCTGCGCCGCGGCTCCGTGGGCCGCGGCCAGGACGGCCACCGACAGCGAGATTGCGCGGACGAGCGACATGGGAGTCTCCAGGTCAGGAAGCAGGGGTCAGGGGCGCGGTTGCGAAGTTGACGCCGAACCGGCGGCACCAGATCGTCACGGCCCGATACTTGGAAAGATCGAGATCTTCCGGCACGTCATAGTTCTGGTCGCCCTGGTTACCCTTGAGCTTGCCGACCTCAATGAAGCCGGCCTTGGTCACAGTTTCGTTGTCTTTGGCATCGGAGCTGGCGACGAGGTATACCCGAACATCCGGTCCGTTGGAGGTGGCGAATTCCGTCAACCGCAGAACCCGCCGGCCATCGCCGAGGTCCTGGATGGTCGCCGTCCCATGGGTCTCGTGGGCTACCGAGTGGAACTGACCGGCCGCAAGGGCCCGGGCCACGGAGGCGCCGGCGCTCGCGACCTGCTCCTCATTGACCTTCTGGTTTACAAACAGCAACTCCGGCCGGAACAGATACCAGCCAATCCCTCCGAGCACGACCAACCCGACGATCCAGGCACGGCGTTTCATCCTTCGGTCTCCTTCATGAGACGTGGTGCGGGAGATGACAAGCGATCCTGTCGACGGGGGCTATAATGCCGGCGGGCGAGAAAAGGTTTCCTGCGCTGTCCTGGCCTGGCGAGCCTCGCAGAAGATGCAGCGCTGGTCGTTCGGGTGATGCAGTTTGGCGCAGAAGATGGCTTCTCGCCCGCGTGTCCGGAGATAGAGTTCGGCCGCTGCCAGCATGCCCAGTGGAGGGGCCGCAAAGTAGAGCCAGAGGGCTGTCCAGTTGCGGGCAAACAAGGCAGAACTCAAGGTCCGTGCCGGGTTCATGCTCATCCCCGAGAGGGGCCCCTCGAAAGTGATATACAGGGCGACGAGCGCTCCGGCGCAGAGGCCGGTGTACCGAGCGAAGCGCCGATGGTTGGAGACCCTCAGAATGACCGCCATCAGCAGAAATGAGATGGCCAACTCCGCCAGGAACGCGACGGCGACGCCATCGGGTCCCGGCACGGTAACCGCGAAATTGGTGGCCCGGTCCGCCAGCCGAGCTCCGAGAAGCTCCCATGCCACGAATACCCCCACCGCGCCACCAAGAAACTGGGCCACGACGTATCCCACGGCGTCACGCCGGGGCACCTTCCCCAGCCGGAGAAAGGTGAGTGTGGTTGCCGGGTTGAAATGGGCGCCGGACCGCTTGCCCCAAGGGGAGTAGATCAGCAGGATCGCGGTAGCTCCCATGGCCAGCCCGGTCAGCAACCGGCGGAGGTCGCCGTTGGCGACGCCCTGGCGAACCGGCGAGGAGGGATATTCCAGCAGCACCGTGAAGGCGCACGCGGAGATCATGAAGATCCCGAGCAGCGCCGCCTCGATCAGGTATTCGGCGCGGAACCTCGGAGCCTGGACCACAGGCTTTGGCTGGGTGGCGAGCGTAGCCTCGGTGCGTCCGCCGTCACTCAGTTCGGCACCTGCCTGTGTCACCGCGTCCATGGTGCAACGCCGGTGAGCGTCCGACCGGGCGCCGCCGAGCGGCTTTCCGCCAGCACCTGCAGATTCAGCCGAAGGGCCTCGCCCACCGACCATGCCTGAAACGGACAGCCCCGTGGAGTGTACGGTGACTCGGCGTCGGCGATCTCGGAGATGTGCCCCAGGCCGGCCTGGGACAGGTGCTCCATCAGGGGCTCCAGGAATCGCTGCCTGGCCTCTCCTCGCGCATCGACCGTGTCCCCGCGGACCCGCACCCAGGCGTCCACGAAGGCGCCCAACAACCAGGGCCAGACGGTCCCCTGATGGTAGGCGGCGTCGCGGGAGCGCATATCGCCCTGGTAAACCGGCTGGTACCCCGGCGAGCCGGGAGCCAGCGTCCGCAACCCGAGTGGGGTCCAGAGCACCTGCTCGACCCGCTCCACGATCCGCCGCGCTCGGGCCCCCTCAATGAGTGGGTAGGGTAGTCCGCCTACAGCAAAGATCTGATTGGGGCGGAAAGAGTCATCCACCTGGCCCGACTGGTGGTCCACATCCACAACGTCGTAGAGACATCCGCCCGCTTCATTCCAGAACCGCCGAGCGAACGCGTCCATTCCTCGCTCGTATACCGCCCGATAGGCCGGGGTAAACAGCTCCGCAATTCTCAGCGCGTTGAGCCACAGCGCCTGGATCTCGACCGGCTTGCCCACTCGAGGCGTGACCACCCAGTCGCCCACTTTGGCATCCATCCACGTGAGCTGAACGCCCGGCTCTCCTCCCGCGAGCAAGCCGTCCTCAGCGACTCGGATCCGATAGCGGCCGCCTCGCACGTGGCCGGCGAGGATCGCCTCAACCGCGCTGCCCAGCTCGCGCTGATCGCGCTGAGCGGCAACCTTGAAGCCGCGGGCGTTCATGGCCGCCAGGTAGTCGTGCACCGCGATGATATACCAGAGCGATGCGTCCACCGTGTTGTACTCCGGGGCATCCCCCTGATCCACGAAGCGGTTGGGTAGCATCCCCTCGGAGACCAGCCCAGCCCACTCGAGCAGAATGGAACGGGCCTCACCCAGCCGTCCCGTGGCGAGACAGAGACCCCGAAGTGAGATGAAGGTGTCCCGACCCCAATCGGTGAACCAGGGATAACCGGCCACGATGGTCTTGCCGTCGCCGCGGCGCACGAGATACCCATCGGCCGCGCGCTCCAGCCGAGAGGCGAACCGGGCTCTGCGGGTCCGCTCCCCGTGGCGCAGCTTCGTGAAGAGGGAGCCGGCGAGGCGCTCGTCACGCATTGTATCACCTGCCGAGAGCAGCAGCACTGCGTCACCCTCCGCCAGATTCCAGGAGAAGACGCCAGGCGCTGCCAGGTCCTCCACCGCATCGAGCCCGCGAGCCCGCTCTTCGGTGTAGAGGAACCCACGGTACCACTGCTGATCGGGAGCGTAGCTGCCGTTGCTGAGAGCGGTCACCGGGGGCACGCCCTCGTATGACCGCCACACAACCTTCTGACCGGCAAGCTCAGCGTGGAAGCGAAAGTCGGGATTCTCGTGATGGGTCGAGTGTGAGTCCCGGCCAGAGAGAAAGGGACGAACCGAGAGGGTGAGCGGGAGGCGCTTGCCGACGATTTTCCAGCGCAACGCGACCATGGGCCTGCCGCTGGGTACGAACAGCTCCTGCTCGATCTTGTTGCCGCTCGACAGTTGGTAGACCCAGGTTGGCCAGGGGTCGTCACTAAACGATTCGAGGGTAGCACCCTGCTCCGGAGCCACAATTCCGGGATCGTAGCGCTGCCGGGTGAGGTATTCAGGAGCAGAGCTGCTCTCGTGCGGGCCGCCCGAGGCAGTCGCCACCCAGGCATCCAGCCCATTGACCAGGACCATGCGGCCCGTCGGTGGCGTGGTGGCGGCAAGCAGCAGCGCGTGATAGCGGCGAGTGCGGAGCCCAGACGTGGTGCCCGAGGCGAATCCTCCCAGGCCATCGGTCTCCAGCCACTCGGTCTGGTCGTCGAGCGAGATAAGCTCGGTCATCGGCGGCTCCCCGCGAGGGCGGCGGGCTTCCGTGCCCCAGCATGAGCTGGGGCTTCCCGTCGGCGCGCAAGGTCTTCGATGCAGCGCACCGCAAGCGCCGTCCACCCGGTCTGGTGACTGGCGCCTACCCCGCGTCCGTTGTCGCCGTGAAAGTATTCGTAGAAGAGCACCAGATTTTTCCAGTGTGGATCGCTGGCGTAGCGGCTATCAGCCCCGTGGACTGGGCGACGGCCGCTCTCGTCCTGGAGAAAGATCCGCGCGAGCCGCGCCTGCAGCTCCATCGCGGTCTCCTGGAGGTTCAGCATCCGTCCTGATCCCATGGGGCACTCCACTCTGAGCTCGTCGCCGTAGAAGTGGTAGTAGCGCTCCAACGCCTCGACCAGCAGGAAATTGATCGGGAACCAGATTGGGCCGCGCCAGTTCGAGTTGCCGCCGAAGAGCCCAGTATTGCCCTCGGCCGGGACGTAGTCCACCCCGTACGGCATGCCCATCACATCGAACTGGTAGGGCCGATCCTTATGAATCCGGCTCACCGAGCGAATCCCGTGGGGAGAGAGGAATTCGGTCTCATCCAGCAGATAGCGCAGCACTCGCTCCAGCCGATCCCGTGACGGGATCGCGAGCAGGCGGCGCACCCGCCCGTCCTTCTCCTGCGGGCGCATGCACGCGATGTTTCGGGTGACGTCCTGCCGGTTCTCCAGGAACCAGTTCATCCGGCGCTTGAACCCCTCGAGATGGCCGAACTTCTCCTCCTCCAGCACCTCGACTGCGATCAGGGGAAGGGCACCCACCAAGGAACGGATTCTGAGTGGTATGTGGTGGCCGTCGACGTGAAGTTGGTCGTAGTAGAACCCATCCTCTTCACTCCATAGGCCGGATCCGCCCAGGTGGTTCATCGCATCCGCGATGCAGATGAAATGCTCGAAGAACTTGGAGGCCACGTCCTCATACGCCGGGTCCTCACTGGCAAGCTCCAGTGCCATGGAGAGCA
The DNA here is from genome assembly GCA_044867445.1 of Gemmatimonadales bacterium. Taxonomy (GTDB): domain Bacteria; phylum Gemmatimonadota; class Gemmatimonadetes; order Gemmatimonadales; family GWC2-71-9; genus CAVVWJ01. The sequence goes on from JBIOUY010000370.1 coordinate 67,719, forward strand.
TGGTATTGCAGTAGAATGCCATCCACGCGGTGCCGTCGGCTTGTTCCAGGTGTCCGCCGGTGGGCAGCGGCCGCGAGCGATCGAAGACCCCGATGTTGTCCAGCCCCAGAAAACCGCCGGCGAACAGGTTGCGCCCCTCGGGATCCTTCCGGTTGACCCACCAGGTGAAGTTGAGCAGCAGCTTCTGGAAGACGCGCTCCAGGAAAAACCGGTCTCGCTGCCCCCTGGGCCCCGTCATCTTGTACACCCGCCAGCAGGCCCACGCGTGCACCGGTGGATTCACGTCGCCAAACGCGAATTCGTAGGCCGGGATCTGGCCATTGGGATGCATGTACCACTCGCGCAGGAACAGGACCAGTTGCTCCTTGGCGAACTCGGGGTCGATCCGGGCGAAGGGGATCATGTGGAACGCGAGGTCCCAGGCGGCATACCAGGGATACTCCCACTTGTCCGGCATCGAGATGACGTCGCGGTTGTAGATGTGCGGCCATTCGACGTTGCGGCCCGACATCCGACTTGCCGGTGGGGCCGGTTGAGAAGGATCGCCCTCCAGCCAGTGCTGGGTCACGAAATGAAAGAACTGCTTGCTCCAGAGCAGCCCGGCGTACCCCTGCCGGATCACCCGTCGCTCGTCCTCCGTCGCTGCTGCTGGAATCCGCTCGGCGTAGAACTCATCGGCCTCGGCGATCCGATCACGGAAGACGCGATCGAACCCGGCGCCGAACGGTATGCCCCGGCTCTGCTCTGCGTGGCGCAGACGCAGGCGAACGGTCCGCTGGCCCCCCGATGGTATGGACAGGATGTAGTGGAAGGCGGCCTTGCTGCCCTCCCTCGCAGGGTTCACCGCGCCGAGCTCTCCGTGTACGACGACGCGGTGAAACGCGTCCTTCACGTAGGGCTGCGGGTTGGGCGCGCCGTACAGCCGGCTGAGATTGGTTTCGTTCTCGGTGAACCGGAGTTCGGGATCCGGGGCGCCATCGACGGATTCCGCGTCGAGCTGATACCGACCCAGGCTCTCCTGCTCAGCGACAAGACTTCTCAGTCCGGACGCTCGGATCACCGGCTTGGCCCAGTAGCCTTCTCCCTGCCGCCCCCAGCTCCAGGTGTTGCGAAACCAGAGCGTGGGAAGCAGGTGGAGGGTCGCTGTTTCCGGGCCGCGATTCGCTACCGTGATTCGGATCAGCACATCGTCCGTGTCGGCCTTGGCGTACTCGGCGAAGACGTCGAAGTATCGGTTGTCGTCGAATATGCTGCTGTCGGTCAACTCGAATTCGGGATCCAGTTTCCCCCGTTCCCGGTTGACTCGGACGAGCTGGTCGTATGGGTATTCCGTCTGAGGATACTTGTAGAGTGCCTTGAGGTAGGAATGGGTGGGCGTGGAGTCGAGGTAGTAGTACAGCTCCTTCACGTCCTCACCGTGGTTGCCTTCGGGACCGGTGAGCCCGAACAGGCGCTCCTTGAGTATCGGATCTCGCCCGTTCCACAGCGCCAGCGCGAAGCACATCCGCCCTTGGCGGTCGGTAATGCCGAGCAGTCCGTCCTCGCCCCAGCGGTACGCCCGACTCCTCGCGTGATCATGAGGGAAGTAGTTCCAGCAGTCTCCGTACTCCGAGTAGTCCTCTCGGACCGTTCCCCACTGGCGTTCGGCCAGGTAGGGTCCCCACCGCTTCCAGTTGCGCTCGCGCCGCGTGTCCTGCGCCAGGCGCTCCGCTTCGGCTCCAGCCACGGTAAATCCTCCCGATGGCGCCGTACCGCCGTCTGTAGACGAGTTTTGCGATTACCTGCCTAGAATGACAACCAGGGGGGAATGGTTCCCCGGTTTATCGGCGAGCTAGCACCTTTTTCCCGCCGCGTCGAGGCGGAGCTTGATGGAGGCCATCAGCTGGGGAGGAAGGCTGGTCCGGCGGAGGCGAGACCGTATCCCGTCGAGGAGCGCCCTCTCGAAGCGATACTTCCGAAGACAGCTCAGACACTCATCCAGATGCTCGTCTACCCGGCGAACTTCCTCAGGCGAGAGGTTCCGGTCGAGATAGTCGTCCAGTCGGCCCAGAACCTCCTCACACGTCACGTGGCTCCGCCTTTCACCTGAAGCTGCGGGCGCGTGCCCCGTTCAGCTACCCCCGATTGGCCGGGAAACGCCGCCGGACTGAGTTTGGTTCCATGGAGGACACTGCAGGGCTCCGTCGCGCCAGTGGGTCCGGCGGGCATGGACGTAGCTCATGTCCCACCGGACTGCGCGGGCAAAGTCGGCATCCCACCGATCCTTGAGGATGGTGGCGAGGACGCAGGCCTGCCCCCTGGAGAGAGTGTGAAGCTCACGGCGGATGACGGGAAGGGCATCGGCGCTGAGCAGCGCGGTATAGGCGGGATCAAATGGCCGGCCGGCAGCCGCGCGCGACAGGTTGGTGGCCGCGATCAGGCCGTCGGGGTTCAGCAGATTAAGAGTCAGGAGTACCAGGAGCGCGGCGGTGACAGCACCGGAGGCGAATCGGAAACGCCGTCCCCGTAGCACGGTTGCCGCGAACCAGCCGAATACCAGCACCAGCCAACCCATGAAGGCCGTGGTGTAGAACCGCGACTCGGTGAGACCGTACTCCAGCGTATAGAGCCGCATGCGGAAGAGCGCCGAGGCGAGCATGACGTTGAGCAGGACCAGCATGAGGCAGGCCAATTGGCGGAAGACCCGCACGGCCTGGTGATCCTGTCGGTCCAGAGTCCAGTCAGCGACGAGAAGCAGCGGGAGCGAGAGTGCTACTACCGCAACCAGCTCGAAGAACCCGCTGCGGGCATACTCGGCGTAGCTCAAGCCGATGACCTGCCGCACCAGGTCCGCGCCCCCAAAGAGGTAGCGAAACTGCACCGCGACGAACGCCAGAAACAGAAGATCGACCAGCGCCACGACCGTGCCCACCTGCCCCAGGCGAAGCCGTCCTGCCCACGAGCCGGCGGTCGAGGGCGGCTGTGGCTGGGTCTTGGTAAAGACTCGAAGCAAGCCCGCCACCGTCCATGACCACAGGCATACCGCGACACCGTGCTCGACCAGGAAATCGATCTTTGCTCGAAAGGCGTCGGTCATCAGCCGGGAGAAGACTGGATCGCTATCCATGAGCAATCCGCCGAATACCGTGATGACCGGCACTGCCGCCGCCAGCCCAACCACCGCATCGCTCACCACTCGCACCCCGCCCTTCCGAGGAATCGAGCGCCACTCGATGTCCGAGAGGAGCAGCGGGATTCCTCCCAGGGTGGCGCCGCCGAGCATTTGTCCGGCGCCCCAGGCGTAGTCAGCCAGTCCGGCACGTTCGTGGGACACCGCCACGACCCGAGGCGATGCCAGAGTCAGCAGGCCCGCCAAACCGAGGAGGTTGAGCGCGAACAGGGTGGGTGAATCGCGCCACACCAGAGCGACGCAAAGCAGGCCCAGCGGCACTCCGATCGGAGCAAGCTTGGACGGAAGAGAGATCAGCTCACGCTGGGCCATGAACCCAACCATCAGGGCCAGTGCTCCCAGACCCACCGCCACATTGAGCCGCCCCGGCAGCGTGTGCGCCAGGACGTCCGCGGCAAGTCCCAGCGCGATGCCGGCCGCGAGGATCGCGAGCCCCTCGCGAGTCCGGCCGGCCATCGGCATCACCCGGCTACCGCGTCGGAAAGTCCCCCGAAGCGTCGTTCCCGCGAAGCGAACTCCCGCACCGCCGCATGCAGATCGTCAGGGCCGAAGTCGGGCCATAGCCGATTCAGGAACAGCAGCTCGGCGTAGGCCGCCTCCCAGAGAAGGAAGTCGCTCAAGCGCTGCTCCCCGCCGGTACGAATCAGCAGATCGAGATCGGGTACCGGGCTGCCATGATCCACGATGGCGAGCAGCCGCGAGAACGATTCCCGGGTCGGCACCACACCGGGTCGAATACACTGGGCGGCGCGAAGGATCGCATCACGGGAGGAATAGTCCAGCGCGATGCGGAGATGCAAACGGGTGCCGGCAATCGTCTGCTGCTCGGCCGCTTCGACTGCGGCGCGCAGCGCGCGCGAGATCCGATCTCTGCGCCCGATCACCTCGAGTCGCACACCATTCTCGAGGCAGCGGGCCACTTCGCCGCGAAGATACTCACGAAAGATTCGCATGAGCCAGGCGACTTCGGAGGGAGGTCGCCGCCAGTTGTCAGCGGAGAAGGCATAGAGCGTGAGCACCCCGATCCCCGCTCCAGGGGCCGCTTCGACGCAGCGCCGCACCGCCTCGGCTCCTTCGCGGTGTCCTGCCGAGCGCGACCGCCCTCGCTGCTCAGCCCAGCGTCCGTTCCCATCCATGATGATGCCGACATGGAGACGGGATGGCGCGGCCATCTGCGAAGCGCTTTGCTTCATAAAGCTGCTCCTCAAAAAAAGAACGGGTCAGCGTTCCCGGGTCCGCCGAATCAACGCTTCCATGTGCTCCAGGTAGTGCTCCAGCGCCTGGCGGCCGGCCGAATTCAACCGGTACTCCGTCTTGGGCACTCGGCCTTCGAACGACTTGGTACAATCGATGTAGCCTGCCTCTTCCAACTTGCGGGCGTGGACGCTGAGATTGCCGTCGGTCGTCTCCAGCAGACGCTTGAGCTCGTTGAAGCTGAGTGACTCATTCACGGCTAGGGCGCTCACGATTGCGAGCCGCATGCGCTCATGAATCAGGCGGTCGAGCTCGAGCGGGCCGAGGCTCGCTTCTCCGCCACGCACGCCGTGCAGCGGCTGATGCCCGTCGCCCCCCTCGGGACCGCGTGGTGCGAGATTGGACTTAGCCACCATACCTCCGTGCGATGATCGAACCGAAGACGATGTGCAGTCCTCCAAAGCCAGCTACCATGAAGGGATCGCCCCAGGAGGGCGGACCGAAGAGTGCGGCGGCACCCAACAGCATGAAGCAGATTCCCATCAGTGGAACGACTCGGACCGAGAACGCTCCCCCGGTCACCACGCCGGTGCCGTAGAGCAGGAGCCAGGTACCCGGGAGGGCGGTATGCAAGTCAGCCCGGATCATTGCCGCCGTGAGCAATGCTCCGACCACGAGGGGCGGCACGAAGCTCAGGACAAAGCGGCGTCCCGAGTACGATAAGACCGGCGTACCGGCCCGCCGGGCCTTCGCCCTCATAGCGAGGCCCCCGATCGTCAGGGCCACCATCGCGGCGCCGAGCCAAGTGAGCAGCCAATCCAACGGGGTGAGTCGCGCCCGAGCGATGGCGCCGGCAGCGAAGGCGGTGACTCCCATGGCCACGCCTCCCCAGCCCGGTACGGCGGTGAACGCGGTCGCCCGCTCCATCGTCTGCCGAATAAAGGAGAGATTGTCCATGGCCCGGGCATGAAGCGCCGGGGCATCGCTCGAGGCTCGGGGGACTCGCTGGGGTGCGGACATAGCAGCACTATAATGAATAGCTTCGCTGCTAGCAAGTACTTTGTATTGTAAAGCTTCCTCCTCAGGCCGCCTTCAGGTCGGAGGTGCACTGAGGACAACGGCTGGCGCCCAGCGGAATCGGCATCTTGCAGAAGGGGCAGTCCTTCGTGGTGGGCGCCGCCGCCGGCTTGGGCATCATCCGGTTGGCCGCACGTACCATGAGGAACACGGCCAGGGCAACGATCAGAAAGCTGATGATGCTGTTGACGAACAGTCCGTAGTTCATGGTGACGGCACCCGCCGCCTTGGCTTCGGCGAGCGTGGCATACGGCGGGGCGGCTTTGGCACCTTGCTTCAGCAGGACAAACAGGTTGGAGAAGTCCACGTTCCCCAGGGCAAGCCCGATCGGCGGCATGATCACGTCGTCGACCAGTGACTTGACGATGGTCCCGAACGCACCGCCCATGATGAAGCCGACCGCGAGGTCGAGGACGTTGCCACGCATCACGAATTCCTTGAATTCCTTGAACATGGGAAACCACCTTTCGTCGAAAAAACGAGAGAAGGGAACCCACCTCATATAAGCCGAAACCCGCCGGCTCGAAAGAGCCTGGCGGGTCAGTGCCGTGTACGGCAAGCCAGCGGATTCACCACAGAGGCACGGCGGCCACCGCGGAATGTGGCTGCGGCGAACGTCGTCGCTCCGCGGCGCACCAGCGCTCGAGATCGGTGAGGGCATTCATGAACGCGACGAACGCGTCATACGGGGCGTCGTGGGGATTGAAGTACTTGTGCACGTCACCATCGGCGAACCCTCTGGTGCACATCTAATAGCAATGGTCGCTGGTGGTGAGCCGGCGCCAGCTCTCCAGCCGCTGGTGGTTTCCCAGCGACTTCACCACTCGGCCGAGTCGGTACAGCCGCTCGTGGGCGGCGCGCTGCATCCGATTCCCCATCCAGGCGCTGGTGTCGCGCTCGACATCGGCCCATGAGGTAGGCTGAGAAAAGGCCAGTGTGCCGACCGGCTGCCGTGCCGCCAGCACAGATGGATGAACGCAGGCGACTCCCCGTCCCGCGAAGCTCCTCAGGCAATCGTCGAAGGAAGTCGAAGATTCTGGTTTCCGCCCATTGGTGCTCCCCGAAGGTTTCATAGTCCAGGAAGACGTGAACGCTGGATTCGGCACTGGCCGCGATCCAGTCAGTCCACTTGTCAGCCGTGAGCGGCCATCCATCCCACTCGCGGTTGGAGAATCGAAAGCCAACATCGTCGCTGATGCGATAGTTTCGCGGCAGGAGGCGCAGCCCCGGGGCCGTCGCTGCTTCGTACACGTAGTTCGGCGAGCGCCAACCCAATACCTGATCCGCCCCCTCGACCAGCATCCCGCGGAATCCGAGCTCCCGCACCTGC
>JBIOUY010000371.1:0-14423 GCA_044867445.1 Gemmatimonadales bacterium
GGCCGGGGACCGATTCGTTGGGGGGAGCTTCCACGCGGTGCGATGATTGCCACCAGCAGCCTGCGGCGTCGTGCCCAACTGCTTCGTGCGCGTCCCGATCTCCACGTCTGCGATATTCGGGGCAACGTGGATACCCGGCTCTCCAAGTTGGACCGACGACCCGAATGGGCGGCTACGCTTCTCGCCGCCGCGGGGCTCGTGCGGCTGGGACTGGCTCATCGGATCGGTGAGCGCTTGGGGCCGGAAGTCATGCTTCCCGCGCCGGGGCAGGGCGCGTTGGCCGTTACCGTGCGGACCGGCGATGCGGCGACCCTCGCGGTCGCGCGGACGGTACACCACGAACCCACCGCTCGAGCGGCGCAAGCTGAGCGCGCGTTCCTGCGAAAGTTGGAGGGCGGCTGTCAGGTGCCCGTGGCCGCCTACGGCGAAATGCCCCAAGGTGACCCGGGTGGGCTTCGGCTGCACGGTCGCGTCGTTTCACTCGATGGTGAGCGTTCCGTTGAGGGAGAGGAGGTCGGCAATGCGCGGGACGAGTCCGATGCCGACCTGATCGGCATCAAGCTCGCCGAACGCCTTCTGGCCGAAGGCGCGGCCGCCATCCTAAGCCAGGTACGTACCGCAGGAGTCCCAGCCGTGAGTGAACCCTGATGCACGGCATAGTAGTGGTCACGGCCTCCAAGGGGACCTTCCCCGGTCTCGTGGAGGCGCTGCGTTCGCTCCCCGTAGCGGTCGAGGAGTGTCCCCTCGTGACCTTCGCGCCTCCACCCGATTGGGGCCCGGTGGACTCGGCCCTGGAACGCGTGCGCGAGTTCCAGGCGATCGTTCTGACCTCACCTCGCGCTGCTGGAGCCTTCTCGGCCCGCCTCTCGGAACTGAAGGTTGCGCTGCCTGATTCACCCCGGCCGCAGGTCTGGGCCGGCGGGGTCGCGACGGCATCTGCCCTTGGTGAGCTGCTGGGGCGAGCGCAGGTTCCCAGCGACCGCGCGGTGGGAGAATTCGGCTCCGCCGGGGCGCTCGCCCGAGCCATGCTGGCAGCAGGGGTAAGCGGCCCAGTTCTCTTTCCTTGTGGCGATCTACGGCGAGATGAGCTGCCGGCGCGGCTGCGGGCCGATGGCATCGAGGTCGAGGAAGTCGTGTGTTATCGATCGGTGCTAGCGGACGAGGCCGAGGCGCGAGCCGCAGCCGAGCGGGCGCAAGTGCTGGTGGTGGCAAGCCCGAGCGTGGCCGCCCTACTCGCCCGCGCGTGTCCACCTGGGGTTCGCCCGATGCTGCTCGCCGTCGGTCCCACCACCGCTGCCGCCGCGCGGGCCTGCGGTTGGCCTCCTGCCGCCGTAGCGTCGGGCCCCAGCACGGACGCCTTAACCGGCGGTGTACGGAGCCTTCTCGCGGCCCGCTGAACCTCTGGAGGGTGATGGACCATCTCTTCCTGCGCGCCTGTCGGCGCGAGCCGGTCGAGCGGCCGCCCGTTTGGATGATGCGCCAGGCCGGGCGATATCTGCCTGAGTATCGGGCAGTCCGAGAACGGGCCGACTTTCTCACCATGGTCGGGACACCCGAGCTGGCGGTGGAGGTGACGCTCCAACCGGTTGATATCCTCGGCGTCGACGCCGCCATCATCTTCAGTGACATCCTGGTCGTGCCCCAGGCGATGGGAATGGAGCTTTCGGTGGAGGACGGGGTCGGGCCTCGCTTTGCCGAACCGCTCCGGGCCGCCGCCGACCTGGCAGCACTCCACGACGTGGAGCCGGCCGATGCGTTGGACTACGTGCTCGCGACCATCCGGCTCGCGCGGACGCGACTCGCGGAGCGAGTTCCGCTCATTGGATTCGCCGGAGCGCCGTGGACGCTCCTGAGCTACATGGTGGAAGGGGAAACATCGAAAACCTTCAGCCGGGCGAAGCGATTTCTTCTCGAGGAGCCCACCGCGGCACACGCTCTCCTCGCCAGGCTGGCGCGTGTGGTGGGAACCTTCCTGGCCGCGCAGGTGAAGGCAGGCGCACAGGCGGTGCAGATCTTCGACTCCTGGGCCGGCGCGCTCGGTCCCCAAGACTTTCACGAATTCGCCTTGCCCTACCTGGTCGAGACCGTGAGAATCGCCCGCCAGGCGGGGGCCCCGATCATCGTATTCGCTCCGGGTGCCGGCTGGGCGCTGGAGCAGATCGCCGCGGCGACCGGCCCAGACGTCATGGGGGTGGATTGGCAAACTGATGCGGCCGAGGCTCGGCGGCGTCTAGCTCCATACCCGGTGGCGCTCCAGGGGAATTTCGAGCCCTGTTGGCTGTATGCCGAGCCGCGGGTCATTCGTCAGCGTACCCATGAGATGCTTACCGCCTTCGGACCTCAAGGCTACATCGCCAACCTGGGGCACGGCGTTCTTCCCGACGTCCCGGTAGCACACGCCCGAGCCTTTGTAGAAGCCGTGAAGGAGTGGCGGCCCGCGTGATTCCGCCGGACTTTCGCTTTCGGGTCGCCGCGATGGTGGAGTCACTCCATGAGGAGGCAACCCGGCTGTTCACCGCTCTAGACCGGGGCGGCACGTTTCAGGAAGACCGATGGACCCGGCCGGGCGGCGGTGGAGGAATTGCCCGGGTGCTCAGCCAGGGGGCCACCTTCGAAAAGGCTGGAGTAAACCGTTCGACGGTCGACGGTGTGTTGCCGCAGAACGTCGCCCTCCGACTCGGGGCACAGGTGAGCACTCCTGAGCCGACCGGGTTCTTCGCGACCGGCGCGAGCGTGGTGGTCCATCCGCGAAGCCCGATGATTCCCACGGTGCATCTGAACGTCCGCTACTTCGAGATCACCACGCCCTCCGGCGAGGTGCAGGACGCTTGGTTCGGTGGGGGTACAGACCTCACGCCGACCTATCCCTACCCGGACGACGCGGTGCACTTTCACCGTACCCTCAAAGCGATCTGCGATCGGTACCATCCGACGTTCTATCCTCGGTTCAAAATCTGGTGCGACAATTACTTCGTGAACACGCACCGAGGAGAAGAACGGCGGGGGGTTGGAGGTGTGTTTTTCGACAACCTTCGCGCCGGCGAGAGCGGATTGGCCCTGGAGCGACTGGCTCAGTTTGTCGAAGATGTGGGGCGCTGTCTGGCTGCGGCCTACGGGCCGATCGTCGATCGCAGGCGGGGACAAGAGTACGGCGAGCGGGAGCGGCGCTTTCAATTGGCTCGGCGTGGCCGGTACGCCGAGTTCAACCTGGTGCATGACCGTGGAACCCTGTTCGGGCTGCAGACCAACGCTCGGGTCGAGAGCGTCCTCATGAGCTTGCCGCCGCTGGCCGCGTGGGAATACGACCCCCGGTATGAGCCCGCCAGTTTCGAGGCCGAATTGCTGGCCATGCTCGAGCCACGGGACTGGGCCGGCGAAGAGGATCGATAATCCCGGCCAGGTGTAACCTCAGTTCCCGTGGAGATCTCCCTCAAAGCATGGGCACTATTGCCCAGACAGACCCCTGAGCTCGGAGTCAAGCCGCTCGAGCTCCCAGAGGCCCGCCGGGCTACGTCGGCGGCTTGTCCCTTCACGACCACATCTGGTCCGGATCGGCCGACGCTTGCATTTTGTGAGAGCTTGTGACGCCAGCTCGGCTCGTCCTCATTGGATGTCCAGTATGAACCGGTAGCAAGGAGTCTACCGATGCGCGTGACGCTGGTTCAGCCCCCACAAGGCACCCGGTTCGGTTTTACCCGCATCCTCATGGTGGAGCCGCTCGGTCTGGAATGCGTGGGGGCAGCCCTTCAGCTGCATCAGCACCAAGTCCATTTGCTCGATCTTCGTTTGGAAAGTGTGGGAGCCCTTCTCTCCGATCTCCGAGAGTTCCGCCCGGAGGGGGTCGGCATCAGCTGCGGCTTCACCACCGACGTGTACAGCACCCTCAGAGTGGCTCGGCTGGTTAAGGACCATCTCCCCCGCGCCACCGTGTTCGTCGGCGGGCACCACGCCTCGCTCATTCCGGGTGACTTCCTATTTTCCGGGTCGCCGGTCGACGCGGTGGTGATTGGAGAAGGGGAATGGGCTGGGCTCGAGCTGGTGGACGCGCTGGAGCGGAAGCAAGACCCCGCCACGGTACCGGCCGTCGCCACGCTCGGGAACCTGAATGGAGGCGTGCTGCACCGAGCGCACTCCAACAGTCTGGATGAGCTGCCGCTTCCCGACCGCCGGCTGACCCGGCGTTACCGCCGGCGTTACCATCACGCGTTTGACACTCCCTCAGCCTGCGTCGAGACGTCCCGCGGCTGTCCCTTTGACTGCAACTTCTGCAGTATCTGGGTGTTCTACCAACGGCGCGCAAGGCGACGCTCCCCGGAGCGCATCGTGGAGGATCTGGCCCAGGTTCGCGCTTTGGGTGAAGAGCGCGTCTTCTTCACCGACGATATCGCCTTCCTGCAGCACGATGCCTATGAGGAACTGGGGCACCAGATCCACGCGGCGGGCCTCGAGCTGCTCTACTCCTGCGAGACTCGAGCCGACCTCGTAGTACGCTACCGTGACCTGTTCGGGATGTGGAAGCAAATCGGCATGAAGACGATCTTCCTCGGCATTGAAAAGGTGGACGACATCGGGCTGGACGCGGTGCGCAAGCGCACCAAGGGCGGCGCCGCGACCAACCTCGAGGCGATTGACATCCTGCGGCAGCAGGGCATCACTCCCATGACCTCTCTGATCACAGACCCGGCGTGGGGCGAAGAGGACTTTGATCGGCTGGAGCAGTTCGTGAGGCTGGCGCAGCTCCCTTGTCCGACCTTCACCGTGCTCACCCCGCTTCCGGGTACCGAGCTGTGGGAGTCTACCAAGTCGCAGATTACCACCACGGACTACAACCTGTTCGACGTCATGCACCTGGTTCTGCCGTCGAAGCTGCCGCCCGAGCGCTTCTTCCAGCGACTGGCTCGGCTGTACTGTCTCATGGACGCGACTACCCAGCTGAGCTGGAAGGCCATCCGCAAGTTGACCGCACTGGTGCTGGAGGGGAAATCGTTTGCGGTGCGCCGAGTCTTGAGCGCCTCACGTGAGATGCGAAACCCGAAGGCGTATCTCCAGTATCCTGGGTCCACTCCGCGGCCGGACTTCGTGCCGGCAGACCACGGCAGGGTTCAGTGGATCGAGCGCTCCCGATCGCACCTGGCGGAGCGGCTGGTGGCGGCGGGCTGAAGAACAGTGAGCAGTGAGAGTAAGCAGTGAGAAGTAAGCAGTGAGCAGTGTGTCATCCTGGAGCGAAGCGAAAGGGGCCGGAGCTCTGACTGAGCTTCGGCCCCTTCTGCTCCTCCTCGCGCTGCTCGGAGTCGCTCCAGGGTGACACTGCACCCCACTCGCTTCTTACTGCTCACTGCTCACTGCTTACCTCTCACCTGTAACCTTCTCACTTCTGACTTCTCACTTCTGACTTCTCACTTCTGACTTCAATGGCACGAGCAACTCTGCGCCGCCACGCCGGCGCCCGCCGGAGCGTTTACCACCGGCAGCGACCGGCTGGGCAGCTCCATCGGTCGGTCACCGGCGTAGATCTTGTGCCGGCCTCGATTCTGGAACCATTCCTTGGTGGTGGCCACCATGTGCATGTTCTCCACGATCTGGCGCCAACCCACGCCGGTGTTGTAGGCGCAGAAGGAGATCTCGCCCTCCTGGGTGGCGTAGGGAATCACGCACATCTCGGTGCGGCGGAAGTCGTAGGTCCACAGGTCCTGGAACCACATCCCACCGACCCACATGAGCTTCCAGTCACCCAGCTTGGGGGCGCGGCCGCCCGACATCGCCCCGCCTGACTTCCGGTTGAGAATCTTGATGAACTCCGGCAGGGTGAGTCCGGAGGGCGCCTTTCGCTGGTCAAAGTTCTTGAGCAGGGCGAGCGCGGTTTGCAACACGCTGAGCTTCTGTCCCCGAGCCGTGTCAGTGATGACCGTGATGTCCTTCATGAACTGTTCGACATCAAAGAACTGGGTGACCGGCGCCCAAGCCTTGGTCTTGCGGTTGGCGACCATGAAGATGCTCGAGCCGCAATTGGGGTGGCAGGAGCAGGCGAGTCCGCCGAATTGAACTTCGGTGCCCCGGAGATGGTCGGCCAACGCGGTGAAGCCGCCGACTGCTCCCAGCGGGTACCAATCACGATACGGATCGATCTTGCCATCGAAGTAGCCCGCCAGATCATGGGCCAGATGGGAGAGGGTATAGCGCTGCCGGTGGCGGTCGGCGTCGCTGATGTCTTCATCGCGCCCGGTAAACGACACTGGCTGGAACGAGATACCCCCCAGGCTCTCGCAGTTGTCGATCACGAAATTCAGCAGGGGACCGACCTGAGTGTTGTTGACCGTGTTCACCACTGTCGTCACCGGGGTGATGTCGATGCCTGCCTTGGTCATGTTCTCGATCGCCATCAGCTTGGCATCGTACAGATTGCTGATATGACGATGCCGATTGGCCTCATTGGTGACACCGTCGAACTGGAAGTAGGCGATGTCGAAGCCCGCCTCCTTGGCCTGAAAGGCGAACTCCGGCTCGAGCGCGAAGCGCAGGCCATTGGTTGCCGCCTGGACCGAGTAGTAGCCCAGGTCCTTGGCGTAGCGACAGGCCTCGAGGAAGTGGGGCGACATGGTGGGTTCACCACCCGAGAACTGGACCGACATCTGGCGCCGCGGCTTGAACGAGATCGAGTCGTCCAGGATCTGCTTCACTTCATCGAGGGTCAGCTCGTGGACGTACCCCACCTGGTTGGCGTCCATGAAGCAGGGGTTGCACATCATGTTACAGCGGTTGGTAAGATCGATCGTCAGTACCGCCCCCCGGCCGAAGCGAATCGACGAGGTGCCGTGACGATGAATCCGCTCGTCGCCTCGGGTACGGAAGTCCCGACCGGGATAACGGGCTTCGAGGAGCCGGGTGAACTCGGCATCGATGGAGAGAAGATCCTCGAAGGTTCCATGCACCGGACAGGTCTTGCGCATGACCAGGCGGCCGTTTTCCTCCAGGATCGTTGCTTTGATCTCCCCGACCCGGCCGTTGACCAGTTCGGCGAGATCCCGCTCGCCGCGGATGATGGAATTGCGGGTCTCCACCACGCATCGAGGGCACAGGGAATCCGTTTCCCGGGGCCAGCCTAGCGGAGGTTTGGTTCGCTCGCGACTCTTGAGCAGAGGGCCGGGCGCCCACCCCGGCTGGAGCGATTCGCTCTCTGGTACGGCACTGTTAACTGCCTGGAACGCATGCCATCCCGCGTTCGCGAGCTCCCGGACCGTTGCTGCAAGGATTTCGTTCACAGGCCACCTCTTTCTGATCCCGTCCACACGTGCGCGGTCCGCCCGACTGGCGGGCCGATGAGAGTAAGGCCCTGCAGGCTGGCGGCCAGCGCCGGGCCGAGCGGCGCCGTGGGGTTGATCCCGCGTACCTGACCGCCGAGCACATCGCAAATTACCTGCTGCATCGCTGGCTCCTTGTCCCTACGGAGCAGTTGCGCCGCGCGTTCGCGCCAACCAGAGGGACGCGGCGCCGGGGCGGCTCTGGTCCGCGTCCGGCGCAGAACCTCGGCGAGAATGCTCGGCGAGGCGATGATACGCTGAGGCTCGAGCTCGGTGAGCTCCGCCGCGGTTCCCAAGGATCGGGCGAGCGCCGTGGTGCTGTAACCATCTCCGAGACAGGCGTAGAGGGCCAGCCGAACCGCCAATGTCAGCTCGGTCCCAACCAGATAGACCCGGTCGCCGAGAGCCGGCTGCTGGGCCTGCCAGATCGCCTCGACCCGTTGGACCACCTCACCCTGAGTCAGCTCCTGCCACTGCGGCTCTCTATTCTCACTTCCCTCATAGTGTACAATGGCCGCGCGCCCGGGTTCGATCGCGCGCGCCGTCGCGCGGAATGCCTGCGCTCGTTCCGCGGTGTCGAGCGTACCACCCAGCTCGAATGCGGTCTCCAGCCGCACCACATTATCGGCCGCCTTTCCCGCATCCAGGGCGATGACCTGCTCCAGCCCGGGAAGCGGTAATCCGCCTCCGTCGAGCTTATCAAGTCCAACAGGCGACGCAAGGATCACCTTCGGGCCCACGTCAATCAGCGCTGCTATCAGGTTATTGGCTGGGACACCTGCGTCGACCATCACGGAAACCGCACCCAATCCCAACCCGGCGAAATCCGCCAGCGCAGCTTCGGGCCGGAGCTCGGAGACCACCGCGACCCGATCCCCGGCGGCAACGCCGACTCGTTCCTGGAGATACAGCGCGAGTCGAATCACCCTGCGGTCCAACCGCCAGTCGGGAAGTGGCTCCCAGCGCCCATCCTGGAGGTAGAGGAGGGCGGCCTTGCGCTCGTGCTCGCGCATGGAGTGGAGGTAGAGTCGATTCACCGTCTCAGGGCCACGGCCGGCCTCACGCGGTTCGAGCTTGCGCGGTGAGCTCTCCGCGAAGAGCGACTCGAGATAGCCGATCAGCACCAACCACTCGATGTGCGGCATCATGGCGTTCTACTCAGCAGGCGGTAGAGGTGATTGGGCTCGGCCGGGCCGCGGTGCGATCGGACCACGACTCCGGAGTCACCGAGCAGTCCGGCCAGCCGAGCGCGAATCGTTTCCAAGTCGGCCGCGGCATCGCGATCGGTCTGGAGCACGAGCTCGGCGGGTGGTGATTCGGTGCCCGAGGTGCCCGGACCGGCGCCGGGCGGCACGTACCACCACACAGCCACCTCGCGATGAGCCGGCGCCACGGTGCTCACCGCCTTCAGCAGGTCGAGGATCGGAGGGCGCGGCATAATGAGGTCGACAGTGGGTATAATTGCGCATCGAACATGGGGGAGGCCCAGTGAGTTGGCTGTTCGCATACGCCGAGCTGATGGGCGAGGTCTTGCTGCGCGGGTATCAGGCCCAACCGGCCAGACTGGCGGGTTACCATCGCTCCTTCAATCACGCGTCCACCCTGCTCTGGGGCAGTCCCCAGCATCCCTGTCCCATCATCGGGCTTTCCGCCGGCGGCGAATGCTGGGGACTGGCCTTCGAGGTTCCCTGGGCCGATCGCCGCCGGATGCTCCGCCGGTTGGAACCGACGGAGAACGGCGCCGAGTACGCCAAGCGCCAGCTTCCGGTCGTCCTGCAGAGTGGCGGCACCCAGGGCGCGACAGTATGGATCAGCCAACCCGGAATCGGCGAGAGCAACCGCTGGTCCACTCCGGGAGCGGTAGAGGAGGCGCTCCTCGCCGCACACGGGACGGCGGGGCGGGGAGTCGAATACCTGCGCACCATCTTCCATGCGCTCGAGCTGTGGGGCATGCGCGATCCCACCGTCGAGACCCTGTGGGAGCATCTCGCCTCGTGGAGGCCACGCTGAGCCTTCGGCGACAGCTGCACGCGATCTCCCGTCTAGAAGAGGCTCAACCGGACATACCGGCGTGGGTTGCTTCGGACATCGCGCACCAGCGATCCCGCGTCTTGCACGACGGTCTGCGCATTCCGGGTCACGCTATCGAATCGAGCCGTAGCCAGCAGCAGCGCGTTGTACAGTGCGGGATCGTTCACCGCTCGTCCCAGTGACCCATCTCCGCGATCGATCTTCGCCAGAATCGATGATAGCGTGCCCGACGCGCCGAGCAGCTGGGCGGACGCGTCGGCGAGATTCCGGGCGCTGATGGCCAAGCCCGACGTCGTCGCCTCCAAACGACGGTCACCTAAACCGCGCTCGACCCGCTGCGCGGTAGTCCGCACGCTGGCGCTCATGGCCGAGACGTTCTGAAGCGTACGGAGAAGAGCGTTCAGGCTCCGGTCCAGGGTGGCCACTCGCTCGGGGTCGAGCACGTCCGAGGCACGGCTCAGCACCTGGCCTGCCTGATCGCCGAGCTCTGTCAGGGTCTCCGCCAAGCTGGGCGCGCTAGCCGCGGCGACGGTGTCCCCCGCCAGCAGCGCCTCACTCATCTGTCCCGGAGCCAGCTCCAGATATCGTCCGCCGAAGGCCCCGCTGGGCCGCAGCTCAGCGTGGCTGTCCTTGGGGAGGCGGAGATCGGGATCAACATCGATCTGAGCCAGCACCTGACCCTGGATAAGTCCCACCTCGCGCACCTTGCCCACCTCGACTCCGGCGAGTCGCACGCGGTCACCCCGTTGCAGGCCGCCGGCATCGTGCAGCCGGACCACCAAGTGGTATCCCCGGCGGGTGAGCGACTCCCCGGTGAGCCAATAGTAGCCGCCGATGGCGAGCGCGGCGGCCACGAGCACCAAGAGTCCGGTTGCGATTTCGCTTCCTTGTCGCCTGCGCATCTGCCTCCTCCTATGCGACTATGCGACGAACTCCAGGCTGCGTGGGCGTCGCGCTTGCACCATGGGATGTTCCAACGATTCCAACCGGCTGACGGGGACCTCGCCCTGAATGGTTCCGCGGTCCAGCAGCGCGACGGTGTCGGCTACCGTGGCGGTGAGCTCCAGGTCGTGGGTAACCACCAGACTGGTAACGCCCAGCTCGTGCTGTAACTGACGGATCAGTTGGGCCACGGTGTCGGAGTTGAGCGGATCGAGACCAGAGGTCGGCTCGTCGTATAGGACGCACCGCTGACCACCCGCTATCGCGCGAGCTATGGCGACCCGCTTCTGCATTCCGCCGGAGAGCTCTCCAGGGTATTTCGGGATCACATCAGGGTCGAGGTTGACCCACGCCAGCCGCTCCTCCACCTGGGCGTGGAGCACAGGGGAGAGCGTCTGGCTCACCCCGTCCTGGAGTCCGAAGAGGATGTTCTCGCCGATGGTGAGCGAGTCGAAGAGGGCGGAGGACTGGAACACCAGACCCAGGTCGCGTCGCAGCGCCGCCACCGATCGCTCCGAGCCGTTGAAGATGGAGACCTCGTCGATAAAAACGTCGCCCTCATCCGGCTGGAGCAGCCCGGCGACGATCTTGAGCAGGACGCTCTTTCCGACTCCTGACGGCCCCAGCAGCACGACCGTCCGTCCGGTAGGCACCATGATGCTCACGTCGCGCAAGACCTCCTGCGCGCCGAAGCTCCGGCTCACGTGCTCGACCCTGATCGTCACCGGAAAACTCCCAGGAGCCGCACCAGAACGAGGTCCCCAACCATGACACCAATGGTACTCGCCACCACGCTGGCCGTCGTGGCCCGCCCCACACCGGCAGCGCCCCCGGTAGCCCGAAGCCCGACGAAGCAGCCGATAAAGGTGATGCAGATGCCGAAGGCGGCTCCCTTGATCAACGAGAACCAGAGCACGAAGGGAAAGAAGTAAGACCGCGCGCCGGCGGCGAAATCGGCCACGGTGATGGGCATGCGAAGCATGGCCAGGCCGAGACCTGCGATCATTCCGGTTGCATCAGCGATGATCACGAGTGCTGGGACCGCGAGCGCCCCGGCGAGAATTCGGGGCAATGCGAGATACAACGCAGGATCTCGACCGGTCGCCCGAAGAGCATAGACCTGGTCAGTGACCACCATAGTGGCCAACTCCGAGCCGATCCGCGCCCCCACCCGCCCAACCAGAACCAGGGCAGTCACCACTGGACCGAGCTCGGTGAGGACACTCGAGGTGATGACTCTACCGACGACCGAGGCCGGCATCGTCCCGGGACTGAACTGGAACCCGCTTTGCTCGGAGGTGACGGCGCCGGAGATTGCTGCGACCAGCACGACGAGAGGAATACTCCCGACGCCGATGTCCCAGATTTGCGCGAACGTCAGCGGAAGGAAAACGCGAGGAAAACGAAAGGCGCGGGCACAGGCTCCCGCCAGGGTGCCGACCGCAGCCGCATCCCGAAGAAGTCTCGATACGAGGGCGATGGGTCCGCCCTCGATCGGTCCAGGTTCACTGGCCGCGCTGGACTCCTGCACCCCCGGCTCACCAGAGGCACGTCCGGCAGCCGGCCCGGCACGACGGCCAACAAGCGATGCACCAGCCACTGCAACGACCTCGTTAGGCTTTACACCTCCGGGACTTCACAGGTCGACCTCACCGCCAGAGAACACTCACACGCGCGTCCAGGTTCCACCGGGAAACCAGCCTGTCCGGTCACGGTCTGGCCAAGAGCGCGCCCTCGTCGCCAATCGTATCCGTCCCGGGGGTACTGGCAATGGGCAATTCGGGCCACTCAGCCCGCGCACCTTTGCCTCACTCAGGCACTTCCCTTGCTCCAATCCGAATCCGGTTCGGGTTGTCCCGGCAATTTGCCATTCCTATTTTCCACCGGCTTTCTTGTCAAGCCAACGCTCGCCGTCGGCTTCGGCCTGCCGGCCCCTACAAGGGAACCGAAGTGATAGCACCGCAAAATCTTACACTCAGTGTCCCAATGCCCGGCCAGCCGACCTGCCGAGCGGATCAATGAGCGCCGCACCGGTCCAAGCCGGCGGCGAATCGAAACTCTCCCCTTCTCCATCAGCTTCTCATCGCCCGAGCCGGAGCGGCCATGGCGCCTTCCGGCCGGACATCGAGGGCATGCGCGGCATCGCGGTGCTCTTGGTCGTCCTGTACCACGTCGGCATACCGGGAATACGCGGAGGCTTTACCGGCGTCGACGTGTTCTTTGTGCTGTCGGGATTTCTGATCACCGACCTGCTGGTCAAGGAGGCTGCCCGCACCGGCCGGATCAGCTTCGTGCAATTCTACGCCCGGCGAACCCGGCGCCTCTTACCCGCCGCGATACTGGTCCTGACCGTCACCTTGGTGGCCTGTCTCCTGATGCTCTCCCCACTGGAGCAGTTCCGCTACGCCAGTTCCGCGGTCGCGACCTCGGTTTACGCGAGTAACCTGCATTTCATGCGTCAGGCCACCGACTACTTCGGTCCAAACCTGGCGTCGGATCCCTTCCTGCACACCTGGTCCCTCGCGGTCGAAGAGCAGTTCTATCTGGTCTGGCCGATGCTGATCGCGCTGGGCTTCGGCGGATCTCGTCCCGTGGGCAGACTGGTAAAGCTCATCATTGCCGTATGCGTGGTGTCGTTGGCGGCTTGTGTGTGGCTGACTGTGGTGAAGAAGCCCTGGGCCTTTTTCGGATCCCCGCTGCGGGCGTGGGAGTTCGGCATCGGGGGGTTGGCGTGCTTGGTGCCTGTCGCTGCCTTGCGCCACCGCCCCGGGCTGTGTCGCGCGCTGGGTTGGGGAGGCCTGGTCACGGTCCTTATCGGAGCCACGACCCTGACCGGCCACATGCTCTTCCCCGGCCCGTGGGCGCTTCTTCCGGCGATAGGCACCGTGGGTATGCTCCTCGCCGGCACCGGAATGCCGGGCATCGGGGTCGGCGTACCGCTCGGCTCCGCACCACTCCAGCATCTGGGCCGGCTTTCCTATTCCTGGTACCTGTGGCATTGGCCGGTGCTGGTCCTTGCCCTTGCTGTCGCGCCGGACCTCTCTGTACCCGCCAAGGCGCTCTGCGCGGCGGGGGCCCTTGCGGCGGCGGCGGTCGCCTTTGCTCTGGTCGAGAACCGGATCCGGTTCCATCCCGCGCTACTGCCTCGTCCCCGTTTCTCACTCGCCCTGGCCGCAGTCCTATCACTGGCCGGCCTGGTGTTTGGCCTGGGGTCGCACGAATACTCCGCGCAGTTGCTGAGCCGGCAGCCGCAGAGAGCTTTCGCCAAGGCGGTGGGCGATGGGCCTTCATTGAAGCGTCGCGGGTGCTTCATGAGTGAAGCTCGCAAAGGTTTGCGGCAGTGCGTATTCGGCGACTCCGCGTCGTCCATCACCCTGGTGCTCTTCGGCGACTCTCACGCGGCGCAATGGTTCCCCGCCCTGGAACAGGTCGCCAAGGAGCGGCATTGGCGGCTCATCTCCATGGTGCGGGCGAGCTGTCCTGTCGCCACCGTTCCGGTTTACGATCCGCGAGGCGGAGAGGAGCAGGCTGAGTGTGCCGTCTGGCGAAGGTTGGCGCTCCGCCGGATCGTGGAGCTGCAACCGACGCTGGTGGTGATGGCCAACTCGGTGGGCTACATCAAACGGCCGGGTGAATCCGACGGCCTATCTCAGCTGTCGTATCGTCAGTGGGAGGAGGGGATCCGCACCACGTTCGTGAGCCTCGACTCGGCCGGGGTTCGCGGGCTCTTCTTTCGCGACACGCCCCGGGCCAAAGACGATGTCCCTCTCTGTCTCTCGCGGGCCGCTTATTTCGGGTGGGAGCAGCGGGAGTGCGCCGCCGAGCGGGATGAGGCTCTCTATCCGGAGATCTATGGTCTAGAGCAACGGGCAGCGAGCGGTCTGCCTCATGTCTCCACGGTCGATCTGTCCGACCTGGTCTGCGGCCCGGCGGTCTGCGAAACGGTGCAGCGCGGCATGGTGGTCTATCGCGACCATAGTCACTTGACTGCCAGCTTCGCCCGCAGTCTGGCGCCGGCGCTCTCCCAGCGCATCGAGCCGCTGATCAGCTCGGCGGCCTCACCTGCCGGCCGCTCCGCTGAAGCCGCTCGCGCGCAGTAGCGGACGAGTGGCCAGGATTAATCAACGATGCGAAATCTGCTGATCGCGGATC
>JBIOUY010000372.1:0-4999 GCA_044867445.1 Gemmatimonadales bacterium
TGCGGTACATCCGGCAAGCACGTCGAGGTCCGCCCCAGTCAGTTCGCCCGGGTTGTCCCTGACAGCACGCCTCGAGTCCACCAGCCACCCCGGGTGGACTCGATCCCTCCAGCGCCGGTCAAGCGCAAGCCCAAGAGCGCGAAGTCTCAGAAATCCAAGCCGCGTCCGGCGGGGTGCTATGCGTTCCTCACCCCGGTTGCCCTGGCTCCCCGGCTCGCCGAGGCGGGGTTTACCCATCTCAATCTGGCCAATAATCACGCCAATGACTTTGGCGCGGACGGACGCGCGTCTACCGATTCGGTCCTTCGAGGACTCGGTATCCGGCTCTACGGGCCGATGGAGCAGATCGCGATCGACTCGATCCAGCGGGGAGACTCGCTGACCGTGGTCGCGTTGGTCGGCTTCACCACCTACCCCTTTGCCTACAATCTCCTCGACCTCGGGCGCAGCGCGGCGGTGGTGGACTCGGTCCGGCGTCTCGCGGACGTTCTGGTGGTCACCTTCCACGGTGGAAGCGAGGGTATGCAGGCACTCCACGTCGGGGAGACAGCCGAGTCCCTGGGTGCAGAGCCTCGGGGAGAGCTCCGTAAATGGGCCCGAGCCGTGATCGATGCCGGCGCCGATGCGGTGGTTGGCCATGGGCCGCATGTGCTGCGGGGCATCGAGTTTTACCGGAACAAGCCCATCATCTATTCACTGGGAAATTTCTTGACCTATCGCGGCTTCAATCTCAACGGGCCGCTGGGCATCACGGGAGTGCTCCGGCTGGAGTTCGGCGCCGACCGCGATCTCCGCCGTGCCAACCTGCTCCCCATGGTCCAGTACCCTCGAGAGGGGCCGATGCCGGACTCGACCGGAACCGCGATCGAGCTGGTGCGGCGGCTGTCGCTGGAGGACTTCGGAGCCAGCGCTGCTCGGATTGACGCGAACGGCGAGATCCTGCCGCCGCCGCATTGAGCCGCTTGCCCCTCGACGCTCACCTGTCTACTGATTCTCGAATGAGCAGCGAACCCAATGAGCCGACTGGTGGCGAGGCATCTCCCGCCCCGGCAGCGATTGCCGCCACCGAGAATCCGGTCCAGCTGACGGTCGGTCTGATCGAAGACGAGCGGATCCCCGAGGGTATGGTATGCATGGGGAGCTACCGCAACGGTCGACTGGTGGCCCGCTCGGTCATTCCGCCGGAGGCGTGGGCCCAGATCAGCGAGTACAGGATCTTTGCCGAACCGGTACAGGTGGTCCTGGTCGCGCGGGCCGCTCCTCCCGGACTGCAGTGCCAGTTGTACGCCATGATCCCGTTGCCGGACATGGACGATGAGGACGAGGAGGAGGAGCCCTGGGCCGCGAGCCTTCCGGGTGCATCCTATGAGGCATCGCTGGAAGACGCCGAGGTCGACGATGACGACCCCAAGGTAGCCCCCATCCCGCTGGGCCACATCGTCCGGTACGAGCGCGATCGGGTGCACCCCGAGAGTCTGCCCCTCGAGGCAGTGGATGTGCTCCGGAAGATCATCGACGGGGATACATCGGAGTTGGTGGACCGGGCCCTGGCCGACCTGCTGGATACGTAGAACTGCGGTAAACGGGAAACGGTAACAGTGAACGGGCCGCCCTTTCACCCCATTTACCGTTCACCGTTCCCCGTTTACCGCCGTCTTAGACCAGCGTTCCCACCCGAAAGCGCCAGATCCGTCCCAGCAGATCGTCGAGGAAGCCCTGGGTGGTGAAGATCTCCACCGCATCGCCGGTGTGCGCGGCATCCACTCCCCAGAGCGCCGCCCGCTTGAGCTCACCTTCGAAGTCGGCCTGCACGAACACCTGTTCGTCCCGAGTGTACACCGTGGGCAGGAGACCGCTCAGCTCCTGCGACACGCCGTTCGCGCCGGGACCTCCGATGGCGATGGTGGGATTGAGATGGAACCGGTCGCTCTCCAGATACCACGTATCGGCCACCACGACGGCTCGCCGGTAGGCGTGTCCCGCTCCGCGCTCATCGATCTCTGCCTTGAGCCGGTAGGCGAGGGGCCGGTCGCGTTCTTCTGCTGTAGATGAGGAGCCGATCACGATGACGACCGTCTCCTCGGTGTCGATCAGCTTCACGGGGTCGCTGGCTCCTGCGGTGGCGGGGCAGTCCGCTGGTTCTTCTCGAACTCGCGCTCGCGTTCTTTCCGAAGCCGCATCTCTTTGATCATCTCCTTGAACTCTGCCAGGTTCGCGGAGCGCTGCGCGGCGTACTGTAGATCGGCTCGAAGATCCATGAGGTGGTTGTAGGCCCGATTCTGGTCCACGTTGCCGGCCGGAATTGGGAGCAGGGCCAGCACCGCCGCCGGGATCTTGAGCCCCGCAACATAGATGTGCCCCGAGTCCAAGCCAAATTTCTTTCCGGCGATCTCCTTCGTCCAGCTGGGCATGCCGACGTTCCGCGCCGAGGGATCGGTGGCGATGGAATCGAGGAATGCCTGAACGATCGCCGTCACCGCGCTGTCGATCAGCTGCACGTGCCCCTTGGATAGCCGCTGCGCCAGCTCCTTCGGCGGCAGCGGGAGCGGCCGCACCCAGAGCCGGCCATCGGCCAGTCCCGGTCCGATGCGGCCGATGAGCGGCACCGGCCGGCGCACCACCGGTGCAGTTCCGGTATCCACCGGCTGCTCCCGAGGACGCTCCACCTGAGGCTGCAGCGCCATCGGCTCGGCCTGACGAGGGAAGGTCCGGCGGGTGCGCTGGGGAGCGACTCCCCTTCCCGTCTGGCCGTCGACTCGGGGCCCGGTTCGGTACGGCATGGGTACCGCCCGTGGTCCCTCGGCGGGAGGCGCCAGCACGATGATACGAACCGGCCGGTGCGGCAGGGTAGGTATCCGTCCGGTCACCCAACCGAACAGGAGCAGCGAATGCACCAGCACGCTGGCCACGATCGCAATCCATGGCCAGCGCCGTCGAGGCGGAAGGAGTACTTCAGGCAGTCGTCGCAAGCTCGCCCCGCCGAACTGCATCCAACGTGCGACCCAGTCGCTCGACCGCCGCCCGGAGTCGCTCTGCTCCTACCGTGAGCGCGATGCGGAAGAATCCTTCGCCCGCGGGCCCGAAGGCACTGCCGGGCAGCACTACGGCTCCGGTTTCCTCCAGCGCCCGCCGGGCGAAGGCTGCGGAGGGCAGACCGGCGGGCAAGGCAACCCAGAGATACATCGCGGCCTTGGGAGGCTCGATGCTGAAGCCAGCTTCCCTGAGTGCGGCTACCCCAGCGTCGCGCCGCCGCTCCAGCTCCGCCCTGATCGGGGCAACCAACTCCTCGGCGTGGTCCAGCGCCGCGGCGCCGGCCTTCTGGACGGCGAGGAACGGACCGGTATCCACATATGACTTGACCCGCGTCAGCGCGCTAATCAAGTCCGGGCGACCAACCACGAAGCCGATGCGCCACCCGGTCATGGAGAAGCTCTTGGAGAGCGAGAAGAACTCCAGCGACACCTCGCGGGCGCCGGGAATCTCGAAGATGCTGGGCGCCCGGTAGCCTTCGAAGGTGAGCTCGCAATAGGCGTTGTCGTAAGCGAGGAGGATGCCGTGCCGGCGACAGACCTCCACCGTTCGCTCCAGGTACTCCGGAGTGGCGACAGCGGCGGTGGGATTGTTGGGATAGTTGAGGAATACCAGCTTCGCCCGGCGAAGCACCTCGGCCGGTACCTCCTCCAGATCCACCAGGAATCCGTTCTCCGGCCGGAGCGGAGCGATGAAGGGCTCGGTTCCCGCGAGGATCGATCCGCCCAAGTACGCCTGGTAGCCCGGTTCCGGCACGATGGTGACATCGCCTGGGTTGCAGACGGCGAAGGGCAAGTGCGAGAGCCCTTCCTTGGAGCCGATCAAGGGCAAGGTCTCGGTCGTGGGATCGAATCGCATCCCGAACCGGCGTTCCACCCAGCGAACGGCCGCCTGCCGAAAGGCCGGCAGGCCCTGCTGGAAGCCGTACTTGCTCAAAGCGGGATCGCGCAGCGCCTCGGTCATCGTCTGGACCGCGATCGCAGGCGGGGGCGTATCGTTGTCCCCGGCGCCGAGATCGATCACGTCCACGCCGGCATCCAGCAGACGGCGTTTGATCGTGGGGATCTCCGCCAGAGGATAGCCGGGGAGCGCCTGAACCCGCTGACTCAGTTGAATCATGGCTTGCCGTTGCGGACCGGGTTGGAGAGCACGCCGACGCTGGGAATTTCGATCTCGACCACATCGCCATCATGCAGCGGCGCGGTGCCCGCAGGCGTTCCTGTGGCGATGAGATCTCCCGGCTCGAGGGTCATGATGCTACTGAGAAATGAGACCAGGTAGGGGATGGAGAAGTGCATGTCGGTGGCCCGGGCGCGCTGCCGCTCGACTCCGTTCACCCGGCAAATCACCTCCAGGTCTCGCCAATCGAGTCCAGAGCGCACGCTGGGGCCCACTGGGCAGAAGCTGTCGAAGCCCTTTGCCCTGCCCCACTGGCCATCCACCTTCTGAAGGTCACGGCAGGTGACGTCATTCACGCAGACATAACCTCCGATGCCCTGCTCCGCCGCGCGTAGGTCGGCGTCGCGCAGGCGAGAGCCGATGACCACGCCGATCTCGGCCTCGAACTCCACCTGCTGGGAGACGTCCGGCAGCCGGATCACCTCACCCGGACCAATGAGCGCGGTGGGTGGCTTAAAGAAGATGATCGGCACCTGGGGAACGTCGTTGCCCAGCTCTTTTGCGTGGGCCACATAGTTCCGGCCGATACCGATGATCTTGGAGGGCTTTACCGGGATCATACCGCAGCTCCGATCCCATGCCGGGCGAAGAAGTCCTCGCACTTGGTCCGTACCTGCGCCCAGCTTCCCACCACCCGCTCGGCGCGGGGGAGCCCGCACAGCAGCAACGGGCCATAGCGCTTGGTCACGACCCGGCTGTCCAACAACACGACCACGCCGGCATCCTGCCGGCTCCGGATCAGCCGCCCAAAGCCCTGCTTCAATTTCAGCGCCGCGTGAGGGACGAGGTA
>JBIOUY010000373.1:0-16913 GCA_044867445.1 Gemmatimonadales bacterium
GCGGCCCGCATGCGGTCACCATGACGGCGGAGCTGTCGCAGGCGTTCCGCACCAAGCGCGAGGGGGTGAGCTTCGTGCTCGACGCGCTGGAGCAGGCATTCCCGGAGGATGATCTCCGGATTTACGCGGTCTCCGGAGAATTCCTCGCGCCGAAGCGGGCTCGGGTATGGCCACTGGAGGTAGGCGCGTCCAATTGGGCCGCCACGGCGCGGCTGGTCGGGCGCTTCGTGACCGACTGCATTCTGGTAGACATCGGAACCACGTCCACCGACATCATCCCCATCGTGGCTGGAGAGCCCAGGGCGCTCGGCAGAACCGATCCTGAACGCTTGCTCAGCGGCGAGCTGGTCTATACCGGCGCGCTTCGGACGCCGGTGGAGGCCGTGGCAAACCAGGTCCCGCTATGGGGCGGGGAGGCTGGCGTCTCCGCTGACGGCTTCGCCCTGATCGGCGACGCTCACCTGTGGCTCGGTCGGTTGCGACCGGAGGATTACACGGTTCCCTCACCTGATGGACGTCCCGCCAGCCGGGAATTCGCCGGTGAGCGACTGGCGCGAGTCGTATGTGCCGACCGGGAGATGTTGGACCAGGCCGGCGTGGATGGTATCGCGGCAGCGCTCGCCGAAGCCCAGCTCGAGCGCGTGGCCTCGGCTCTCAGGCAGGTCCGGGCACGCCAGGCGGGCGTCGACTGCGCGGTGGTCACGGGCCTCGGAGACTTCATCGCTGCCGAGGCTGCCCGCCGTACCGGACTTAGGGTCGTCGCGCTCTCAGAGTATGTGGGAGAGGCCGCCCGTAACGCCCCGGCGGTGGCCGTCGCCTGGCTCTTGGCCGAGGAGCTGATGGGGAAGGCATCGTGAGCGACACGGCGGCGAAGCGGCGATTGATTGCGATCAAGGTGGGAGGTGGGCTCACGGCGTTCCCCGGAGCACTGGAGCGCGTCTCTCGAGCAGTAACTGGCCTAGCGGGAGAGTACCGCATTCTGGTGTTGCCGGGCGGCGGTCCGTTCGCCGATGCGGTGCGGGCCTTCCAGCGTCAGGAGACCCTCTCAACGGATGCGGCACATTGGATGGCGATCCTGGCGATGGACCAGTACGCCCACGTCCTGGCGGAGCGAATGCCGGGGGCGGTATTGGTGGACGAGCCCGGGGCGGTCCTGGGAGCGCTGGAAGAAAGAGCCGTGGTGGTGCTCGCACCGTACCGCTGGATGCGGGCGGCCGACGTGCTGCCGCACACCTGGAATGCCACCAGCGACAGTGTGGCGGCATTCGCCGCTGGCGCATTCGACGCGACCTATCTGGCACTCATCAAGCCGGTGGACTCGGCCGATCCAGGGATGGTGGATCCCTGCTTCGCCTCGGTGCTTCCCTCAAACCTCCCCTGGGCGGTGATTTCCTGGGACCAGCTGGACCAGTTGCCGGGGCGGCTCAACAGCAGTGAGAAGTGAGCACTAAGAAGTGAGAAGTAAGAAGTGAGAAGTAAGAGGTGAGAAGTAAGAGGTGAGAAGTAAGAGGTGATTTCATCGCCGCCGCGGCCCAGTTCCCTCGCTGCCGCTCGGGATGAGGAACTCCTCACTCCTTACTCCTCACTCCTTACTTACTCCTCACCTGATCCTTCTCACTTCTCACTTCCGCTGACCGCATCAGGGCGCGAAGTCCCCGCACCTTGTCCCGGTCGACCCGGCCGCTCCTGCCGCCAACGCAGGCGGCTCCCCGAACACCAATGATGTCGGGCTGGGCTGCGCAGGCCGCCTCGAAAGAATGCTGGCGTAAGCTGCCGGCCAGAGCGGCCAGGAGCCCCTTCTCCCTGACTTGCTCCACCCAGCTATCCAGCTCCGGCGGAGAGAGCCAGGATAGGAGGTCACGACCATCCTTAATAAAGGTGTCGAGCAAGACCCCCGCGGCACCGGTGTCACTCGCGATTTGGGCGATGTTGCTGGACGGGATACAACCGGCCCGGATGTGATCGGCATACGCCACAGCGACCACGCGGACCCGAGGGACCGCGCCCGCCAGCTTCACTGCCTCGGCGAGCAGCGAGGCAATTATGGCCGGCGAGCTCAGGCCGGCAAACCCCAGCTTGACAAAGGTCTCACCGGCTCGGGCCCCCGCTCTCGAGTGCTCGATCGCATCTCGTATCTCGGCTAAGTCCGGGAGGTCGCCCAACGCGACACTGAGCCCCCGCTCGTCGGGAACCCGGCGTGCGATCGCCAGCAGCGTCGCCTGACTCACCGGGCCGAGTGCGCCGTTGGCTGGCTCCTTGGCATCGATGATATCCGCTCCACCCTCCAGTGCGGGCACCACCTCGAGCGCCGATCGCACGCTGACCAACAACCGCATCCGCGCTCCCTTGTGAGATGCTAAGGCGCTGATATGTTAGGATTTAAGAAGTTAGCGCGAGCCGATCAGGAAGGGGAGGCGGCGTGATGCTGGAGGGCAAGATCGTGCTGGTCACCGGGGCATCCAGCGGGATCGGCAGCGCTATCGCCCTGGGATGCGCCCAGGCAGGCGCCGACCTGGCGATCACCTTTCGACACAACCAGACAGGGTCCGAAGCCACCGCGACGCGGGTCCGCGCTGCGGGCCGTCGGGTGGAACAGTTTCAGACCGACATAGGGCGGGAGGAGGACGTTTCCAGTCTTGCCGTGGGGCTCCGCGAGCGCTTCGAACGGGTAGACGTCTGGATCAACAACGCCGGCGCCGACATCCTGACGGGAGAAGGCGGGAGGTTGACTCGCAAGGAAAAGCTGGATCTGGTGCTGGCGGTAGACCTCCGCGGAACCGTCCTCGCGTCCTGGGCAGCGGTGGACCTGATGAGGGAACAGGGGGGCAGTGGCACCATCATCAACATGTCCTGGGACCACGTGACCGCAGGCATGGCCGGCGAAAACCCGATCCTCTACTCCGCCGCAAAGGGCGGGGTGATGAGCTTCAGCAAATCGCTCGCCCGCGCCGTCGCGCCCCATATCCGGGTGAACATTCTGGCTCCCGGCTTCATCGAGACCGCCTTTGGCGAGAGCGCCAACGAGAGCTTTCGCCGGAAAGTGGCGGCTGAGACCCCGCTGGGCCGTTGGGGCGTGCCCCAGGATATCGTGGGCGCGGCGATCTTCCTGGCGTCCGACGCCTCGTCCTTCATGACGGGACAGATGATTATGGTGAATGGAGGGGTTGTGATGTAAGGTCCTGGGCTGCGGGTCTCGGGCTAATAGGTCTTGATATTTGACTCTCCCGATCCGGGACTTGTGACCCGCGACCCGCGACCCGTGACCCGTGACCCGTGACCCGTGACCCGTGACCCGTGACTTTCAACCGGAGACCGACATGCCCGCCACCAAAGAACGCACCTACAACGAAACCGAGATCGCTGAGCGGCTGAAGCAGCTGCCCGGCTGGTATTACGAAGACGAGTGGATCCGCCGGGTATACAAGACCGACGGGTGGCCCACCACGCTGATGCTGGTCAATGCCATCGGGTACTTCGCCGAGGCGGCTTACCACCATCCCGACCTGACGGTCACCTGGGGCCGAGTCATCGTCAAGCTCCAGAACCACGCTGCCGGCGGCATCACCGACAAGGACTTCGAGCTGGCCCGGAAGATCGAGGAACAGGTTCTCTGGCGTCCCCAGGGCGGTGCGCTCGAGGGTACGCCGAACAAGTGGGTTCGGCCGGGGGATCCGCGGTAGGGCGGTTAGATGGTTAGGCGGTAAGACAATATGCCTGAGCGAGGGTCTATGGAGGGCAGCTCGACGGCAAGCGCCGACTCCGACCGCCCCCTCGCTCCGCTCGAGGCAGGCTCTACCGCCATACCGCCTTACCGTCGGGTCCTGTTCGTCACCGGCAAGCTCGCCGAGCCGGCGCTGCGGCGGGTTCTGGAAGACATGCGGCCGCCTTTCCAGGCGGAAGTCGCAGTCCTCCGGATCACTGTCGCAGCGCTCATGACCACCCCATGGATTGCCCGCTTCCTCGAAGTCCCTCCCGAAACCGACCTGGTTCTGATTCCAGGGCTCTGTGAGGGGGACATCTCGGTCTTGAAGGATCGCTTCGGCGTGCCCGTGCAAAAGGGCCCCAAGGACCTCCGCGAGATCCCTCGCTACTTCGGTCAGGCGGGCGCGGCATCGGGCTACGGCGACTTCTCCATCGAAATCCTGGCCGAGATCAACAACGCCCCGAAGCTCTCCCGCGAGGCGCTGCGTTCGGCGGCCGACTACTACAGCGCGAGCGGCGCCGACCTCATCGACATCGGGTGTACCCCCGGGCTGGAATTCCCCGCCCTCGGCGAGGTAGTGCGGGAGCTGCGTTCGGCGGGGATGCGGGTCAGCATCGATAGCTTCGAGCCATCCGAGATCCGTGCCGCCGTGGAAGCCGGAGCCGAGCTGGTGCTGAGCGTGAACCGCTCCAACCTGGCGGTCGCAGGTGAGCTCGCCGGCGGAAGTGCCAAGGTCGTCGTTATCCCCGATTTCGGCGAGGGCCTCGACACGCTGGACCACAACATCCAGGAGCTGGAGCGCCGAGGTGTGCCCTATCTCATCGATCCCGTTATCGAACCCATCGGCTTCGGCTTCATGGCCTCGTTGGAACGCTACGCCGAGGTTCACCGGCGCTATCCCAGCGCGACTCAGCTGATGGGCATCGGCAACATCACCGAGCTCACCAGCGCCGACTCGACCGGAGTGCATGCCCTACTCCTCGCGATCTGTGAGGAAATCGGGGTTGGGGCGGTGCTCACCACCGAGGTCATTCCCTGGGCTCGTGGCGCGGTTCGCGAGATCGATGTGGCGCGGAGACTGATGCACTACGCGGTGCGGCACCGCACGCTCCCGAAGGGTGTGGACGATCGGCTTCTCACAGTGAAGGATCCGGTGATTCTGGAATACACCGAGCAGGAGCTTCGCCAGCTGCACGCGGCGGTAAAGGACCCGAACTTCCGGATCTTCGCGGATCGCGAGACGATCACTGTATTCAACGACTCGATCTTCGTACGGGGCAGCGACATTCAGGAGATCTTCGGCCAGCTGGGCGTGAACGAGGCGACCCATGCCTTCTATCTCGGGCGGGAGCTGATGAAGGCAAAGCTGGCGATCACGCTGGGCAAGACCTATCGCCAGGAGGGGGCGCTCGCGTGGGGGTATCTCACTCCGCCCGATGAGGTACGTTCCGAGCACGTGAAGCTCACCCAACGGAGGAAGCGGCCCCAGCGCGATCGAGGCGGGGCTCGGCCACAATGAGCGCCGGATCCGCTCCGATAGTGGAGAGTCTGGGAGAGTCACCAGATCCGGCGGCCGTCGTGGCCGCTTTTCTCGATTTGCCCTTCCTGATCTTTCTGGACAGCGCCACCGGGGCGCCTCTCGCGGGCGAAGCCCACCAGCTCGGGCGCTATTCCTTCCTTACGGCTGATCCAGCCACGGCGGTGCGCAGCAAGGGCCCCATAACGGAGGTAGGCGATGCGGCAGGCGGCTGGCGCAGAGTGGAGGGGGATGCCCTTGGGGTGGTCGCCGATCTTCTGGGTCCCCCGATGGACCCGGTCGCGGGATTGCCTCCATTCCAGGGAGGCGCCGCGGGATACATCGGCTACGACTATGGGGCTGTACTGGAGCGGATTCCCGCCACCCGCTACGACGACCTTGCGATTCCCGATGTCGTGCTCGGGCTCTACGACTGGGTCATCGCCTGGGATCACCTCATTGGGACGGCTTGGATCATCTCGACTGGCATACCGGAACAAGGCGAGGCCCGAGCGCGCCGAGCTAGGGAGCGGCTCGAGTCAGTTCGCCGACGGTTGAACGGCTTCGAAGGTCCATCGCAAACGGCACCCGCCAAGGCCCCGGGGGACAGCTGGCCGGCGATCCCACTCCCCCAATGTCCCTCACCACCATCGTTTCCCGTGCTCGGTGTGGAAGGGGCCGAGAGAATCGGGCTCCGCTCCTCCTTCACTCACAGCGGGTATCTCGACGCGGTCGCCCGGGTACGAGAGTACATCCTGGCGGGAGACATCTTTCAGGCCAATCTCTCTCAGCGGTTCGAGGGACCTCTGGCGGAACCGACCTTCGACCTGTACCGGAGACTCCGACGGCGCAACGCGGCACCCTTCGCCGCCTACATCAACCTGGGCGACTTCGCCGTGCTCAGCGCCTCGCCCGAGCGGTTTCTGCGACTGGATGAGAACCGGCGGCATGTCGAGACTCGGCCGATCAAGGGAACCCGCCCCCGCGGTCTGGGACCAATGCACGATGCCGCCCTCGGCCGGGCCCTCGCCGAAAGCGACAAGGACCGAGCTGAGAACGTGATGATCGTGGACCTGTTGCGAAATGATCTCTCACGGGTATGCCGGCCGGGTACGGTGCGCGTGCCGGAACTGTTTGCCTTGGAACAGCACCCGACGGTGCACCACCTGGTTTCAACCGTGGTGGGAGAGCTCGAGCCGGGAACTGGGCCAGTGGAGCTGCTTCGGGCAGCCTTTCCCGGGGGCTCAATCACCGGCGCTCCCAAGGTGCGGGCGATGGAGATCATCGCCGAGCTGGAGCCCACCCGCCGCGGGGTGTACTGCGGCTCGATTGGCTATATCAGCAGCACCGGAGCGATGGATATGAGCATCGTCATTCGAACCTATGTCGCTCTTCGGGGACGGGTATACTTCCAAGCGGGCGGAGGCATTGTTGCTGACTCGGACCCGGAGCAGGAATATCGGGAGACGTTGGATAAGGCCAGGGCGCTTATAGAAACGCTAACAGCTAACCGCTAACCGCTAACCGCTAACAGCTAACCTGAAATGAGCGGCCCCGTGCCGGGCCCTTGGCTTCCCTGAGGCCGTTAGCCGTTAGCTGTCAGCTCAAAATCTATGATTTTGCTCATCGACAACTACGACTCCTTCGTCTACAATCTCGCCCGCTACGTCAGCGAGCTGGGGGAGACGCCACTGGTGCGGCGGAACGATCAGTTGACCGTCGATGATATCGTGCAACTCGGCCCTAGCCACATCATTATTTCCCCCGGCCCTTGCTCACCCACCGAAGCGGGAATCTCTACCGACCTGGTCCGCCGGGTGGGGGCCTCGATTCCCATCTTGGGCGTCTGTCTGGGTCATCAATGCATCGGAGAAGCGTACGGCGGTGAGATCGTCCGGGCAGGCCGACCCATGCATGGTAAGACCTCCCTCATCCATCATCGTGGCGTGGGCATCTTCCAGGGCGTTCCTAACCCCTTCCGCGCCACACGCTACCATTCGCTGGTGATCGCACCTGCGTCAGTGCCCTCCAATTTGGAGGTAATCGCGACGGCACAGGATGGTGAAATCATGGCGGTGCGGCATACGAAGTACCCGGTCTACGGAGTACAGTTTCATCCCGAGTCGGTGCTGACTGAGCATGGCTACCGGCTGCTGGATCAGTTCCTTCACGGGGTTCCAGCCACTCGCCGTATCCTACCCGAGGCAGCGGACGGGGTCCTGGTGGCCGCGCGACCGAGCGCGAGCACCCTGGCGTCCGATCCTCCGCCGCCGGACCTGGTTCGATGATCGTCGAGAGCATCGTCACGTCCATGGACCCCTCCGGGAACATCAACTTCGCGCCCATGGGTGTGGAGTGGGGCGAAGAGACCATCGTTCTCAAGCCCTTCATCGAGACCACCACTTTTCGCAACGTGAGCGCCACCCGGGCCGCCGTGGTCAACCTGACCGACGACGCCATGCTCTTCGCTCAGGGGGCGGTATCCAGTCCGCAGTTCCCATCTAGCCCGGCAATGGTGGTACGCGGCGTAGTGCTCGAGGCCGCCTGCTCCTGGCGCGAGCTCGAGGTGGTCTCGATCGACGACACCCCACCTCGCTCACGGATCGAGACCCGGGTGGCTCACCGCGGGGTTCGCCGGGAATTCATCGGGTTCAATCGCGCTCGAAACGCCGTGCTCGAGGCCGCCATTCTGGCTACTCGAACCCACCTGATCCCCGCCGAGGAAATCCGTCAGGAATACGCGCGGCTTCAGGTCATGGTCGACAAGACCGCAGGGCCCCGGGAGCGGGAGGCGATGGCGTTCTTGACCGACTATGTCCGCTCCCGCTAGCCTCTTCGTGGAAGCTCCGGCTCGGCTCCACTTCGGAGTGCTCGACCTGCGGGGCGAGCTGGGACGTCGCTTTGGTGGATTGGGAGCGGGTATCCCGCAGCCCTCGCTCCTCCTCGAGCTAGCCCCGGCTGCCGACCTGATTGCCGAGGGACCGGATTCCTCCCGGGCCCGCGAGTTTGCCAGCCGCTTCCTGGCATATCACCGGATCGAAGCCGGGGCCCGGCTCATCATTCACCGGCAGATCCCGGCCCATAGCGGGCTGGGGTCCGGGACCCAGTTGGGGATGGCGGTGGCACGGGCGCTGGCCGAGCTCCATGGTCTCCCGGTGGAGCCACTGGGCCTGGCCCGAGCCGTCGGCAGGGGCCTCCGTTCTGCCATTGGAATCTGGACATTCACTTTGGGCGGCTTCATCGTGGAGGGCGGCCGGCGCCCGGGCTCCGAGGAGATCGCGCCGCTGATTGCCCGATTGCCCATTCCACCACAGTGGCGCTGTATCGTCGCGGTGCCTCCAGGCCACCCGGGCCTGAGTGGCGAAGCGGAGGCCAGTGCCTTCGAACGTCTCCCACCACCCGCGGCGGACCAGGTCGAGCGGGTTGCTCATCTGGTGTTGATGCAGCTGCTGCCGGCGTTGGTGGAGGGCGATCTGGCCAGTTTCGGCGTCGCGCTGTCCGCCGTACAGCGGATAACCGGGGCTTGGTTCGCCGCTGAGCAGGGGGGAACCTTCGCCCCGGGGCTGGGCGAGCACCTGGTGCGGTGCCTGGGGGCCTGGGGAGCCGCGGGGGTGGGACAGAGCTCGTGGGGGCCGGCGGTTTATGGAGTAGTGGAAGGCGATGCCGCCGCGGCTGAGTTAGCCCGCAGGGTCGGCGAGCTCATGGAGGGGTCGGGCCTGGTTTTTCGGGGGGGATTCGCCCAGGGCGGAGCCCGAGTCTGGCGCGGCGGAAGCCCTCCTTTCCCTGATTGACAGTTCATTTTGCAGGATGTATACTGGCCCCCTAAGCCTCCCGTAATCGGCGACTTGGCCGGTTTCCGAACGCGGGCGCAGCGGTCTGGAGCGAGGAGCACTGGCGCTGTACCGCTCGCGGGGAATCGGAAGCATTGACGGCGGTAACATCAATCTCGCGGCTTTCCGCGTACCGCCTCCCCAACTGCAGCTCTTTTACTAGCACACATTGCGGTTCAGCGGCGTTGCTGAGGAATGAGATGGACTTGTTCCTGTTCGCCGACACCAATGGCTCTGCACCAAATCCTTCCTGGAGCGTCTCGACCGCGCAACGGGCATCGGATCCATGGTGCAACGTGCACTGGTACCAGCCGAACAGCATCAACCGGCCTACCTTTCCCCTCCCACGTCGTCCTCACCGCTCCATCAGCACAGCTTCGTCCATGTCTTCTCCCACGAGCGCGGTCCGCCAGTTGGGCCGTCTCACTGACCTTGTTCGCCGGCCGTTGCGAGGAGCCCAGGCTCCGTCATCGTCCAGCCGGGCCGGCGGTCGAAGCAGATGGCAACCGATTGCAGTAGAGCAGTAGAACCACCCTTCATCCTGAGGTTAGTTATGAACCGCTTTACGCAGAAGGTGCTGTCGGGCGGCATTGCGGTAGGGCTGAGTGTAGCCTTCGCCGCATCCGCCAACGCCCAGGCAGCCCGAACAGGGGCATGGACCCTGAACGGGAAAGAGGGCGAATGGACGATGACGGGTCGTGATTACAGCCTCCAGCGGTTCAGCCCGCTTAAGCAGATCACGACGTCTAACGTCGCCGAGCTCCGGCCGGTATGGTCGTTCTCGACCGGCACGCTGCGCGGGCACGAAGGCAACCCGCTCGTCATCGGCAACGTGATGTACGTCAACACGTCCTTCCCCAACATCGTGTACGCGCTCGACCTCTCCAAGCCCGGCGCGCCGCAGATCTGGAAGTACGTGCCCAACCAGTCGCCCGACGCGATTCCAATCGCGTGCTGCGACCTGGTCAACCGCGGAACCGCCTACAGCCCGAGCGGGAAGATCTACATCGAGGCGCTCCAGGGTGACCTGATCGCCCTCGATGCCAAGTCGGGCAAGGAGCTCTGGAAGGCCAAGCACCCCGAGAAGTCCAATGCCGGCGTCGAGGCCACGGGCTACAAGCAGGGCGCCACGATGACCAACGCCCCGATCTACATCAAGACCAAGTCGGGCAAGGAAATCGTGATCGCCGGTATCTCCGGTGGTGAGTTCGGCGTGCGCGGCCGGGTCTCGGCCTTCGACGCCAACACCGGCGAGCACCTGTGGACCGCCTACAGCACCGGGCCGGACGACGAGACCCTGATCGATGGCGACCTGAACCCGAACTATCCGTCGCATAAGGGCAAGGACCTGGGCGTCTCCACCTGGCAGGGCGACGAGTGGAAGCGGGGGGGCGGCACGACCTGGGGTTGGTACTCCTACGACCCCGAGCTCGACCTCTTCTACTATAGCGTCGGCAACCCGGGCACCTGGAATCCTGACCAGCGGCCGGGCGATAACAAGTGGTCCATGACCATCTTCGCGCGCCACCCCGACAACGGGCACGCGGCGTGGGGATACCAGATGACGCCGCACGATGAGTGGGACTATGACGGCGTCAACGAGAACGTCCTGTTCGAGAGTGGCGGCAAGAAGCTGCTGGCCCACTTCGACCGCAACGGCATCGCCTACACCATCGACCGCACCAACGGTAAGGTCCTGGTGGGCAACGCCTATGGCCCGATCAACTGGGCCAAGAGCGGCGGCACCGGCACCCCGGTTGAGGGCGTCGTCGCCACCGGCGTTCCGGTGAAAGATCCGAAGTACGGCACCTCCTCGAAGAAGAACGGCGAGGGCATCTGCCCGGCCGCCATCGGCTTCAAGGACCAGCAGCCCTCGGCGTACTCGCCGATCACCGGGATGTTCTACGTCCCCACGAACCACATCTGCATGGACTATGAGGGCGTGGAGGTGAAGTACACCGCCGGTCAGCCCTACGTCGGCGTGATCGTGCGGATGTTCCCGGGCCCTGGCGGCCACCGCGGCCGGTTCATCTCCTGGGATCCGATGAAGGGCAAGGTCAACTGGGAGATCAAGGAGAACCTCGCCGCGTACGGCGGGGCGCTCACCACGGCCGGCGGTCTGGTCTTCTATGGCACCATGGAAGGCTGGCTCAAGGCGGTCGACCAGAAGACCGGCAAGGTCCTCTGGCAGTTCAAGACCCCGTCGGGCATCATCGGCAACCCGATGACCTATCTCACGCCTGATGGGCAGCAGAACGTGGCTGTCTACTCCGGCATCGGTGGCTGGGCCGGTATCGGCGTGGCCGCCGGCATCGGCGCAGAAGATCCGACCGCCGGTCTCGGCGCGCTCGGAGCCTTCGGCGACGCCGGGCAGTTCAGCACCCAGGGGGGGGTACTCACCGTGTTCGGTCTCAAGAACCCGGCAGCGCCCAAGATGTAAGTACGGGGACCTCGGAGGGGCCGGAGGGATAGCCTCCGGTCCTTGCGGGGATAGATTATGAATGAGCACGGCGCCGGGGTGCTGTCCGCTCCGGCGCTGTTCATTCACGGGGTGGGGTGGCCGCGCAAGGGTTCGGCCGCGTCGCCCCCGAATCAATGGCAGGACAGTCATGTGGCAGAAGATGAGGACATCCTGGGTTTGCGCCGGGCTCTTCGCGCCAGCCCTCATCGGATTTGCGGTCCCGGCGAGTGCGCAGCGCCCCGCGCCGCTGCAGCCGGGTCTGCTGCGGGTGTGTGCCGATCCCGATAACATGCCCTCGTCCAACGACAAGGGCGAGGGATTCGAGAACAAGCTCGCCAGCATGATCACCAAGGAGTGGAATTCGAAGCTGCAGTACGTCTGGTTCCCCACCCGCAGGGGCTATTTCCGGATTCTCAATGGGATGTACTGTGACGTGGCCATGGAAGCCCCCGCCGGCCTGGATATGGCGGGCGCCACCAAGCCCTATTTCCGGTCGGGATACTTCTTTGTGAGCCGGCAGGGGAGCGGGCTCGAGGATCTCACCTCGCTGGCCGATCCCCGGCTCAAGAAGCTCAAGATCGGCGTCAACATCTACACCTCGGACGCCGAGAATTCACCTCCCGCCATGGCACTCAGTCAGTACGGCGTGGTGGGAAACCTCACCGGGTACAGCACCTTCTTCAGCGAGGGAGGCTCCCGGCCCGAAGACATCGTGAACGCCGTCGCGAACAAGACGGTAGACCTCGCGATCGCCTGGGGCCCGCTGGCGGGGTACTTCGGCAAGAAGTCGACTACACCGCTGGTGCTCCAGCCGCTGCCGGACAAGGACTCGTTGAGTGACACGCCCTTCAGGTACAGCATCGGTCTCGCCGTCAGGCGGCGGGATCACGATCTGCGGGATAGCCTGCAAACGTTCCTCGACCGGCACCAGTCGGAGATCCAGGCTCTGCTGAAGGAATACTCGATTCCGACTTTCCCCATCCCCGCGGAAAAGAAGGAAGGCGAAAAGGCTACCAGTGCGGAGCCGCCGAAACCTGCAACCGATTCCGCCAAGGTCGCCGGACGCCAGTAGGGGTCCGGCACCGGCTGCGCTGCAGCCGGCTTCGTGATAACTGATTTTCTGGTATAGAATCTTCGGCCTGTCGAAACCGCTGGGCATGGTCGCCCGGCGGTCGGAGCCGACCCTCTTCGCGAAAGGACTCCGTGAGCGCATGCGCCCGTCTCTCTCCCTTGCCCGCCTACTCATCCTCGGTTCGTGGGTGGTCGCCCTTGCCACAACCGTGAGCACCCACGCCGGCGCTCAGGAGCTCCGGGACAAATATCATCAGGCCCCTCGGGACACTGTTTCTCAGGAGATCTACGATGGGTGGAAGCAGTTCAACCTCAACTGCGCCCGCTGCCACGGAGAGGATGCCCTGGGCACCTCCTTTGCCCCCCACCTGATCGTGTCGCTGAAACCGAACGGAACGATTCCCACGAAGGAGCTCTTTATTCAGACGGTGTGCGCCGGCCGTCCCGAGAAGGGGATGCCCTCCTGGTGCGCTCTGGGAATGGAGATTCCGACGATTGAGAAGATCTACGGGTACGTAAAGGCCCGAAGCGATGCCAAAATGGCTCCCGGTCGACCGGCAGTGAAGCGCGCAGGTTGACGTGGGATAGCAGATCGGAGCGGGGCCGCGCCATGCAGCGGCCCCGTTTCTTTTCGCATGGCACTGGACCCGGAGGAGGGGTAAGTTTCCATCATGAGTGCTCACCGATATGGCTTGCGGCGAATTGCTGTCGGGCTACTCGGGTTGATCGCGGTCACATCGAGCAGGCCCGCCTCCGCCGCCTCCCCTGGGTCATCTCAACCTGACAGCAGGATCGCTCCTGCTCAAAGGCAGCCGGCCGACTCGCCGGTCGTGCGGCTCAGCCTGGAACAGCTCAAGGCCAAGCTCTCC
The DNA here is from genome assembly GCA_044867445.1 of Gemmatimonadales bacterium. GTDB lineage: Bacteria > Gemmatimonadota > Gemmatimonadetes > Gemmatimonadales > GWC2-71-9 > CAVVWJ01. The sequence goes on from JBIOUY010000373.1 coordinate 13,451, forward strand.
ACCGCTACTGGAGCGGAGGGTCCCGATCTCTCCAAGGTCAATCTCAGCGGCCTGGACCTGAGCGGCATCGATTTCAAGCGGGCCAACCTCACCGGCTCCTGGTTCGCGAACAGCAAGCTGGTCGGCGCCAATCTCTTCACCTGCGACCTCACCGATGCCAACTTGAGCGGGGCCGATCTCTCCAAGGCCAACCTGGATGCGACGGTTCTGCGCCGAGCCAATTTCCAGAAGGCTAATCTCCAGGGAGCCAGTCTCTTCTCCACCATCATCGAGTCGGCCGATCTGAGCGGGGCCAACCTGTCCGGCACCAGAATCATCGGTTATCTCCGGGGCGCCAAGCTGCCGTCCGCCAACCTGCGAAACACCAACGCGGGCGCCGATCCGGGAAATCAGTCGATGGGCGTGATGCGGGCCAGCTTCGTGAGTGCTGACCTGACCGGAGCAGACTTGACCGGTGCCAACCTCTTCAAGGCCGACTTCTCTCACGCCACGCTGGCCAAGGCCAAGCTCCAGAACGCCAACCTGCGCAACGCCGAGCTGGTTCAAACCGATCTCACCGGCGCCGACCTGACGGGGGCCAAGCTGGCCAAGGCCAACCTGGATGGCACCGACTTCACCGGTGCTATCGGTCTGAGTCAGGCCCAGGGTCTGGCCGAAGCCCGCAATCGAGACAAGGCAATCATAGATGCGAAATGACGCCTACGCCGGGCTGGCGCTGCTTGCGCTGGCCGCGGCCTGCGGCCGGGGTGAGCCTCGCCGGTCGGAATCGGCCAATCCGCCTGCAGGTTCAGAGGGCGCACCCGCCGAAAGCACGGCAGTGTCGGAGTCGGCCGGCCCGGCACTGCTGGCCTATGTGACCAACGAGGACTCCCAGGAACTCAGCGTGATCGACACCCGTACGGACAAGGTGGTGGCTACCATCGCGGTGGGCACCCGACCTCGCGGGGTGCGGGTGAGCCCAGATGGAAAGACTGTGTACGTCGCCCTCAGCGGGTCTCCCAAGTGTCCACCGACCATGCCCGATGAAGAATGTGAGAAGCTCAAGGCCGACAAGTCCAAGGATGGGATCGCCGTGGTTGACGCGGCCAGCCGAAAGGTCACCCGCGTTCTTCCGGGAGGATCTGATCCAGAGAACTTCGACGTAAGTCAGGATGGAACCACACTCTTCATTTCCAACGAAGATGCGGGTACGGCCTCAATCGTGGACCTGAGCAGCGGGAAGATTCGCTCGACGGTCAAGGTGGGCCGCGAGCCGGAGGGCGTGCGGGTCCACCCCGATGGCGGGACCGTCTGGGTGACCGGGGAGACGGATCACAACGTCACGCTCATCGACACCAAGACGGGCAAGGCGGTGGGTCAGATCGAGGTGGGTAAGCGTCCTCGATCGCTCGCCTTCACTCCCGACGGCAAACTCGCCTTCGTGACCTCGGAGGTGGGCGGGACTACCTGGGTGGTCGACGTCGCAACCCGCAAGGTGCTCAAGGTGATCACCATGCCCAAAGGCTCCAAGCCGATGGGCGTCGTGGTCGCGCCCGATGGGCGCCGGGTCTATGTCTCCAATGGTCGGGGGGGCACCGTATCGGTCATCGACGTGGGCACTGATTCGATCATCACATCGGTGCCGGTAGGCGCGAGGCCGTGGGGCATCGCCCTCACCCCGGACGGTCGCAAGCTCTACAGCGCGAACGGCTCCTCCAACGATGTGAGCGTGCTCGATGCCGATCGGCTCGCGGTCACAACCAAGATCCCCGTGGGCAAGATCCCCTGGGGAGTGGCGCTCGGGCGCGCGCCGTGAGCCGCGCGCTTGCGGCCTTGGGCCTGGGCCTGGCTCTCGCGACTCACCCCGGGGAACCGCACATCTTTTGGTTCGAGCCCGACGCGCGTCATGACCTGCACCTGCTTTGGAGCTCGAGCCTCGAGTCCCGAACCGAACGGGTAGCCTGTTTGGCGGGAGTCATCCAGGCCGACACCGTGCGGGTACTCCGCATTCTTCCCCTCGTCGCCGCCGGCGGCGACTCGCTCGGCATCTCGGCCAATGCATCGCTCGAGGCTTGCGGGCCGCCGGAGTGGCAGGGGACGGTGCATACCCACATCGCCCTGAGAGCGGGGCAGCGGCCTTACTCGAGCTTCTCCGGCGCGGATCGGGGAGTGATGCTGATGTGGGGCCAACGGTGGAGGGCGAATGGAATCTTCTGCGTGCTCTTCAGCAGCGAGCAGGCACATTGCGAGCTCGATGGCATCGATGGCAGCCTGATATTTCCCACGACGCAATATTGAGAGCCGCGCGCGCCAGCGCCTCGTTGGCGTTCATCCTCTTTGGATCAGCCGCGGCTCAGAGTCCTGCCGCACCCTCGGCCACGTTTCGCTTCAGTCCCGATGCCGGGACTGCACTCAAGGCGCTCTGGCAGGCGAGCGTCCAGGCACACGAGGAGCGGGCCGCTTGCCTCGGTGCCATCGTGCGCCACGATACGGTGTTCGTGGGAAGCATTCTGCCGCTGCCACCGGAGGCGGCCGATTCGATGGCAATCTCCGCCACTGCCTCCATCGACCGATGCGGCCCTCCTACGTGGGCCGGGACGGTGCATACCCATGTCGCCGCGTACGACGGCGACCGGCCCTCCACTCGATTTTCCGGCCAGGACCGCGTGGTCCAGCGGATGTGGTACGACCGCTGGCACACCGACGGCGTATTCTGCGTGGTTTATAGCGAACAAGACGCCCACTGTGAGGCCGACGGAGTCGTAGGTGGCATCCGGCGGAGCCGGCCCCACACGGTTCCCTGAGTTGTAGGAGGCTCCCTAGGAGAGCGGCCGCCGGGCGAGAACCGACTTGGGCCGAGCGTTCGCGATCCAGCCGTCCAGCCCCCAGGTGCGGCCGGCGCGGGAAAAGAAGAAGGTGAGCATCAGGAAGAAAAGCACCAGATGAAACCCCTGCTGTCCGGGCGACATCCACTGGCTGGCGAGTCCGTAGTTGATCACCAGGATTAGCCCGACCGTCGCCGCCAAGCCATTGAGCAGGCCGAGAGTGAGACCCAGGCCGGTCACGGTTTCGCCCCAAGCGGTGAGGTGGGCGAAGAGATCACTATGGGTCAGCACTGTCCCATCCAGAAAGTGCTTGTAGAAGGCGATAGGGTTTTCCGCAGCCTGCTTGGCGACGAGCTTGGGCATGGTCCCGAGCCACCGTTCTGAGACCATGGGAACCGGAATGACGCCGCCCGCCAGCACGATACTCATCTTGGTCACCAGCGACTTCACGAAATAGAGTCCCACCACGATCCGGAGGACGGCAAGCCACTGGGCCGGGTGGTCCATGGAGATCGGGGTGCTAGGTCGGTAGGCCATTGACGGGACTCCGTTGTACGTGAGCCGCCGGTTGACGTCACGGGTCTCGGGTCGCGGGTCTCTGACTGTCTACCTCGCGACCCGCGACTCGCGACCCGTGACCCGTGACCCCCTAAACCTCC